>CAYZVO010000254.1:0-12448 GCA_964481655.1 uncultured Enterobacterales bacterium | reverse complement strand
CCCCGCGTGGGAGGCCGGGGACGCGGCGGGCCAGCGGGGCGCCCCCGAGCCCTGGGCGGGGGTCTACAACGACTGCGCCGGCCTGACCGACGACGACGACTCGGGCGTCACCGGCACCTCCACCTGGTACCGGGACTACGACAGCGACGGCTACGGCGACGTCACCCGCAACACCTCGGCCTGCACGGCCCCCAGCGGCTACGTCGCCGACAGCTCCGACTGCGACGACTACAGCAGCAGCGTCTACCCGGGAGCGACCGAGGTCTGCGACGGCGACGACAACGACTGCGACGGGCTGACCGACGACGACGACACCGGCGTGGTGGGCACCACCACCCTGTACGCCGACAGCGACGGCGACGGCTACGGCGATCCGTCCAGCACCACCGTCGCCTGCGCGGGGGCCTCCGGCTACGTCAGCAACGACTCGGACTGCTACGACAGCAACGCCGACGCCAACCCCAGCCAGGCCGGCTACTTCACCACCGACCGGGGCGACGGGTCCTACGACTACGACTGCAACGGCGTCAACGACGTGCAGTACACCTCACGTGGCAGCTGCGGCGGCTGGCCCGCCTGCACCACCTACAGCGGCTGGGCCGGCTTCGTGCAGGCCTGTGGCAGCACCGACGACTACCTCACCTCGTGCAGCACCAGCCTGGGCAGCTGCACCGAATACACCGAGGTCCGCACCCAGGGCTGTCGCTAGGCCAACAAGCGCCTGACCACCAGCTCGCACTCCGTCTGGTCCATGAACTTGGGGACCGGGTACTCGGGGTGGGCTTCCGTGAGCGCCCGCTTGGCGATCTCGGGCACGTCGGAGGCCTGCAGCTCGGCGACCGTGGCCGGGATGCCCGTGGCGGCGTTGAGCCGCCGCACCTCGGCGATGAAGTCGTCGGCCAGCTGTGAGTCAGAGCTGCCGTCGATCCCGGCGGCGCGGGCCAGTTCGGCCAGCTTCGGCGCGCAGGCGTCCTTGCAGAAGTCCAGCACCACCGGCAACACGATGGCGTTGGCCAGCCCGTGGGGCACCCCGTACAGCCCGCCCAGCTGGTGGGCGATGGCGTGTACGTAGCCGACGTAGACCCGGGTGAAGGCCGCGCCACCGCAGAAGCTGGCCATGGCCATGTCTGTGCGGGCGTCGAGGTCCGAGCCGTCGGCGTAGGCCCGCTCGAGGCTCGAGAACACCAGCCGGGTGGCCTCGAGGGCCTTGGCGTCGGTGAAGTCCGTGCCGTTGACGCCGATGTAGGCCTCCACCGCGTGGGTCAGGGCGTCCAGGCCCGTCGCGGCGGTGATGTGGGGGGGCAGCCCCACCATCAGGGTGGGGTCCAGCACCGCGATCTTGGGCATGAGCTTCAGGTCGCTGATGGCGAACTTGAGGTGGCTCTGCGCGTCGGTGATCACCGCCGCGATGGTGGTCTCCGAGCCGGTGCCCGCCGTGGTCGGTACACAGAAGATGGGGGGGATGGGCAGCACCACGCGGAACAGGCCCTTCATGGCCCGCACCGACAGCAGGGGGTTGCCGATGCGCGCCGCGACGATCTTGGCGGCGTCCATCGGTGAGCCACCGCCGAAGCCGATGATGTGGTCGCAGGCGGCGGCGCGGTAGGCCTCACGGCCGGCCTCGACCGTCTCGATGGTGGGGTTGGGCTCCACATCCGAGAACACCGTGCTCTGCACGCCCTGGGCGTCGAGTGCATCCAGCAGGCGCTGGACCAGGCCCAGCTCCACCAGCACCGCGTCGGTCACCACCAGCGCGTGCTGCAGATCCCGCACCGCGATGTTCTCGGCCAGCTTCGTCAGGCTGTCCGGCCCGGTCAGCAGGGCGGGCTGGGGGAAGGGGAGCACGCCCCCCACGGTCTTCATGGTGCGGTGGAAGGTGCGATAGCCGCGCTTCTTGAGGGACCAGAACACAGCGCCTCCGGGACGTGCGAACGTGCGCATGGGGTTGGTTCGAGGACCACTATCCGCGGGGAGTCGGCTCCGCCCGCCCCTGGTGGAGCCGGTGAAGGACCCGGACCAGTTCCTCGGGGTGCAGCGGCTTGTGCAGGAACGCCCCCGCCCCCGCCGCGAGGCAGCGCTCGACCCGCTGGCCGCTGTCGTAGCCCGACACCAGCAGCACCGGTGAATCCACGCCGGCATCCCGCAGGGCTCGGAAGGTGGCCTCGCCGTCCATGCCCGGCATCACCAGATCCAGCACCACCAGGTCGATGGCGCACGCGTCGCGTCGGGCGTGCTCCAGGGCGTCCTCGCCGCTGGGGGCGGCCGTCACCGCGAAGCCGGCGTTGTCGAGCAGCCGGGTGGTGGCCTTGAGCACCAGGGGCTCATCATCCACCAGCAGGACCTGCAGCGGCCCGTCGCGCCTGTCGGCCACCGGCTCGGGCTGGGGGCTGGGGTCGAGCTCCGGCGCGGGCGCCGCGGGGAGCACGAAGCGCACGCTGCTGCCCTCGCCCGGGGTGCTGTCCAGCTCGAAGCTGCCGCCGTGACCGCGCACGATGCCGTAGGCCACGGACATGCCGAGCCCGGAGCCGTCGCCGGGGCCCCCGGTGGTGTAGAAGGGCTCGAAGGCCCGCTGCACGGTCTCGGGGTCCATGCCGCAGCCGGTGTCGGCCACCTCGAACTCCACGTAGTCACCGTCGGGGACCGTGGCGGCGTCCGCGATGGCGAGCGCGCGGGCGCTCATGGTCAGCCGCCCCCCTTCCGGCATCGCGTCCCGGGCGTTGATGCAGAGGTTCATCAGCACCTGCTCGAGCTGGGCCCGGTTGGCCATGACCTGCAGCTCGCCGGGTGCCTGGGTGGCGATGCGGATGGAGCGGTCGAAGATGCGCCGGTGCAGGCGCATCATGGTGTCGATCACGTCGGCGGCGGAGACCCGGGCCACCTCGCCGGGCTCGCGGCGGGCGAAGGCCAGCAGCTGGGTGGCCAGCTTGGCCCCGCGCTCGGCCGCGGCCTGGATGTCCCCCAGGACCTCGTCGAGCTCCTCGCGCTCCATGGCGTCGGGGGGGCCGGACTGCAGGTAGTAGACGTTGCCCAGGATCCCGCCCAGCAGGTTGTTGAAGTCGTGGGCCACGCCCCCGGCGAGCTGGCCTACGGCCTCGAGCTTGTGGGAGCGCAGCAGCTGGGCCTGGAGGGCGTCGCGCTCGTGCTCGGTGGCCTCGATGCGTTCCCGGGCCCGGGCCAGTCGCTGGGTCCAGCGGAACACCAGGAAGATGATCAGCGTCGCGACCAGGCCGCATGCGATGGCGCCGGTGATCAGGTAGTCGATGGCGATCTCACCCCGGAACGCCAGGCTGCAGCCGACCGTGACCACCATGGTGCACAGCTCGGCGATGAGCAGCGCGACCACCAGCAGCTGCCATGGCGCGAGCCGTTCGGGCCAGCTCGTCTGGGGTGGGTCCGGGGTGTTGGCGGGCGCGCCCATCGAGTCCTCGGGGTGCGGGACAGGTCTCGTGACCCGGTGAAGCTATCTGCGCGTCCCCCGCACCACCACAGCCGTCCGTCAGCTCCCTCGAATCTCCGTGGTGCGCAGCCGGTTCAGCGCGGCGGCCAGCTCGTGGCGCCGGGGCTGGATGAGCTCGCCTGTCGGCTCCCGGTACGGGGACAGGGCGTCCAGGCCCTCGTCGGCGAGGATGGCCTCGAGCGCCTCCAGCGCGGCGCTGACGGTGGGCGTCCCCGGCAGCTCGGACAGCAGGCGCAGGGCGTGGCCCAGGCTGGCCGCGTGGGCGGCGTCGAGCACCTGCTCCACCGCCAGCAGATCGACCTCCTCGCGGCCGTAGCTGACCCCCCGATCGCTGCGCGCACGGACCCGGCCACGCCCCGTCGGGACCAGGCTGGGGGGCTCGAGCCGGCGGGGGCTCGCGGTCGGCAGCGGCCCGGGGGCCTCCGGCGGTGGGCCAGCCAGGGCGTGGGCCTGCTTGGTCACCAGCCGGGGGTGCCAGTCCTCCATGGCGATCACCGTGTCGGCCACCGCCAGGTAGTCCCCCACACCCCCGACCACCATCACCATGGACACGCCGCGCTCCCGGTGCAGCTGGCGCACCCGCTCCACCAGCGGGATGATGGGCTCCTTGTCCGAGGCGATGAGCTGGCGCATCCGCTCGTCCCGCACCAGCAGGTTCGTGGCCGAGCTGTCCTCGTCCAGCAGCAGCACCCGGGCGCCGCTCTCGAGGGCCTCGGCGATGGCGGCGGCCTGGGAGGTGGAGCCCGACGCGTCGTCCGTGGAGAAGGGGGCCGTGCTGCGTCCGCCGGGCAGCTCGCGCAGGAAGGCCGAGATGTCCACCCGGGCCACCCGCCGGCCCTCCTCGGCCTTGACCTTGACCCCGTCGGGGTCCGCGACCACCCGCTCGCGCCCGTCGCCGGGGATGTGGTCCAGGTGTCCCCACTGCAGGGCCTGCAGCAGGGTCGACTTGCCGTGGAAGCCGCCGCCCACGATCAGGGTGATGCCCACGGGCACCCCCATGCCGGCGATGGGCCCCGACGGGCTGTCCAGCTCGACCCGCAGCTCGGCGGGGGAGGCGAAGGGCAGGGCGCCCTCCAGCGGCCCCCGCTCCACCCCGGACGCCCGGGGCAGGATCGAGCCGTCGGCCACGAAGGCCACCAGGCCCCTGGGCCGCAGCTGCCGTCGCAGGGCGCGCTGGGTCAGCACCGAGGAGAGGTGCTCGGCGAGGTGCTCGGCGAAGCGGCCTGGCACCAGACGCTGGGCGGCCCGGGGCAGATCGTCGCACAGCAGCGCGTGGGCCTCGCGACCCAGGATGCGCCGGCCCCGGGCTGGCAGGCCGGCCTGCAGGCGCAGCTCGGCGGTGCCGTCGGGGTGCAGGCGCAGGGCCGAGCGCCCTGTGATCTCGGGGCCGGGCCGGTAGACCCGCAGCTCACCCGACTTGCCGGAGCCGCGCTTGGTTCCGCGCAGACGGTGGCCGAAGCGCCGCAGCAGCCAGTCCTCAGCGGCCTCCCGGCGGTCGGGGTCGGCACAGGTCTCCGGGGCGATGCCGGTGGGCGCGAACAGCCGCAGCCGCGAGGGGGCGGCGTAGGGGTCGCCCTGCACGTGGTCCACCGCGATGCGCAGATCGCCGATCTGCCAGCGGCCCCGCAGGTCCTTGTAGGCGGGGTAGGGGCGGCCGTCGATGCGACGGAGCAGGGACTCGAGGCGGGGGCGGTCGGGCATGGTCAGCGCTGGCTCCTTGTAGGCCAGGTCTCGAAGTGGGCGCATACCTGGGCTTGGAGCTCCCGGCTGCGCCTCGAACCCACAGCGGATGCTTTATCTTCGGAGGGAGTCGGAGGAGCGCCCATGGTCGTCAACAGGATCCGCCCGAGGTTTCGGCTCGAGCTGCCCCTGCCGCCGGCGGCCGTGATCGAGCGCATCCGGGGGCGCCTGGCCGAGCCGGACTGCCCCTGCCGCAGCATCGGGTCCGAGGCCCACCGGCTGGTGGAGCTGCGGGTGCACGAGCACGAGCGCCACTTCTGGTCGCCGATGCTGAGCGTGAAGGTCAGCGACGACGAGGCCGGCGAAGGCAGCGTCATCGACGGCCTGGTCGGCCCCAACCCCAGCGTCTGGACCCTGTTCGCCATGGTCTACATGGGGCTGTGGACCATGGTGATGTTCGCCGGCATCCTGGGGGTCGTGCAGTGGATGCTGGGGGAGTCTGTGTGGGGCCTGTGGGTCACCGTTGGGCTGCTTGGGGCCTTGGGCTGCGCCTACGCCATGTCCCAGGTGGGCCAGCGCCTGGCCGCGCCCCAGACCGCCATGCTGCGGGGGGTGCTGACCGAGGCGCTCGAGCTCGACGGCTAGTCGGCGGGCTCGGGCGAGAAGATGAACGGGTAGGACACGATCACGATCCCGCCGCCCTTGGGCAGGGGGAACTGGAAGCGCATGAAGCGGCTGTTGAGGCACTGCTCGACCGCCCCGTTGTTCATCGTGCTGGACTTGGTGTTGGCCGACGAGACCGAGCCGTCCTTGGCGATCACGAACTTCACGATGATCTTCCCCGACAGGTCGGGGATGTCCTGCTGCTCGCGGATGTAGCAGTAGCGCAGCTGGGCCATGTGGCGCTCGAGGACCGCGTCGATCAGGGTCTTGTCGAGGGCGCCCAGGACGATGGGGTCGCCCGTGGACATGACCCCGGCGCTGGTGCCGAAGGAGCCCCCGCTGCTGGGGCCTTGGCCCGCCGTGCCCAGGCCGCCCAGGCCGGAGCCCCGGGATCCGAGCCCGCCGCTGCCGACCGCGGTGCCTTTGGAGCCGATGAGGCCGCCGATGGCGCCCTCGAGATCGAGATCGCTGGAGCCGAACACCCCGTCCAGCTCGCTGCTGTCGGCCAGGGCCCCCAGCACGCCGGGGTCCTGTGGTACCGAGGGGGCCGCCCTCGCGACCTCGATGACCAGCTGGGGCTGGGCCGCGACGGGGGAGGGGATGAAGGGCGCCCGGCAGGCCTGCCATGCGGGCTCGTCCCCGGCCTTCGCCATGCACACCAGGGCCTCGAGCTGTTCGTCGCTGGCGTTGGCCGTGTACCAGTCCTGGCACAGCTGCACCGCGCGCTCGTCGGGGAGGGGGGCCTCCTCCCACAGGGCGGCGTGTTCCAGGGCGGCGCCGCAGTGCTTGGCGGCGGTCTTGGCGGCCTTGTCCTTGGCGAACGTGGCGGGTGCGGCGGTCAGCAGCAGGGTGGCGATGACCAGGCGCATCATGGCGCACCTCCCGCGATCACGGGCCAGGGGAAGGCGAGCGTGCGTTCTCCCTTCCAGGCCTCCCAGGCGTCCCGTTCGGCGTCGATGGGAAGGTGAGGGGCCCAGCGGGCGGTGTCCATCAGGCGCACGATGACCTCGTAGGGCACGTCGCTCGCGGGCACCACGATGAGCTCGAGCTCGTAGGGATACTCGTCCTTGATCAGGCCCAGCAGGCGGGCCAGCTCGGGCCAGTCGTAGTCATCCACCGTCGCGCAGCCGCCCTCTGCGCAGGGGATGGTGGGCCTGCGCTCGCCCTCGACCCAGGACTCACCCTCGGGGTCGATCACCGAGTCCGCCCCGGCGATGAAGAGGCCCTCATCGTCCACCATGATGGACAGGTTCAGGGGAGGGCGGTCGATGTCGAAGTCGACGGTCCTGGGGGAGCCGATGAAGGGCAGGCCGACCTCGATGGTGCGCAGCGCGTCCTCCCAGGGGTTGTCCGTGAGGAACAGGAAGCTGCCGAACTGGGCCTGACCGGCGGTGTACAGCACGTCGCGCACCACCGAGAACGGGGTGTCGGCGTCGATGCTGAGCAGCAGCTCGCCGTCGTGCTCGAGCTCGGGCAGCTGGGTCAGGATGGCCAGGCTGCTCCAGGCGGGCTGCTCGACCTTCTCCCGCTCACGGACCGCGAACAGGCGGTCGTAGAGGGGGACGATCATGTGGTGCTTCCTGGCGGCCTCCGGGATGGCCGTGACGGCCTCGCCGCCCTCGCCCTCGGCCGTCGTGAGCGCCAGCAGGTGGACGCCGTCGACGGTGATGGCGTCGGGGCCGACCTCGACGTGGCAGCGCAGGACCGGCGGGATCTCGGCGGTGGACTCGGGCAGGACGGTGGCGTCGCCGGCCTGAGCGAGGGAGAGGACCAGGAGGGGAAGGAGCATGGTGTGTCCATGGAGCGAGGCTGCGCAGAGAGCATAATGCAGCCCTCCACCATGGTGAGGGCGCCTGGCGCGGGCTAGCCTGGCTCCGTGCTCCACGTCGCCCTCCACCTCGTCGTCCCCGCCCTGGTCGCCGCCGTCCTCTACCGGCGCCGCTGGCTGCGGGTCACCGCCATCCTGGTGGCCACCATCGTGGTGGACCTGGACCATCTGCTCGCCGAGCCCATCTACGACCCGGAGCGCTGCTCCATCGGGTTCCACCCCCTGCACACCCTCCCGGCCATCGCCGTCTACGGCGCCCTGTTCCTGCTCCCACCGCTGCTGCGCGGCCGGCTGCCCTCGGCTCGGCTCCGGGCGGCGGGTGACATCACCAGCCTGGTGGGCCTGGGCCTGCTGATCCACATGGCGCTGGACTGGGCGGACTGTCTGGTCTGACAGCGCGGATCTCGTCATCCCGGGTGCCCCCGATCGTCACGGTGTGTCGCCCCACGGATCGATGATGAGCCCGTCCCCCACGGGTTGATCGGTCCCTCGTCCGCGCACCGTGGCGCTCCCTGCGTCCTGTCCCCCGCATCCAGCGGGCTGGGGTCCGTGCACCCGAACCCAGGCACCATCATGACCCGTCTCGTCCTCATCCTCCTGATCCCACCCGCCGTCGCGTGCACGCCCTGCCCGGAGCCTCCCGTGGACTCGTTCGCCGAAGGG
The DNA here is from genome assembly GCA_964481655.1 of uncultured Enterobacterales bacterium. Lineage (GTDB taxonomy): Bacteria > Myxococcota_A > UBA796 > UBA796 > JAFGLY01 > CALDOK01. The sequence goes on along the minus strand of CAYZVO010000254.1, from coordinate 4,157 downwards.
ATCGAGGTGGACACCGGCGACAGCGGCCCCCCGGTGGACACCGGCGACCCCACGCCCAGCGGTCAGTGGCCGGAGCGGGTCTTCGCGCCCTTCGTCGACGCCACGCTCTACCCTGTGGCCAAGCTGGCCGACATCGCCGCCGAGACCGGCGAGCCCTGGTTCGCCCTGGGCTTCGTGGTGTCGGACCCCACCCTCGGCTGCGAGCCCTCCTGGGGCGGCTACTACGGCCTCGAGACTGGGCCGACCTCCTGGGATGAGACCGGGGAGTACGCGCTCTACGACCAGCTCGAGGCCCTGCGCCGCGACCACGGCGGTGACGTGATCCTCTCCCTGGGAGGCGCCGCGGGCACGCCGTTGGCGGCGGCCTGTGACGATGTCACCTCCCTGACCAGTGCCTATCGCCGGGTCGTGGACACCCTGGAGCTGACCCGACTGGACTTCGACGTGGAGGGCACCTGGGTAGCGGACCATGGCGCCGACGGCTCCGTGCAGCGGCGGGCCCAGGCGGCGGCGCAGCTCCAGGCGGCGCTGGCCGCCGAGGGCCGCGCCCTGGACATCTGGCTCACCCTGCCCGTGCTCCCCAGCGGCCTGACCCCCGACGGGGTGAGGGTGGTCGAGGCCACGCTCTCTGCGGGCGTGGAGCTGGCGGGGGTCAACGTGATGACCATGGACTATGGCGACAGCGCGGCACCGAACCCCGACGGACAGATGGGGGAGTACGGCATCGACGCCGTCACCGCCCTGCACGCGCAGCTGGACAGCGCCTACGCGGCCGCAGGCCAACCGCTGGACGACGCGGCGCTGTGGGCCCGCATCGGCACCACCCCCATGATCGGGCTCAACGACGTGATCACCGAGACCTTCTACGTGCAGGACGCCGTGGAGACCCGGGCCTTCGCCGAGGCCGTGGGCCTGGGATGGATCTCCATGTGGTCCCTCAACCGGGACCACCCGTGCCCGGATCGGAGCTACGTCTCCCTGGACTGCTCATCCTGCCCCGATCAGACCCGCGACTGGCAGTTCAGCGAGGTGTTCGCGGGCTATGGGCACTGAGGCCCGGCGCCACCGGATATGTTGCGGGGCCCTCGTGGAGGTCCCATGGCCCGCATCCCCGCCCGCGCTCTGCCCGCCCTCGTGCTGCTGCCCCTGCTCATCGGCTGCGGCGAGGCCCCCCCCGCCGAGGCGCTCACCGAGGCGCCGGCGGAGCGGCCGGCCATCCCGACCAATCCCACCCCGGACTGGTCCCCGGATCGCACCGCTCGCGTCGCCCGGCTCGAGGAGGACGGCTTCCTGGTCGCGCGTTCGCTGCCTGAAGGCCACACCGGCGAGCGCCGCCCCATCCGGGAGATCGCGGCCCGCCTGATGGCGCTCAAGGCCCTGTTCCTGCGCACCATGGTCCCCGCTGCGGGCATCCCCGAGGCCAAGCTGGCCGGGTACATGGTCCGCAACGAGCTGTTCGACGCGCTGACGCCCTCGGAGCGCAAGATCTGGTACACCCCCCGGGCCGAGGTGGGGGATGTGCACGGTGACACCATCGGCTGGAGGCTCGAGAACATGTGGGCCCTGGCCTGGGTGCTCGGCTACGACGCGGAGCTCAGCTACCTGGGGGGGCAGATGACGGGCGAGCAGATCGACCCCATCCTGCGGGACTTCATCCCCGACTTCGCCAGCGGGACATTGGACGCCTGGCTCGAAGAGCTCGAGCCGCGGGGCGTCGATGAGTTGGTCGCGATGGAGGATCTCCTGTATTGCGCCCACAACGCCGTCCGCTCGGCTCAGCTCGGAAAGGAGACCGTGCCGGAGGGCTTCGATCCAATCCAGGACGGCGGCACCGTGCACGAGCGCCGGCACGTCCTGACCTGGGTGTTGTCCCCAGGCGTGGGTTGGGATGGCACCGACTTGAGCAGCTAGCCGGCCACCATCAGTCGTCGTACATTGGCCGCGCGCCGTCGGGGGCCTCCAGACGGCCAGAGTGCTCCCAGGCCCACGCGCGCGCCTCTTCTGTCGAGGGCGCGGGCCCCGGCGCGACGCTGTCGACCTCCTGCCGGGTCCCGACCCAATACCGGTTCACCATCCAAGCCACCTCGTCGTTCTCGTCCCGCATGAACCGCAGACTGTACCAATAGTCGAAGCGCACGAAGAAGAACGTGTCGCCCCCGTATTGGTAGAGCCGGTAGCTGTCTCCCCCGAGATCGAGCATGGTGAGGGACAGCTTGTCGTCGCTGCCGATCTCCACCTTCACGCTGCCCCAATAGTTTGGATCTTCGTAGTACCCTTCGTAGTCCGTCCAACTCTCGGGATCGGTCTGGGTGCTCTCCGGGGTCCAGTCGGGGTCGTGCTCCAGGAACAGATCGAAGGCCTTCTGCACCAGCTGGTAGGGATCGGCCCACGACGCGTTCGCCACCACCACCACGCCGAAGCCCTGCTCGGGCACGATGGACCACTGGGAGCGGAAGCCCGCGCCGCTGCCGGTGTGGCTGATGTAGGGCACCCCCCGATAGCTGTAGGTGAACTGGCCCCAGCCCACGGTGGAGCCGTCGGGGTAGCCCGTGGGCAGCTGGCTGCGCATGGCCTGGACCGTGTCCTCGCTCAACAGCTCGTCCCCGTCCGCCAGGTGCAGCCGGGCGGTCTCCGCCAGGTCCAGCACCGAGCCGTGCAGCATGGTGCAGGGGCGCATGTAGGCGCAGTCGTGCAGGTGGGGGGTGTAGTAGTCGTAGTCCGAGTCGATGCCGATGGCGTAGGGCCCCTCGACCGCGTCGTTGGCGTCGAAGGTGCCGGTGCTCATGCCCGTGGGATCGAGCACTTCGGCGTCGATGAGCTCGAGGAAGGGTAGGCCGTACATGCCCTCGGCCGCCAAACCCAGCAGGTTCCAGTTGTTGTTGCTGTAGTTGTAGAAGGCGCCGGGGGGACCCATCAGCTCGAAGAGGTTCTCGGTGTAGTAGTCCTCGAGGCCGCCGTCGGAGGTGTCGCTGCAGCTGGTGGTCCACACGTCGGGGATACCGGAGCTGTGGGACAGCAGGTGATGCAGGGTGATGTCATCGGGGTCGTAGTCACCCCCGTTCAGTGAGAACTCCGGGACCCAGTCGGTGATGGGGTCATCGACCGAGGCCGTGCCGGCCTCGACCGCGCGCAGCACCGCCGTCGCCGTGTGCATCTTGGACACCGAGTTCCAGCGATAGACCGTGTCGCTGCCGACCGGGGAGCCCCCGTAGTAGGTGTGCACGCCCACGCCTCCAGCGAAGGCCAGCTCGCCGTCCACCAGCACCGCGACGCTCACCCCCGGCACGCCCTCCTGTTCCACCTCGTACTCCACGCGCTCGAGCAGCGCGTTCCAGGCGGCCTCGAGCTCGTCCTGATCGAGCCCGCTCCCCGTGTCGGGCAGGCACTCGGGGGCGTTGGTGCAGTCGCTGTCCGCGCAGTCGAACATGCCGTCGCCGTCGTTGTCAGCGCCGTCGTCGCACTCGCCCGGGTGGCGGCCTTCCCAGCCGGGTTCGTCATCGTTGTCCTTGCAGCCGGACAGGGCCAGGAGCGCGAGCAGTGTGGTGGTGGAGCGCAGCATGTCGAGCCCTCGGTTCGGTACTTCGCTCCAGTATCCCGATGCCCCCGGGAGCACGGGAGGGCCCGTCACGACACCGCGCCGGACTACAGGAACTCGATGCCCCCGTAGGCGCTGGTCACCACATCGAGCAGCCGACGCACCTCGCCTTCTCGGAGGAACAGGTGGCGGTGGGGGCGGTTGGTGTCGAGCTGCAGGACCACGGCGCGCTTGTTCACCCGACGTACGCAGAGCAGGTAGTCTGCGTTGTGGATGTTTGTGTTCTTGCCGCGGTTCTTCGGCCCCACGTGGAACAGCACGCGGCCGGCGTTGCCCCGCACTGGGCCGAGGCACACCACCAGGGGGTCCAGCTCGTGAGGGAACGTCTGAGCCAGGTGCTCAGCGACGGCGCGCAGGCTCTGGTTGGTGCGGATCGTGTGGTCGAACGAGAGTTCATCGGGGATCAGCGCGGGCCAGCGCTTTCGGATCCACATACCCAACACAAACCACACTATCGCCCCGGCCAGGCCGAGCATCAGGAACGCGGCGATGGTGGAGACGATGTCCTTCATCCCATCGTATTCATGGAGGGGGGGAGGGGCGGCCAGCGTCGGCCTGTGCT
>CAYZVO010000253.1:0-12453 GCA_964481655.1 uncultured Enterobacterales bacterium | reverse complement strand
CCACCTGGTTGTTAGCGTGCGAGGCGGCTACTCGCTGTACAGGCGACGACCCTCCTGTACACCCAGTCTGCCCGCTGGGCGCTTCGTGGCGATGTGCGCCACGCCACGCTGTGGGTGCCGGCTATCCCGAAGCTTCCCCACCGCTTTCTGTCGGCTGGCTTGTCACGAAGATCCCCCGCTCCTCACAGATTGAGACGATGTGCCCCCTCCCCGAGGTCACCCCGGCTATCGAAACTGCAGGCAGCGCGCCCTCGAGCTGCTCACAGCCATCGACGTCGTTGGTGAGGACCAAGCTGGCACCCAGGGCGTCCGCCAATGAAGAGGCGATATCCTCTCGTTCCCCAGCCGCGACCACCCAATCGGCAGACGAGACTTCCTTGAGACAGAAGTCTCTCCACGCGTATGCACCATCGGGCTGATTGGGCCAGACGAACACTGAATCTGAGTTCGGGGAGTTCCAGAAGTAGCCTCTGACCGTCTCCCCGTTGAACGATGCCTTGGCGAGACCATAGTCTCCATGGCACCACTCGTCGCTTGGACATGGGCCCCAGGGAGTAGTGCAGCTCGTGAACAGAAGGGCGACTACGATGATCCTTGGTACCATTGTTCACCTCCTGATGGATTGTGCCTCGCTTGGGTGCCTCGGCATCAGATTCGCATCTCATCGCCCACTGGAGGGCGGCATTCGGTGTGGGTAACGCAGGGTGCTGGACGATTGAGTACCCAAATGACGCCGCCGTCGCACTCCTCTTCTGTCTGATATCGGGGAGCAGGCCCGCCGAGAGCAGGGTGGCCAGATCGGGCGTGAGGTCTGGACCCAGCGTGGTCGACAGCTCGAAGTCGGTGCTGAAGCGCCCCGAGGCGTTCTCCACGACCGGCGCGATGGTCCGCAGGGACTCGAAGGCGGCGGCCACCTTGCCCACCTCGAACTCCACCATGTCGACCTTCAGGGCCACGTCCGCACGCTGGTCGGTGGGGGCTTCGTAGGCGCCGGAGAGGCTGACCCGCCCGCCCAGCATGGAGAAGTCCAGGTCCTCGATACGGGCGGCGCCGTCGCGCAGCTGCAGGCTTCCCACCAGATCGGTCAGCTCGAGGTCGCCGTAGAGCACCTCGTCGAAGCGGGCGTCCACCGCGATGTCCAGGTCCGTCGGGACCGCGACGAGGCTGGAGCCGCCTGGTCGTCGCCCCCGGCCTCTTCCTCGCCGTCGTCGGCCAACCAGGGGTTGGTGTCGAAGCGCGCGGAGCGCACGGAGATCTCCCCCTCGAGGGGGTCGTCGGTGAAGAACCAGGCCACCAGGTTGTCGAGCCGGCCGGTGCCGGACAGGTCGGAGTCCCCCATGGTCAGGACCAGCTCCGACAGCTCGGCGCTGCGCGGGGACATGCTGCCGCTCATGCGGGAGACCTCGACCGGCACGGGCAGCTCGGCGTCGGAGTAGACCGCGTCCTGCAGCGCGAATCGACCGCTGGCGGTGACCTGATCGAAGCGGTTGCGCTCGAAGTGGGACACCCGCCCGGCCACCGCCACGTCCAGATCGAGCACGCCGGCGTAGTCGACGCCCTCGAGGGGGAGGGCTTGGCGCAGCTTGGCGAGGTCCACCCGCCCCTGCAGGGCTAGGTCCACGTCGGGATCGCTCACGGGCTGTCGCAGCTTCAAGCTGCCGCCGATAGGGCTGCCCGCGACCGCCATGCGGAAGCTGTCCAGATCGATCTGGACACCATCGGGATCGCCCCCGGGATGGGCGATGGCGAGGTCGAGCCGGATGTCGGTCACCGCGGTGGGCAGGTCCGGCATCTGGAAGCTCGCGTCGGCCACGGTGGCCTTGACGTCGAACCCGGGCAGATCGTCGCCCTCGGCAGGGAGAACACCCTTGACGGAGCCCTCGAGGGCCAAGGTGCCGGCGGTCTGGATGTCGGCGAAGTCTTCCGTGTAGACGCCGGGCACGAGGGAGAGGATGGAGGCGAAGGCGGACTCGAGGGCGCGGAAGGACAGGTCGAGGGCGAGATCGTCACCCTGGGATTCCACGGAGCCGGCGAAGCCCATCCGCAGGTCGTTCAGCTCCAGGCTGCTCTCGTCCAGGTCGATGCGGCCCGATGCCTGGTTGTAGCTGACGGGGATCTCCGCCTGGACCCCCACTTCCTTCAACCAGGTGACGGCGCCGTCGCGCACGGTGAGGGCGGCGATGGAGGTGGTGTTGTCCAGCGTGAGCAGGTCGCCGGAGACCGAGCCACTGCCGCGATGATCGAGGTCGTCGAGGTCCACCAGCAGGTGGCTCTGGCTGTCGTTGTAGGTCAGCGCCAGATCGTCGATGCGGAGGTCGCGGAGATCCAGGGCGAAAGCGGCGGGCTCGTCCTCCAGGGCGCTGGCTTCCTGGTCATCGCTGGGGACGATGTCCCAGTTGGCGCGGCCGTCGGGGTCGACCTGCAGATCGAAGGCGGCGCCGTCGAGCACGAGCTTGCGGATCTCGTAGGCTCCACCGCCCGTCAGGCTGCCCAGGCCCACCACGAGCCGCAGCTGCTCGATGGTGGCCAGCTCCACGCCCTCGAACGGGGCGTGGCCGACGACACGCACGCCCTCGAGGGCCACGTCGGGGTGCGGAAAGGAGCGCAGCAAGGACAGGCTGACGCCGTCGATGGACACCGTGGCGTCCAGGTCCTCGTTGGCGGCCTCGAGGGCCGTGGCGAGGATGCGTTGCTGGAAGAAGACGGGCACGATGATCAGGGCACCGACCAGCAAGACCAGAAGGACTGCGGAGGCGATGAGCAGCTTGCGCATGAGGAGTCTCCGAGAGTGGGGAATCGTCCGAAGACACCTAGCGCGTCAGAGGGCGAGCGTCGGCCTCCACGACACGCCACGGCCCGGCGCACGTGCACCGCAAGAGCCACGGCGACCGGGACCGTCCCACACGGGACGAACCACGAATCCCTGCACGCCACGCAGCCGACGAGAGCAGCCAACGCCGCCCATTGCCTCGCACCGAATCATGGAATTGAGTAGAATGCGACAATTGTCGTTTTACACCCCTGGCGGTTTCCATGACTCTCCACACCATCACGCTACTCAGCAGTGCGAGCCTCGCGCTGGCCCTGCTCTGCGGTTGTCCCGACAACAACGTCGGCGCCGTCAACGCCACGCCCGAAGCCACCATCCTGTCCCACCAGGACGGTGACGAGGTGTTCGAAGGCTACACGGTGACCTTCCAGGGCAGCGTCAGCGACGCCGACCACCCCGCGGACAACCTGACGGTCTCCTGGTACATGGGCGGTGCGTCCATCTGCAGCGGCTTGCTGCCCAGCGAAGATGGCTCCACCACCTGCGAGGCCACCGTCGAAGAGGCCGCCGGCGATCTCACGCTGCAGGTCAAGGACCCCAAGAACGCCGTGGGCACCGCCAGCGTGGAGTTGGTAGTCGTGGCGACCGAAGCGCCCACCGCCGAGGTCACCTCCCCCGAGGCCAGCGGCAGCTACGCCAGCGACGCGCTGATCACCTTCGAGGGCGCGGTGGCCGACCCCGAGGACAGCCCTGAAGACCTGACCTGTTGGTGGGAGAGCAACGTCGCGGGCACCCTGGACGAGGTGGAGTGCAAGCCCAACTCCGAAGGCGAGGTCCAGGGCTTTGGCTACCTGGACGCGGGCGAGCACGCCGTCACGCTGAACGTCGAGGACTCGAGCGGCAAGGACGGCGACGACAGCGTCATCATCACGGTCGGTGAGCCCAACTCGCCCCCCACCTGTGCCATCACCGCGCCCGAAGACGGCGCCTTCGACCAGCAGGGCGTCGAGGTGGTCTTCCAAGCAGAGGTGGACGACGAGGACCAGGAGGTCTCGCAGCTCTCGGTCACCTGGAGCAGCGACCAGGACGGCGAGATCGGCAGCTCCACCCCCAGCTCCGCGGGCGACGTCACCCTCACCTACGCCGAGCTCTCCGTGACGACCCACGTCGTCATCCTGGAGGTCGAGGACGAGCAGGGCGAGATCTGCTCGGACAGCATCGTCTACTCGGTGGGCTCACCCCCCAGCGTCACGCTCGCGGCGCCCACGGACGGGGAGGTGTACGACGAGGGCGCGGAGATCCCCTTCGAGGCCACCGTCTCCGACCTCGAGGACGCGGCGACCGAGCTGGCGCTGTCCTGGGCCAGCGACATCGACGGCGAGTTCGCCACCAACGGTGCCGACTCCACCGGAGAGGTCAGCTTCACCGAGAACACCCTGACCACCGGCGAGCACCAGATCACCGTGACGGTCACCGACAGCGACGGCTTCTACGGTACCGAACGCGTGGACATCACGGTCAACGGGCTGCCCTCACAGCCCAGCGTCACCCTCTCCCCCGACCCGGCCGTCACCGGCGACGATCTGCTGGCCTCCGCGAGCGGCAGCACCGACCCGGAGGGCGAGACCGTCACCTACACCTACGCCTGGTACCAGGACGGCGCGCTGTCCTCCGCCAGCACCACCGACACGATCCCCGCGAGCGCCACCACCAAGGGCGAGGTCTGGACGGTCCAGGTCACCCCCATGGACAGCCACGGCTCCGGTGACCAAGGCGAGGCCAGCGTCACCATCGACAACAGCCCGCCGGTGCTGACGCCCCCCACCATCAGCCCCTCCACAGGCGTGACCACGGAGTCCACGCTCACCGTCACCGCCACTGCGAGCGACGACGACGGCGACACGGTCAGCCTGACCTACCTCTGGCAGAACACCACCGCGGGCACCACCATCGGCAGCACCGCCAGCCTCGATCTCGACGACTCCCTCGCCTCCCCAGGCGACACCGTCCAGGTCACGGTCACCGCAGATGACGCCGACGGCGGCACCGACTCGGCCACGGCCTCGGTCACCGTGGCCAACACCGCCCCCACGGTGGACAGCGTCAGCATCAGCCCCTCCAGCGGCGTCACCACCAGCACCGACCTGACCTGCCTCGCCACCGCCAGTGACGCAGATGGCGACACTCCTACCCTCACCTACGCCTGGACCAATGGCGCCACGTCGCTCGGCACCGGCGATACGCTCACCCTGACCTCCACCCTCGCCCAGCCCGGCGACATCATCGCCTGCACGGCCACCGCCACCGACAGCGCGGGAGACAGCGACACCGACAGCGCCATGGTCACGGTCGAGAACACCGACCCCACCGTGAACTCCGTCACCATCTCCCCGTCCAGCGGTGTGAGCATCGGCGACACGGTGGTCTGCTCGGCCACCGCCAGCGACCCGGATGGCGGCACGCCCGCCCTGGCGTACGCCTGGACCAGCGGTGGCAGCACCCTCTCGACCACCTCCAGCTACACCCTGAGCTCGAGCGACGTCTCGCCCGGCGACACGCTGACGTGCACGGCCGCGGCCACGGACACCGACGGGGGCTCCGCCAGCGACAGCGCGTCGATCACCATCGGCAACACCGACCCCAGCTTCACCTCGACTGCCCTGGTCACGCCCTCCAGTGGGGTCACGACGAGCACTCCCCTGTCCTGCTCTGCCACCGCCTGGGACCCGGACGGCGGCACCCCCACCCTCACCTACGTCTGGACCAGCGGCTCCACCTCGCTGGCCACCGGTGCCAGCCTCACCCTCACCCCCAGCCTGGTGCAGCCCAGCGACACGGTCACCTGCACCGCCACGGCGACCGACACCGCTGGCGGCTCGGCCACGAGCACCGACAGCGTCACGGTGGACAACACCGAACCGGTCATCGACTACGTCGCGGTCACGCCCTCGAGCGGGGTGACCACCAGCACCGAGCTGACCTGCTCCGCCACGGCCTACGACGATGACGGCGACACGCCCACCCTCAGCTACGCCTGGAGCGACGGCAGCGCGGGCACGACGCTGACGCTCACGCCGTCCACGGTCTCGCCAGGCGACACGATCACCTGCACTGTCACCGCCACCGACACCGACAGCGGTTCCGACAGCGACAGCGCCTCGGTCACCGTCGACAACACCGATCCTGCGGTGGACTCCATCGCCATCTCGCCCTCGAGCGGGGTGACCACCGGCGATGGGCTGACCTGCACGGCCACGGCCAGCGACGCCGACGGCGGCACGCCCACCGTCAGCTACGCCTGGTCCAGCGGTGGCGCCGCCTTCGCGACGGGGTCCAGCTACACGGTCAGCTCCAGCGACGTCTCCCCCGGCGACACCATCACCTGCACCGCCACCGCTGCGGACACCGACGGCGGCACCGCAAGCGACAGCACCTCGGTCACCCTCGACAACACCGATCCCAGCTTCACCGCCGTGGCGAGCATCGCGCCCTCCAGTGGCGTGACCACCACCAGCGGCCTGACCTGCTCCGCCACCGCCTGGGACCCGGACGGCGGCACGCCGACCATGATGTACGCCTGGGACAACGGCAGCATGGACGTCGGCTACGGCACGTCCCTGACCCTCACCACCGCCATGGTGCAGCCGGGCGACACCGTCACCTGCACCGTCACCGCCACGGACGCCGCGGGCGCCACGGCCACCAGCTCGGCCAGCGTCACGGTGGACAACACCGACCCGACGGTGGACTCGGTGTCGGTCTCCCCCTCCAGTGGCGTCACCACGAGCACGGAGCTGACCTGCTCGGCGACGGGCAGTGACCCAGATGGCGGCACGCCGTCCTTCACCTACGCCTGGACTGACGGCTCCACCTCCATCGGCACGGGTTCGTCGATCACCCTCACCTCGGGCCTGGCCCAGCCCACCGACACCGTCACCTGCACTGCCACCGCGGACGACGGCGACGGTGGCACGGCCACCGGCAGCGCCTCGGTCACCGTCGAGAACACGGCCCCCACCGTGGACTCGGTCAGCATCTCTCCCTCCAGTGCCATCGTGGGCGACACCGTGACCTGCTCCGCCACCGCCAGCGACGCGGACAGCGGCAGCCCCACCCTCGGCTATGAGTGGAGCAACGACGACTCCGGCACGACCCTCGGGACGAGCGCCAGCTACACCATCAGCTCCAGCGACGTCTCCGCGGGTGACACCCTCAGTTGCCTGGCCACGGCCACCGACAGCCACGGCGGCACGGGCACGGACACCGCCACCCTCACGGTCACCAATCAGCCCCCCTCCGTCAGCGCGGTGGGCATCTCCCCGGATCCGGCCTACGCCGGCGACACCCTGACCTGCTCCTACACCTTCAGCGACGCCGACGGCGACGCCGACGGCTCCACCATCGCATGGACCGTGGACGGCTCGAGCGCTGGTAGCGGCTCCACCCTGTCGTCCGGCTTCGGCTCTGGCGACACCGTCACCTGCACCGTCACCCCCTACGACGGCTACAGCACCGGCACCGCCGTGTCCGCCAGCATCAGCGTGGCCAACACCGCCCCCAGCGCCAGTGCTGTCAGCATCAGCCCCTCGAGCCCGGTCACGGGCGACACCCTCGAGGCCACCGTCACCGGCTGGTCCGACGCCGACGGCGATGACGAGGGCTACCTCTACGAGTGGTACGTCGCGGGTAGCCTGGCGGACACAAGCGAGACCCTGGATCCGTCGTACACGGCAAAGGGCAAGGCCGTCTTCGTCAAGGTCACCCCCTGGGACGGCACCGACAGCGGCAGCGTCCTGGTCAGCTCCTCGGTCACCATCGGCAACACCGCCCCCACCGAGCCCGTGGTCTCCATCGGTCCGGACGACGCGGCCGAGGGCGACGACCTGACCTGCACCATCGACACCACCAGCACCGACGACGACGCCGACGCGCTCTCCTACGACTACGCCTGGTTCCAGGACACCACCGAGCTGACCGCCGCCGCCGGCGCGAGCACACTGGACGGCTCCTACGTGGCCTACGGCTCCGGCTACACCTGCGAGGTCACCGCCAGCGACGGCACCGACACGGCCACGGGCGTCTCCGACACCCTCGAGCCCTGCGAGCTGCTCACCTGGTACACGGACAGCGACGGTGACGGCTACGGCGTCTCGGGCACGACCGCCTCCGCTTGCGAGCAACCCAGCGGCTACGCCGCCACCGACGATGACTGCGACGACACCGACGCGGCCATCAACCCCGGGGCCACCGAGACCTGCGACGGCGTGGACGAGGACTGCGACGGCGTGGTGGACTTCTCCGACACCGACGAGGACGGCGACGGCTACACCACCTGCGACGGCGACTGCGACGACAGCGACGCGCGGGTCCACCCCGACATGCCCGAGATCTGCGGTGACGACATCGACAACGACTGCGACGGCAGCACCGACAGCGCAGACATCGACGGCGACGGCTACGACGGCTGCGGCGACCGAGCCACCCGCGAGGACTGCAACGACTACACGGATCTGGTCTACCCAGGCGCCACCGAGGTCATCGGCGACGAGCTGGACAACGACTGCGACGGCGACGTGGACGATGCCAGCGTGGACAACGACGGCGACGGCTACAGCGAGAACGACGGCGACTGCGACGACGCGGCCCCCTGGATCAACCCCGCCGCCGTCGAGATCCCCGACACAGACATCGACGAGAACTGCAACACCGTCGAAGAATACGCCATCGACATGGACGGCTCGGCGATCTACGCCGACGCCAGCCTGGGCTCGGACTACTACCCTGGCACCCAGGAGTACCCCGTCGGCACCCTGACCCAGGCGGTCACCCTGGCCGCCTCCGCTGGCGTGCCCGTGATCGCGGCGGAGGGCGCCTACAGCGAGGATCTGACGGCCAGCGTGGACATCTTCGGCGGCTACTCGAGCGACTGGACCGAGATCAGCGGCTACTCCGTGCTCGAGGGCGACCTGACCGCCAGCAGCGACACCGTGACCGCGGGCCTGCAGGTCGAAGGCTGGCTCGGCGCCTGGAGCGGCTACCCCGTGTTCTACGACGGCGTGGTCGACGCCGACGGCGGCGCGGCCTACGCCGTCTACGCCGTCTCCGGCTACCTCACGATCGCCGAATCCAGGATCTACGGGCCCGACAGCTACGGCAGCGCCAGCTACGCCGCCCGCTTTGCCAACGAGGGCAACGTCTGGTCCAGCGCCGTGATCGGCGGCCTGGCGGGCGACGCCAGCGACGGCGCCGACGGCTCCCACTGGAACGACATGTGCCACCGCGCCTACTGCGGCGGCAGCATCATGGGGGTCGAGACCTACTGCGGCGACGAGGGCAAGACCGGCGGCAGCGCCGTCGACGTGACCACCATCGAGGGTACCGACACGTTGGTGCTCAACGGCACGCTGGTGGTCGGCGGTCAGGCCGCCGACGGCGGCGACGGCGGCGACGGCGGCTGGGGCGACACGGTCTCGACCAGCTGCTGCGGCACCGTCGCCAGCGGCCGCGGCCCCCCCGGGGCCCGCCGCGCCCGCGGCGCCCGGACGCTGGTGGACGTCTCCTCGGGCGCTGGCTTCCTTGTTGGCAGCTACCTCACCGGCGGTCAGCCGGGCAGCGGCGGCAACGGTGGCGACGGCGGCAACGCTGGCAGCAGCTCCAGCGGCTCCGACAACGGCCGGGGCGGCAACGGCGGCGACGGCGGTGACGGCGGCAGCTGGGTGGGCGTCACGGGCCCGGCCTCGGTCTACGGCACCCGCATCGAGTGGGACGGCGGGACCACGGGCGGCGGCAGCGGTGGCGTCAAGGGCAGCGACACCGGCACCTGCTCCGGAAGCTACAACCGCTGGATCTACCACCAGAGCTCGAGCTTCAATCCCGTCGACGGCAGTAGCGGCAGCGGCATCTCGAGCTTCGTGGCGCTGGATCTCGACAGCAGCTCGAGCGACGAGATCGTGGGCAACTACCTCGACATCGGCGCCAGCGACACCTGGGCCAACTACACGGCCCTGTCCGTCGCCGACGGCCTGGTGGCGCGCAACCGCGTCTTCGGCGAGTCCGCCGGCAACCTGACCGCCATCGAGGCCACCGGCGCCGTGGACCTGCTCTCCAACCTCGTCGAGGTGGCCGACTGCTCCGTGTGCGTCGGCATCGAGGTCAGCGGCGAAGACGCCCTGTTGGTCAACAACACGGTCGTGATGGAGGGCGCCGAGACCGGCATCTACCTGACCGGCAGCAACGCCGAGGGCCTGGTCAACAACCTGATCCAGACCGGCAGCGGCGGCACCTGCATCCACGACACCACGTCCACCCGCGACTACGTGCTCAACAACCTGCTGTACGGCTGCACCAGCCAGCTGTACTACGACGGCAGCGGCTACCGCACCCTGGCCGCCGAGCTGAACTTCATCACGGTGACGACGTCCGCGGGCGACAACCAGTTCGCCTATCCGTACTTCACCGACGAGTCGGCGAGCGACTACAGCCTGCAGTCGTCATCCCCGGCCATCGACGCCGGCTACGACGCCTCCTCGAGCACCTTCGGGGCGGTGGAGTACGACGTGATCGGCACGGAGTGCCCGGTCGGCAGCGACTACGACATCGGGGCCTACGAGCAGTAGGGGCTCATGTAGCCACCTGCCCTGTCAAGGGCTGGAGTGATCGGTAGTAGTAGTCGTAGTGCCTGTGGGCACGTGGGAAACCCGGAGGGTTTTCCAAGGGCGACGGGGCAACCCGCAGGGTTGTCCCTGGACCGTCATGTCCACAGGTTGCTGTGGAGGGGGGTCTGGGGGGAGGTGGAAAACCGGGGATTCCCTCGCGCCGGAAGCTCATGCGTTCGGGGTCGGCTCGCAGGCCGCCCGCAAGTTCCATCATCCGGGCAGGGAGGGAGCCGGGAGAGGGCTGAATCTCAGTCACGAGGTCGCTACCAGGGCGCCTCCAAGCCGCGGTGGCCTCTCTCCCGGATCCCGGAGTCATCTCGTCCAGGCCCGCGAGGGTCAGGCAGCGGAGACCACCTCCTCGGGCTCGTAGCGCCCCACCTCGAAGTCCACATCGTCCCGCACCAAGGCGTGGATGATGCGGAGCAGGCGGCAGCTGTTGGCCATGGCGGCCTTCATGGGCTCCACCTTGTGCTGCTCCACCATCCGACGCCGTGGCTCGGCCAGCACCGTGCCTCCCAGTCGCAGCGCCGCCAGGTAGAGCATCTGGCGTGCGTAGGCGCGGCCTCGGCGACTGATGTGGCGCTTGCCCCGAAGCTGGCCCGAGGAGATCTCGACCAGGTCCAGGCCGGCCATCTTGATGAGCTGTGCCGCCCGCCGGTAGCCCCGCAGGTCGCCGAACTCCCCCAGCAGTGTGGCCGTGGTGATCTGCCCGAGACCCGGGATGCTCAGCAGCCGGCGGGCGTAGGGCACGGCCGCGAGCTGTCGCAGCATCTCTCCCTCCACCTCCTGCAGCTGCCATCGCGTGTGTGCCAGCTCCTCGGCCGCGTCCCGTCGTACAGCTCCTTCATCCGGCTGGTGTGCAGGGGCTCCACCCGGAAGACCTCCACGCTCCGTTCCAGCAGCCAGCACACCAGCGGCCAGCCGTAGTGACCTGTCGGCTCCAGGGCCACTACGAAGCCCCGCGCACCGCTCGCGGCCACCGCATGCTCGGCGTACGTCAGCAGCTCGTGGAAGCCCCTCGCGCTCGTGTCGAACCGAAGCGGCTTCGCCAGCGTACCATCGCCCATCTGGGCGACCGCCAGGCTGTCCTTCTTGGCGATGTCCACGCCGATCACGACGCGGTCGGACTGGATGATCGGGCACCGGAGTGTTCTCCTGCGCATGCGCTCCTCCTTCGGCTCGGGGGCCGGTGGTGTGGTTGTTCTGAACCACTCCGGTAGCCCCGGACGACGGGGGAGCGCTCAACGCTCCAGGGTCAGGTGCCCATAGGAATCTCAGCCCGCCTCGCTCGAGGTGGGCGCGTGCGTTGGATTCCATGGCGACCTCCATGTCGTAGCGCCCATTATCGCGGCGGGGCCGCTCCTCGTCCCCAGTCGCCTGGAATGCCACCAGCGGCCTCGAGGATCGACGCCTTGTTCCGACGCAGCCTCAGGGCGCGTCGGAGACCTGGCCGTAGTCGTCGCGGCCCCAGCAGTCGATGCCCCCCGACGCGTCGAGGGCGCAGACATGGTACAGACCCGACGCGAGGGAGACATAGCCGGTGTTCGTGGGGGTGTCCGGGGAGCTCCATCTTCCGCGTCCAGCCCAACGGTCAGGCTCCCGCGCTCCCGCCCGGAAGGCTGTGGCTCGTGCAGCGCTGGAGGATCAGAGGCCCCCTCCCCATCGTCCAGGGCCGCGACGACGGGCACAGCTACCTCATCTACTCGCTGGCTGACGGCACCTACTTCGTCGTCCAATCCAATGTGAAGCGCGGCCTGAGCCGCACCATCCGCTCCAGCTACCACACCCCTGGGTACGAGACCGGCATCGTCGAGGTCCCCCTCGCATGACCACCCACCTGCTCGACGCGGGCGGCCTGGGCCTGCCCCTTCCGACTCCCCAACGCCACACGCCGTGGTCGTCACCGATGGGTGCTCCGAGCACCCCCGGCGGTGCGTACGTCGCGTGGCCCTCCCCCCCCCCCC
Source organism: uncultured Enterobacterales bacterium (assembly GCA_964481655.1). Taxonomy (GTDB): domain Bacteria; phylum Myxococcota_A; class UBA796; order UBA796; family JAFGLY01; genus CALDOK01. The sequence continues at coordinate 64 of CAYZVO010000253.1, read as the reverse complement.
GGCCCCCCCCCCCCCCCCCCCCCCCCCGCCCCCCAGCAACCCCCCCCCCCCCCCCGGGACCACC
>CAYZVO010000252.1:0-12478 GCA_964481655.1 uncultured Enterobacterales bacterium | reverse complement strand
CCGTCCACGTCGGTCAGGTCGGCGCCGTCGCAGTCCTGGTCCACGCCGTCGTAGGCGATCTCGCTGGCCCCGGGGTTGATGGCCGCGTCGGCGTCGTCGCAGTCCCCGTCGCTGACGTCGTAGCCGTCACCGTCCTGGTCGTAGTGGGTGTCGGTGTAGATCACGTGGAGCCGGCCCGCGTCCGTGCTGGACGCCCCATCGTGATTGTAGGCGGGGAAGCCCAGATCCGCGTGGCCGCCCCCGTCGAGATCGCCGGCCCAGGCCAGGACATAGGGCAGCTCGGCGTTGTCGTCGCTGCCATCGATGATGCTGTCGGCCGCCGAGAGGCCGCCCCCGGCGGGTGAGGCGGAGCCCAGCACCAGGTACACCCTGCCGCTGTTCGAGCCACCGTCGTCGGCCCCAGTGGCGCCGATGAGCAGGTCGTCGAAGCCGTCGGCGTCCACATCGCCCACCCCGGTGGCCGAACGCCCCGCGTAGTCCAAGGCGTCCTCGCCGGTCCAGACCGCGTCGGCGGTGGACAGGTCGGCCTCGCCGGACCAGCCCGACGCCCCTCCCCGCACCAGGTAGACCGCGCCAGCATCGGCCGCGCCCAGGTCGCTCTTGTAGGCCGCGATGAGCAGGTCCGGGTAGCCGTCGGCGTCCACATCCCCGGCCGCGCCGGTGACCAGGCCGGCGTAGTCCCCGGCGGCCTCGCCCACGAAGCCCGCGTCCGCGAAGCTCTCCACGGGCTGATCCGCGGCCCAGCCGCTGCTGCGCCCCAGGATCACATAGGCCTTGCCCGAGCTGGACAGGGTCGAGCCCGAGGCGTCGGTGTGGTCGTAGCAGTAGGCGCCCACGACCAGATCCGCGAGCCCGTCGCCGTCCAGGTCCCCGGGCGCCCCGACGGAGCGGCCCAGGTAGTCGCTGTCGTTGGCGCCGGTGAAGCTCGCGTCCGCCGCGGCCATGCTGATGTCGGTGCCCGGGCGGCTGCTGTCGCCGAGGATGAGGTAGGCCTCGCCGCCCTTGTAGTTCACCGAGCTGTTCCAGCAGCCGCCGATGAGCAGGTCGCCCAGGCCGTCGCCGTCGACGTCACCCAGCCCCGCCACGGCGCGGCCCACGCGGTCGTACTCGTCCTCGCCCAGCCAGCTGGCGTCAGCGGTGGACAGGGAGGCGTCCAGCCCCCAGGAGGCCGCGGCCTCGCCGTAGATCAGGTAGAGCTTGCCGGCGTCGGTGGCGACCTCGTAGTTCTCGTAGGTGCCGATGGCGATCTCGTCGTAGCCGTCGCCGTCCATGTCGGGGATCAGCCCCAGCTCGAGGCTGGTGTACTCGAGGCTGGCGGTGCCCACCCAGCTGGCGTCCGCCGAGTACAGCCCCGCGTCGCCGGACCAGCGGGTGGCGCCGCCCAGCAGCAGGTAGCTCTCGCCGGTGCCCGACGCGCCGCCGTCGTCGCTGCCGTAGGCGCCCACCAGCAGGTCCGGGTAGCCGTCGCCGTTGACGTCGGCGTTGCCCGAGATCGTGCGTCCCGCGTAGTCGTAGCTGGTCTCGCCGGTCCAGGTGGCGTCGGCGTCGGTGTCCGCGAGGCTGGCGGGCAGGTCGGCCAGCGCCGCCCCGGGGAGCCCCAGGATGCACAGGGACAGAGCTGCGAGGGTGCAGGATGGCCGCGACATGGGTACACCTCCAGGGTCGCCCTATTGTATGCTGCGCGGAGCCCACCTCCGATAGCGGGAAGGAAGCCATATGGAAGTCATGCTCTTCGGTAGCCGCGGAAGCCACTGTGTGAGCGGACCCGAGTTCGTCAAGTACGGCGGCCTCACCACCTGCACCGCCATCAAGACCAACAAGTTCTGGATCATCTTCGACGCCGGCATGGGCCTGGTCGAGGCGGGCAAGCGCATCGTGGCCGACCCGGACGGGATCACCGACATCTTCATCTTCCTGTCCCACCTGCACAACGACCACATCGAAGGCATCAACTTCTTCCCGCCCCTGTACATGGGCAACTTCAACATCCACATCAGCGGCTTCGGTGAGTCCAGCCAGGTGCTCCTCGAGCGCATCAGCACCACCTTCTCGCCCCCCTACTTCCCGCTGGCGCTGGGCGAGCTCAAGTCCCAGCTCGAGACCACCGTCATCGGCGAGGACGAGGTCATCGTCTTCGACGACGAGGCCGGCAGCTGGACCCTGCGCAACGTGTTCCGCGACGCCTTCGTCAAGGGTCACTTCTCGGTGTCCAACTGGTACCACCCCAGCCACCCCCGCGACGGCGTGCTGCTGTTCAAGCTCAACTACCAGGGCAAGGTGGTCATCTTCGCCACCGACGTCGAGCTGTACGGCGCCGGCCAGGACCGCCGCGTCGAGCGCCTGTGCAAGGACGCCGACGTGGTCATCATGGACGCCACCTACAGCGACGAGCAGTACTTCAACCCCGGCTACGTGGTGCAGGGCTACGGCCACAGCTTCCACTCCGCCGTCATCGGGCTGGCCCAACGCTGCAACGTCAAGCACCTGCGCTTCCACCACCACGATCCCTCGGCCACCGACGAGTACCTCGACACCGTCGATGCCAAGCTCAAGGCCCTCAACCCCGACTGGGGTGTGGCCAAGGCCAACGAGGTGATCGAGATCTAGGGGTCGGGCTCGTCGAGCCCCGGCCACCAGTCCACCTGCGCCAGGTAGCGCTCCGGGGCGGCGTCGAAGACCGCGCGCAGCACCAGGGCCTCCCGGTCGAGGGCCCGGTCCACCCCGAGCACGCCGTCGAGGTGGTCGAGCTCGTGCTGGAACAGCTCGGACAGGGACGGGCCCATGTCCTCCCAGTGATGCACGCGACCATCGCGGTCGTGGAAGCGCATGGAGACCGAGCGCGGCCGACGGATGCGCACCCGCAGGTCGGGGAAGGACATGCAGTCGTCCCACAGGCGGATGGTCTCGTCGCTGCGTGATGTGATGACGGGGTCGAAGAGAAGGTGGTCGCGCCCGTCGAGGTGGGCGGCCACCAGACGCCAGGGCAGCCCGATCTGCGGCGCGGCGATGCCCCGCCCGAAGCCGTGGGCACGCCGGAAGGCGTGCAGGGCCGCGAGCAGGTCACGGATGCCCGCGTCGTGGGCCGGGTCCGCGGGGTCGGCCAGGGGCTCACAGGGGCGCCGCAGCCGAGGATCACCGAGCAGGAGGATGGGGGGCGGATGCGTCATGGGATCTCAGAAGGCCAGGCCGGAGCCGAAGTGCAGCCCCAGCTCGTGGTAGGTCACGTCGACCAGGGGCTGTTCGAAGGCGGGGGCGCCCAGGACGGTGGCGTCGTAGACGAGCCCACGGGCCTCGCCCGCGCCCAGGGCGTACTTCACCGCCCAGGTGGAGCTGAAGACGATGCGATCGGGGTCGGCGCCGTCCTCGCCGTGGGCGGGCACCACCCGCAGCGCCTTCTCGAAGCGCAGGCCCAGGGTGAGCCCGTAGAAGTCCACCCGCTCGTGCCCGAAGCTGTCCGCCGAGGCGTAGGGCGAACGGTCGGTGTACAGCCCCAGCCCCACCACCAGCTCGTCACGCAGGTGTAGCTGACCCCCGACGCTGGCGTTCCACAGCGGCCGCCGACCGGCCGACAACACGCTGCCCCCAAAGGCCGGCACGTAGCTGCCCTGGGCCGCGAGCCAGCCCCGCTCCAGCGCCAGGGCCACGCCGCCGGCCAGCTCCCAGGGCTCGATCCAGGCCCAGCCCAGCTGGTTGTAGCTGGCGCGGTCGTAGAGCTGGCTGCCGGTGGTCGCGCCGGGCTCGGACGGGTCGATGAGCGCCGAGCTGGAGCTGGTGATGCTGTCCCGCTGGGCCCAGTTGGCCAGGGTGGGGCTGCGCACAGTGAGGCCGAGGTGGAGGCTGTCGAGGGCCTGCCACTGCACCCCCAGCGACAGCTCGCCCCCGCCCGCGCCAGCGCTGGTCTGCTCGTAGGTGTGCCAGAACCAGCTGCGCTCGTAGGCGATGTGTTTCTCGGTGGTGCGCGACTGCAGCAGCACGTCGGAGTCAAGCCGCTCGTAGACCCCCAGCGCGCTGACCCCCAGCCGGAGTCGGGGATGGAGCTGCCAGCCCAGGGCCGGGCCCGCGTGGTAGGTCGTGCGCTGCCAGTCGATGTCCAGGCCCAGATCGAAGTCCATGGGCACGCCGCCGCCCACAGCCTGCGTGTCCAGAGAGGCGTGGCGGGAGACCGCGTCGTGCTCGGTCACGAAGACGCCCACGCCCCCGCTGACCCGCTCGCTCAGGCGCCAGACCCAGATCAGGGACGTGGGCACCGTGAACAGCTGGTTCTCGACGAGATCCCCGCTGACGGTCTCGTCGCCGATCACGGCGGACACCGCCCCCGGGATGCGCCGGCGAGCCACCCCGTAGAGGCTGCCCGAGGCCTCGATCTCACCCTGCTCCAGCCCCCCGAGCCCGGCGGGGTTGTACCAGACCGCCCCAGCGGTGCGGGTGATGGCGAGCCCCGAGCCGGCGGTCAGCGCCGCCTCGTCGTCGTGGAAGTACGAGTGGGTGTTCCCCGCGGAGGCCGCGGGGATCGCGAGGGCCGCAGCCAGCGCGAAGCCGGTGATGGGCATGGCTCATCCCGTGCAGGGGTGCTGCACGGGATGGTAGCAGAGCGCTAACGCTCGACGATCATCGACACGCCCATGCCGCCGCCCACGCAGAGGGTGGCCAGGCCGCGCTTGGCGTCGCGCTTGATGAGCTCGTGCACCAGGGTGCAGAGGATGCGGGTGCCCGAAGCGCCGATGGGGTGACCCAGGGCGATGGCGCCGCCGTTGACGTTGACCTTGTCCATGTCGAGCTCGAGCTCGCGAGCCACGGCGAGGGCCTGGGCCGCGAAGGCCTCGTTGGCCTCGATCAGGTCCATGTCGCCCAGGCCCAGCCCGGCGATGCGCAGGGCCTTGCGGGTGGCGGGCACCGGGCCCACGCCCATGATCTTCGGCTCGACGCCGGCGGTGGCGTAGGCGCGGATGGTGCACAGGGGCTCGATGCCCAGCTCCGCGGCGCGGGCGGCGGACATGATCACGGCGGCGGCGGCGCCGTCGTTGATGCCCGAGGCGTTGCCGGCGGTGACGGTGCCGTCGCGCTTGAAGGCGCCGCGCAGCTTGGCCATGCCTTCCGGGGTCGCGCCGAAGCGGGGGTACTCGTCGGTGTCGAACACGGTGACCTTGCCGCGGCGGCCCTTGATCTCCACCGGGACGATCTCGTCGGCGAAGCGGCCAGCGGTGACGGCAGCCTCGGCCTTGTTCTGGCTGGCGACGGCCAGGGCGTCCTGCTCTTCGCGGGTGAAGCCGTACTTCTCCACGAGGTTCTCGGCGGTCATGCCCATGTGGTAGTCGTTGAAGGCCTCCCACAGGCCGTCCTTGATCATCAGATCCACCAGCTCGGTGTGGCCCATGCGGGCGCCCCAGCGGGCCTTGGCCATGGCGTAGGGGGTCATGGACATGTTCTCCATGCCGCCCGCCACGATGATGTCGGCCTCGCCGGCCTTGATCAGGCTGGCCGCCAGACCCACGGTGCGCAGGCCGGAGCCACAGACCTGGTTGAAGGTGAAGGCGGTGGACTCGATGGGCATGCCGGCCTTGATGGCGGCCTGGCGGGCCACGTTCTGGCCCATGCCGGTCTGCAGCACGCAGCCCATCATGACCTCGTCGACCTGGCTGGCCTCGATGCCTGCCCGGGCGACGGCTTCACGAATGACGAGGGCGCCGAGGTCCACGGCGCTGACGGTCTTGAGGGCGCCGCCGTAGGAGCCGATGGGGGTGCGGACGATGCTGGCGATCACGATGTCCATGGTGTTCTCCGGAGTCTTCGAATGGGGGGTATGCGAGAAAGAGGGGGAGACTAGAGGCGCTCGACGATCATGCTGACGGACTCGCCGCCGCCCAGGCAGAGGCTGGCCATGCCGTAGCGGCCGTCGTTCTGCTTCAAGGCTGAGAGCAGGGTGACCATCAGGCGGGCACCCGACGCGCCGATGGGGTGGCCGATGGCCACGGCGCCGCCGTTGACGTTGACCTTGGCCATGTCGATGCCCAGCTCGCGGATGATGGCCACGGAGCTGACCGAGAAGGCCTCGTTGATCTCGTGGATGTCGATGTCGTCTTCGGTCAGGCCGGCCTTGGCCAGCACCTTGGGGATGGAGACGATGGGGGCCACCAGCACGTCCTCGAGGGGCACGCCCGCGGCGCCCTGGGCGGTCACCCGGGCGATGGGGGTCAGGCCCTTGGCGACGGCGACGTCTTCGGCCATCAGCAGCACCGCGGCGGCGCCATCGCTGATCTTGGAGGCGTTGCCGGCGGTGACCGTGCCGCTGCGATCGAAGGCGGGGCGCAGCTTGGCGAGGGTCTCGAGGGGGGTGGGCTTGGGGGTCTCGTCCTCGGCGAAGACGGTGACCTTGCCGCGGCGGCCCTTGATCTCCACCGGCACGATCTCGTCCTCGAACTTGCCGGCGGCCTTGGCGGCCAAGGTCTTGACGTAGGAGTCGGCCGCGTAGGCGTCCTGATCCTCGCGGGAGACCTCGAACTTCTTGCCGACCAATTCGGCGGTCATGCCCATGTGGAAGTCGTTGACCTTGTCCCACAGGCCGTCGAAGACCATGGCGTCGATGACCGGGGCGTTGCCCATGCGGGCGCCGCTGCGGGCCTTGGGCATCAGGTAGGGCGCCAGGTTCATGTTCTCCATGCCGCCGGCCGCGACCACATCGGCGTCGCCGCAGGCGATGGCCTGGGCGGCCAGCATGATGGCCTTGAGCCCGGAGCCGCAGACCTTGTTCACGGTGAACGCGCCGCCTTCCTGGGGCAGCCCGGCCTTCATCATGGCCTGGCGCGCGGGGTTCTGGCCCAGCCCGTGGGGCAGCACGCAGCCCATGATGACCTCGTCCACGATGGACTTCTCGACGCCGGCGCGCTTGACGACCTCTTCGAGGACGACGGCGCCCAGCACGTCGGCCGGGGTGGTGGACAGGGTGCCGGCGAAGTCGCCGATGGGGGTGCGGGCGGCGCTGACGATGACGACGTTGCGCATGGTTTCCTCGGGGTAAGAGGGGGCGTACAAGGGCTGGAAAGAGCGGCTCCCTATCGCGGGCTGAAGGGGCCAGCTACGACGTGGATCAGCTCTCGGACAGGCGTCGGAGATGCGACACTTGCTGCGCTACAATATCCGATTGCTGCAGCGCAGCAAGGCGCCTCAAGGCACCGCGGGCGGGAAGCCCGCATCGGGCTCGACGACCCGGCGCCACAGGCCGTAGCCGCCGCCGCTGTCCACGGCCTCCCAGGCCTCGTCGAGGTGATCGAGGATGGCGTCGTCCTGGGGGACCAGCAGGATCTCGGCGTAGTCGAGGGTGATGGGCCACGCGCCGGTCCAGCCGTAGGGCGCGGGCTCCTCGTGGTAGGTCTGCATCGTCGCCCACAGCACCCGCCGGCCCGACAGGGCCGCGATCAGGCGGTAGTCGGTGATGACCCGGGCGTCCTCGGGCACCTGGGCGAGCAGGCCGTCGATGGCGGCCACCTCCACCGAGTCCACGGCGTCGGCGTTGCGCTGCCACAGCCCCTGCTCGAGCCGCCCCCGCTGGCCATGGAAGGCCAGCACGCAGGCCAGGATCATGGCCACGGTGACCATGGCGCCCGCCTCGCGCTTGCGGCGCCGGCCCAGCTTGTCGAGCACCCAGGCCCAGCCCATGACCCCGCCCACGGCCAGGAAGGGGATCAGCGCGTGGCGCAGGTAGGGGTAGGTGCCCGTGAAGGCGTGCCACTCCCGGTGGGTGTCGGTGAGCAGGAAGGCCACCTGGGGAGCGAGCATGGCCAGCATGGCCGGGCAGAGCAGCACGGTGCCGAAGCCGCCCCCCAGCAGCAGGCTGATGTGCTGCAGCCGGTCGTGCATGAGCTGGTCGGGGACCGCGGGGCCGCTGCCGAAGTCCCGCACCATGGCCACGGGGTTGAAGTGGAAGAAGAAGTTGCCCTTGAACAGCAGCAGGAAGCCCAGCCAGGCCACCCCGATACCCAACAGGATGAGCGCGTCGCTGCGGCGGCGCTTCCCGAAGGGCAGCGCGAGCATCACGATGGCCAGCATGGGCAGCAGGTAGCCGCTCTCCTCGCGGGCGCCCGCGACGATGAGCGCCCCGATCACCAGCCGCCAGCGGCAGGGCTTGGCCAGGCCCCACAGCAGCAGCATGAACCCGGGGATGAAGAACACCACCGGCCGGAAGTCCGCCAGGGCCGCGGTCTGCACCGGCAGCCAGACCAGGAACGCCACCGCCGCCGCCAGCCCGAACCAGGCGTTGCCCGTGCGGTCACGGGCGAGCCCCGCCAGGGGGATGGCCGCCAGGCAGACCGCCGCGACGTTGAACAGCAGCAGGGTGGAGGCTTCGGGCCGCAGCATGAACAGGGGCAGCAGCGCGGCGAAGATGGGGTGGAAGTGCACCATCTCGAAGAAGCCGGTGGGCTCGAGCAGCAGCGGAGATGTCCAGGCGCGGCCCTCGGCCGCGTTGAACAGGATCTGCGTGAAGAACGCCAGATCGTGGGCCCACTGCACGTTGTGGGCCGCGAAGGCCTCCAGCGCCCGCCGGCCCAGCGCGTAGCACGCGGCCAGCGACAGCAGCACCGGAGCCCAGCGGATCAGCCTGTCGCGCATGGGGGGGGACTATCCAGCTGTGGGGTGGGATGGTGCCTGCGGGCAGGAATCGGTAGGCTGGAGCTGACCTGGAGGTCCCGGGATGCGCACCTGGCGCCACCTGCTCGCGTGTGCCTCGCTGTCGATCGGTTGCGGCCCGGACTACGTGGACTGCTGGTGCTGGTACTCGGTCGATCTGTGGCCGCTGTCCCAGGGCCCGTGGACCTTCGAGAGCAGCGACCCGCGCCTGCCCTGGCTGCTGGAGTTGGAGGACGCGGGGGGTGAGTCCACAGATGAGGGCTGGGTGGTGAACCTGGAACATCGCCTGATCGTCGAAGACGAGGTGACAGTGCGCTGGCGGAGCCAGTGGTCCAACGGAAACCCGAAGGGCCTGCGGATCCACGGCTACGAGGACCCCAAAACCCGCAGCCGAGAGGTGTTTGTCCCCCCCGTGGACGTCGCCCACTACGCGGTCCACGACTGGGACGAGATCACCACCTGGACCGGCGGCGACAGCTGGACCGCCGAGGCCTTCATGTCCCACTGCGATCGCGTCGAGGACGATGTCGTGGGCTACTGCCAGGCCTTCACCCTCGACGACAGCGACGACCCCAGCTCCCACCCCGGGCTCACCGGCACGTGGGTGTTCGACCTGCACCACGGCCCGGTCCTGCTCGAGCTGGACGCCTTCCCCGGTACCTGGCACACGACCAGCACGCCCTGACCACGCCGGCGCGCCGTACCCCCGAGGCTGGCCCCAGCCTCCCGCGTTGGGCGCAGAATGCGCGCCGTACCCCCGAGGCTGGCCGCAGCCTCCCGCGTTGGGCGCGGAATGCGCGCCGTACCCCCGAGGCTGGCCCCAGCCTCCCGCGTTGGGCGCGGCGCCGCGCTCAAGCCCGCCGGCGACCGTTCCCCGGAACGTCCATCTCCAACCTGGGCGCCGCCCGCACCGCGCTCGCGAGCGCGAGGTAGGTCCGCGCCGCCGCCAGGTCGCGCGGGTGGACCTCCCCGACCGCGAGCTTACGGGCGCTCCCCCGATGAACCCCGAGGGCCCAGGCGAGCTCGCTGGTGGGGAGCCCAGCAGCCCGGCCGAGCGCGCAGGCGACACGCCGAGCACGCACCGCCGCAGCTCGCCGTCCCACCAGACCGGGCTCGGCGCCACAGCTGGTGGAGGCCGCCGCCACCAGCGCGGGAGCGCCGGCCGCCCGCACCTCGTCCGCGCCGGCCAGGACCGGCCGCCACCCGCCAAGCCCCACATGTCCCAACGAACGATCGATCGTCCCGCGGGGCAGCACGTCCTCGATCCGCAGCCGGAGCCCTGAAAGCCTCCGGGCGCCGATCAGGTCGAGGAAGCAGCTCCCGGTCCAGAGTGCCGGATGGCAGGACAGGTCGTGGTGCGCCGGCTGCTGGAGCAAGTAGCGGTGCAACTCCATCAGGTGACTGCGCCCGTTCACGCGCTTGATATGGCACGGCTGCATTGTCGTGGCCACGATGGGGGCGAGGGCGAGCTTCGTGGCTCGCGCGATGGTGGAGCACCGACGCCGATCGCAGAGGACGACCAGATGTAGGTGATCATCAACGATGCAGAACAGCGCCAGCTCTTCGCCGCAGACGCCGGCCAACGCGCCGACCGCACGACAGCGGTGGACCTCACTGGGGAACAGGGCGTGACGAGTCGTTGAGGACAGGGTGATGTGCCAGAGGTCCATGGACGCTCCCAGGTAGAGTCCCCAGAGCGCAATGCAACATCGGTGCCAGCTCATTTCCTGCGTGCGAGCGTCCCTGACCGTCGAACTGTCGAACGGATCGTCGAAACTTCGACACCCTGGACAGCCTGCGGCGCGCCGTACCCCCGAGGCTGGCCGCAGCCTCCGCCGTCGGGCGCACCGAGATGGCCCGGCTCCCCCTGAGTGAAAGAAAATGGCGCCCCCCGCGTAGAGGGAACAGCAGGCCGGCCGGCGCCCCGCGCTCGCTTGCCGCGCGAACCCCAAAGAGCTAGGGTCCAAGCGACCGAATCCCCCCCGAAAGGGCCCGCGGAGAGCGGGTCCGACAGAGTCTCCGGAGCGTCACAATGGGTTTCTTCGATCGTATCGCCAACGTGTGGAAGGGCTTCCTCAGCCTCTGGGTCTCGGACATCGAGACCCGCAACCCCGAAGCGGTCTACGAGTCCGCGATCGAGGAGCGCATCAAGAAGCACCGCGAGCTCAAGAAGGCCGTCAGCGGCATCGTCTACCTGCGCAACAAGCTCTCGACCGAGCTCGAGACCAAAGAGCGCGAGATCAAGGAAGTCAACGTCCAGATCCCCGTCGCCATCGAAGAAGGCGAGGACGAGGCCGCCCTGGTGCTCATCCAGAAGAAGGACGAGCTCACCAGCCAGATCGAGCAGCTCCGCATGGAGCTCGAGAAGGTCGCTGGCCAGGCCGAGGACGCCAAGCAGGGCCTGATCGCCTTCCAGGGCGAGATCGCCAAGCTCAAGCGCGAGAAGGAAGAGATGCTGGCCAAGAAGGCCAACGCCGAAGCCCGCATCTCCATCCAGGAGTCCCTCGACGGCCTCTCCACCGACGCCGACATCAAGGCGCTGGACAACGTGCGCGAGCACATCGGCAAGATGCAGGCCCAGGCCGACGTCGGCTCCGAGATCAACAACGAGTCCCTCGACGCCAAGCTGGCCCGCATCAAGGCCAAGGCCGGCGACGCCTCCGCCCGCAACCAGCTGGCCGAGTACAAGAAGCAGATGGCCGCCCGCAAGGCCGCCCAGCAGGCCCAGGCCGCTGGTGGCGCCCCCAAGAAGACCATGTAGCGACGCGCCCTACGACCCCCCGGCCTCCTCGGGAGGTCGGGGGGTTGTCGCGTCCGGGGCGGGCTCGACCACCAGCCAGAGGGGCTGGCCTTCGCTCGCGCTCAGCACCGGCTCGAGCGCCGACCAACGGTCCCCTCCGTCGAACACCAGAGGCTCGGCGGCGGGATCGATCAGGAGGGGAAGCCGGGTCAACCAGACATGCTCACGGGACTCGGCCATCATGCGCTGCAGGGTGGCGTAGCGACGGACACCCCGCTCACCGATGCACGCACAGTCGTCGAGGGCCGAGGCGAGCGCGCGCTGCCACCCCGGGCAGGGCAAGGTGCGCTGCATCGACTCGGGCTGACGCGAAAACCACACGTACAGCGCCGCCAGGTCGGGACACCGCAGCTGGAACCGGATGCTACGGCTCATCAGGTAGACGAGCCGATCCTCACCGCTGGACCTGCCCTCGAGATCTCGCTCGAGTCGACGCGCATAGGCGGGCGCCGGCATGGGCTGGAGCTGGGGCTGCTGGCCCGCCACCCCCAACACCGCGATCCGCTCCTGCCCCAGCTCCGAGGCGAGGGCGAGGACGCGGGTCACCTGGCCGATCTCGGTGTCCCGATCCACCGCCAGGATCAGCCAGCCCAGCTGAGCCTGCTCCGTGCCGGTCAGCAGCTCCAACCGCGCGCGGTCCTCGACCATGCGCTCGAGCTCGATCTCGAGCTGGTCGGTGGCGGGCCAGCCCGGCAAGGGGGCTTCGTCCAGCCAGGCCCGGCCGCCCTCGAGCACCAGCAGGTGGCCGCTTGGGATCTCCATCGGCGGACCTGGGATGGTGAGCAGCTCGGGCATGGGGGGCAGGTCTGCCTGGAGGGCCGAGCGTTCCTCGTCGGTGAGCCACCGTGTCGTGAGCCGGACGAAGCGGTCAGCGGTGGTGCACTTCCAGACCTCACAGGTAGGGACGAAGTGGGCCTCCCAGTCGAAGTCGCCCGTCCGGGCGGAGGCCAGGGGGACCAGCAGCGCGCCCAGGAGCAAGGGAAGCATCGGATCACCTCGGAGGCGGACATCGTGAAGGTACTCTACGAGGCCGGTCGGGCATCATTCCGGTGACGC
>CAYZVO010000251.1:0-12482 GCA_964481655.1 uncultured Enterobacterales bacterium | reverse complement strand
TCCTGCCCCTGGGCCGCAAGCCTGCGCCCAAGAAGTAGCACCCTCCGGAACGTCATCCGCGCCCCCTCGGGGGCGCGACCACCTTTCCCCACGCCGTTTCCGGAGGCGCCATGAAGCTGGGCAAGATCGTCGGCACCGTCGTGTCGACCCGCAAGGACGAGAAGATCGAGGGCCTGAAGCTCTACCTGGTCCAGGATCTGACCCTCGATCTGCAACCCAAGGACACCTTCGTGGTCGCAGCCGACGCCATGGGCGCCGGCATCGACGAGGTGGTCCTCTACGCCACGGGCTCCAGCGCCCGCATGACCAAGGCCACCGACAAGAAGCCGTGCGACGCCGTCGTCATGGCTATCGTCGACATCCTCGAGGTCGGTGGCGACACCAAGTACCTGAAGAACCCGGGCCCGGGCCAGGGGTGATCACCCCCCGCCCAGCCTGAACCCAGGGGTTCCCCATGCTTCCTCGCGAGCAGGTTTCCGAGATCGTCGAGCGTGTGCTCAACCAGGTCCGTACGGGCCAGGCGCCGCCCGCTCCCTCCGCCCCGCCGGCGCAGCCGCACGGCGTCCTGCCGGACGTCACCCAGTGCACCAACGCTGCCCGTCGAGCCCAGCAGGTCCTCGTCGCCCTCCCCATGGAGAAGCGCCGTGAGATCATCGCCAACATGCGCAAGCGCCTGACCGAGAAGGTCGTGGAGCTGTCGCGCATGGCGGTCGAAGAGACCCGCATGGGCAGGGTGGAAGACAAGATCAAGAAGAACATCCTGGCCATCAACCGCACGCCAGGGCCCGAGATCCTCGAGACCGTCGCCTACACCGGCGACGACGGGCTCACCCTGGTCGAGCGGGCGCCCTACGGCGTGATCGGCTCCATCACCCCCACCACCAACGCCACCGAGACCATCATCTGCAATGGCATCGGCTTCGTGGCGGGCGGGAACACGGGTGTCTTCAACTGCCACCCGCGGGCCAAGCACACCTCGGCCTGCACCGTGGACATCATGAACCGCGCCAGCATGGAGGTCGGCGGCCCCGACAACCTGCTGTGCTGCGTCGAGACGCCCACCATCCAGTCCGCCCAGGAGCTGATGAAGTACCCGGGCATCAACCTGCTGGTCGTCACCGGCGGGCCCGCGGTGGTGCGCGTCGCTATGAACTCCGGCAAGAAGGTCGTGGCCGCCGGGCCGGGCAACCCGCCCGTCGTGGTCGATGAGACCGCCGACATCGGCCAGGCCGCCCGGGGCATCATCGCCGGCGCGTCCATGGACAACAACCTCATCTGCATCGACGAAAAAGAAGTCATCGTCGTGGATGCGGTCGCGGATCAGCTGATGGAGGCCATGCAGCACTGCGGCGCGGTGCAGCTGCGGAACTACCAGATCACCCGCTGCGAGAAGCTGGTGGTCAAGGCCGACAAGCGCCACCCGGTCACCGAGTGGGTGGGCCAGGACGCCGCCAAGATCCTGCGGGAGATCGACGTCCCCTTCAGCGGCGATCCCCGGCTGATCTTCGCCGAGGTGCCCTTCGATCACAGCTTCGTCCAGGGCGAGCTGCTCATGCCGGTCATCGGCATCGTGCGCGCCCGGGATGTCCACGAAGCCATCGACCTGGCCGTCGAGGCCGAGCAGGGCAACCGCCACACCGCGGGCATGTACTCGAAGAACATCGACGCCCTGCACCGCATGGCGCGGCTGTGTGACTGCTCCATCTTCGTCAAGAACGCCCCCCACTACGCGGGCCTGGGCTTCGGCGGCGAAGGCTACACCTCGTTCACCATCGCCAGTCCCACCGGCGAAGGCGTCACCCACGCGGGCCACTTCACCCGCACCCGGCGCTGCACGCTGGCGGGCCACTTCCGCATCGTCTAGGCGAAGAGGATCCCTTTGGTCGAGGCCCTTGCCCTGATCGAGCTCGACAGCGTGGCCCGCGGGCTGCGCGCTGTCGATGCCATGGTCAAGCAGGCCACCGTGACCATCCACGAGGCCAACCTCATCGAGCCTGGCAAGTACCTCATCCTCTTCTCCGGCCCGGTGGCCGAGGTCGAGGAGTCGTACAACGCGGCCATCGAGGTCGGTGACACCCGCGTGGTGGAGCGCATGCTCCTGCCGGTGGTGCACGAAGGCCTCACCCGGGGCCTGATGGGCGTGATGGACATCGATGATCCCGACTGTGTCGGCGTGGTCGAAGGCCGCCACGTGGCCGGTGTGCTCGAGGCCTGCGACCGCTCCCTCAAGGACGCCGACGTGCAGCTCTGCGGCGTGCGCGTGGCCGGCGCCCTGGGCGGCAAGGCCTACTACGTGGTCCACGGCGCCCAGCACGATGTCGAGGCGGCCCTGGCGGCCGGCGAGCGGGTGCTGAACAAGCGCGGCACCCTGTTCGAGATCGAGCGCATCGCCCGGCCCCACCCGGAGTTCCTGGCGTGGCTGCTGCGCCCGCCCCCCTTCCAGCCCGGAGGCCTCTGATGCAGCTGGCCAAGGTCATCGGTACCTGCGTCTGCGAGCAGAAGTACCCCACCCTCGAGGGCATCCGCCTGCTGGTCATCCAGCCCCACGACCACAGCGGCCAGCCCGACGGCCCGCCCGTGATCGCCGCCGACCCGCTGCAGGCCGGCCCCGGCGACACCGTGCAGTGGGTCACCGGCAAGGAAGCCGCCATGGCGCTGCCCAACCCCATGGCGCCCGTGGACGTGGGCATCGTGGCCATCGTGGACGACTACTGGGCCGATGAGAGGTACCTGGGATGATCCTCTGCCGCGTCATCGGAAACTCCATCGCCACCGTCAAGCACCCGGTGTTCGACAACTACGCCGTCATGGTCTGCCAGCCGGTGGACGTGCACGGCAAGCCCAAGGGCCGCAGCTTCCTCAGTGTCGATTCGGTCCAGGCCGGCGTGGGCGATCTGGTGCTCTGCGCCCGCGAAGGCAACACCGCGCGGCAGATCCTGGCCAAGCCGCCCCTGGCCGAGGTCCCCCACCACTCCGTGATCCTCGCCATCGTCGATGAGGTCGAGCTGGCGGGTGAGTCCACCATGACCGGGCCCGGCGAGTAGCCACCATGGAAGAGCTGCTCCGACGCGAGATCGTCCGCTACGCCCACCGGGTCCACGCCGCGGGCTGGGTCGCCAACCACGACGGCAACTTGAGCGTGCGCCTGAGCGACTCGCACTACCTGTGCACCCCCACCGCCGTGTCCAAGGCGGATGTCGCCCCCGAGTGGCTCATCACGGTGGATGGCACCGGCAACAAGCTGTCGGGCACCCGCAAGCCCTTCTCCGAGATGAAGCTGCACCTCGCCGCCTACCGGGCCCGCCCGCAGGTGCGCGCCGTGCTGCACGCCCACCCCCCCACCGCCACCGGCTTCGCCGTGGCCGGGGTCGAGCTGGGCGAGCCCTTCATGCCCGAACCCGTGGTCTCCCTGGGCCACCGCATCCCCACCGTGCCCTATGCCTTCCCTGGCTCCGACGATGAGCTGCGGGGTCTGCAGGCCGGCCTGCGCCATGCCGACGCGGTGCTGCTGGCCAACCACGGCGTGATCACGGTCGGCCCCGACCTCGAGACCTGCTTCCTGCGCATGGAATTGGTGGAACACCTCTGCAAGATCCACATGGTGGCCATGCAGCTGGGTGGCCCCCGGCGCATCCCCGCCCCCGATGTGCAGGTGCTGCTGGACAAGCGCAAGAAGGCCGGCCTGGGTCCCCAGGCCGAGGGCGTTGTGGGCCCCACCGGCCCCGCGCCGGCGGCTCCGAGTGTGTCGCCGGGCAGCGCGGCGCAGTTGGTCGAAGAGGCCCTGAAGCGCTTCCAGGGCTAGTGCGGCCCTAGCGCCCCTCACCGGGCATCGCCCAGTCCAGCAGGCGGATGAGCGCCCGCTTGGCGGGGTCTGTCTGGAGACCGCGCCGGACGCCGGGGAGCCGCAGCGTGGCGTTGACCGCCCTGCGCAGGACGGCGTGGCGGCGGCTGGTCTGGTCGTCGAACAGGTAGTTGCCCGTCTTGGCGGCGTCGATGGAGGCGAAGAGGGTCTTCTCGACGAAGTCCCTGGGGACCCAGGGGCGCTCGGCGCGGGCGACCATGTGCAGCGCATCCGAGGGGCAGACCCGGGCGCAGACACCGCAGCCCAGGCAGGCTTCGTTCACCGCGGCCGCGTCGGCCTCCATCGAGATGGCGTCCACCGGGCAGCGCTCGACGCAGATCCCGCAGCCGGTGCAGGCGTTCGGGTCCACGCGGGCTGCGAACGCCGACGGGCTCACCAGCCCGGTGCTGCCGAAGCGGCGGTATCCCAGCAGCAGATCGCAGCAGCAGCCGCAGCAGTTGCAGATCACCGCCAGCCCTGCGCGGGTGTTGTCCCCGATCTGGATCATGCCCTGGTCCATGCAGTCCCGCACGATGGCGTGGGCTTCGTCCTTGGTGATCTCCCGGGCGATGCCGTGCTTGGACAGGTGCCTGGCGACGTTGTTGAAGGTCAGGCAGGCGTCCATCGTGCCGTCGCAGGCGCGGCCGAGGTGGTCCATCTTGTGGCGGCAGTAGCACATGCCAACGGTGATGCAGCTGGCGGCGTCGATCCCGGCGCTGACGCGATCGTAGGAGAGCACCTCCGAGGAGACGTCCTCGAGCATGTCCTCGTGGGGGAAGACCCTGGAGAGGGCGGGGGTGGCGGCCCCCTGCTGCTGGATGAAGTCGCCCTCGACCTGGCAGTACTGGTAGTACAGCTCGGCCAGGGCCTTCGCGTCGAGCTCGCCGTGGACCCTCATCATCGAGAACTCGACGAAGCCGAGGACCGGGGGGGCGAGCGCGTAGGTCATGGGCGTATCGGCGGCGAACTCCACCACCACGCCCTTGCTCCCCAGGGACTCGAGGACCGCGCGTGCTCGCTCCGTGTCGAGCCCCCAGACCTCGGCCATGTGCGCGGCCGTGACCTTGCGCAGGGGCATGAGAGAGCAGAGCCTGGCTTGCTCCTCGTCGACGAGCTGCGCCAGGATGCGCTCCAGGGTCTCGGAGACGAAGGCCCCGGGAACGTACTGCTCCAGGCGCTCTGCGAGCTTTCGATGGCCGTTGCGGTTCAGGTGTCCCATGCCGCGGTGTTCGCCCGGGTCAGGAGGTGATGTCGCGAATGCCGTTGCTAGCGCGCCTCACACATGTGCTCGAGGTTCGCGACGGTCTTGGCGCCGATGCCGTTGACCCGCTGCAGGTCCTGACAGCTGGCGAAGGGGCCTTGCTGCTCGCGGCTGGCGATGATGAGAGCGGCCTTGGAGGCCCCGATGCCCGGGAGGCTGTCGAGCTCGGACTCGGAGGCGCTGTTGATGTCGACCTTGGCGCCGCTGTAGGCGGGGGCGGCGGGGGCCGCGGCGGCGCTGTGGCCGCTGCTGCTGGCGGCGGGCCGGCCGCCGGCGCCGGCGCTGCACATGTGCTCGAGGTTGGCGACGGTCTTGGCGCCGATGCCGTTGACCCGCTGCAGGTCCAAGCAGCTGGCGAAGGGGCCCTGCTGCTCGCGGCTGGCCACGATGAGGGCGGCCTTGGAGGCGCCGATGCCCGGCAGGTCCATCAGCTCGGCGGCCGACGCGCTGTTGATGTCGATGCCGCCGCCGCTGGGCTGAGCGGCGACCGCGGCCGCGGCGACGGGGGCGGGCTGCTCGGGGGCGGACTCGATGACCAGGCCCAGGTCGCCGCGGGGAGCGGCGCGCACGGCCTGCTCGGTGGCCCGCACCTCGGCCTCGGCGGGGGCGGGCTGCGCCACGGTGGCGCCATCGACGGTGATCAGCGGCAGCAGGCGACCCAAGGTCGCCGGGCCGATGCCGGGCACGTTGTCCAGCTGATCGGCGGAGGTGAAGGGCCCGTTGGCCTGCCGATAGGCCACGATGTCGGCGGCCTTGGCGGGGCCGATACCTGGCAGGGTGTCGAGCTCGGCTTCGGTGGCCTTGTTGATGTCCACGGTGAGCGCCCACGCAGGGCTGGCCAGCAGCAGACAGGCGATCAAGACGGCGAGCACGCGATGCATGAAAGCTCCCTCGGTCGAAGGATCAGCATAGCCGCTCGGCGGGTGAAGCGGGGGTCAACTTGGTCGCTGTGCGCGACCAGGACGGGATCAGAGCACCAGGGTGCCGCCCGAGCCGGGGCCTCGCTTCTTCAGGCGCTCGAGCCGTGCGCGGGCTTCATCCTCGATCTTCGCGCGGGCGTCGGGGTCGGCCTGCAGGGTCAGCACGTCCCCTTCGCTGGCGCCTTCTGGCAGGGCGGCGGCGGGGAACTCGTAGTGTTCGCCGTCGATCTCGAGCACGGCCATGGGGCCTTCGACGCGGTCCAGGATGATCATGGGGGCCTCTGTCAGCGGTCGTCTTCGGACTTGGGGTTGCAGCAGTGGGCCGGTCGCTTGCCGGCCAGGACGGCGTCCTTGTAGCTGTCGAACTCCATCTTGTTCTTGGGGCTGATCTTCTGCGCCCACTCACAGTCGGGGTTGTGGAAGACCTCACTCTTCTTGCTGGCCACGAAGCTGGGGCCGGTGTCGGCACCGTACGCGTCGTCCTCGTAGTCCGGGGTGCCTTCCTCGCCGACCTGCTCGGCCAGGGTCTGGGCGAGCTGGGTCTGGGCCTCCACCGACGGCGGGGTGACCAGGGAGGTGGCCACGGTGGCGATGCCGTCCATGACCTTGACCGTGTGCCCGTTCGAGATCACCCGCAGGGCGCCCTGGGTGTCGGTGCGGTGGACCTGGGCGCCGTGGCGATCCAGGCGCCTCAAGGTCTCTTCACCGGGGTGGTTGTAGCGGTTGTGCTCGCCGACGCTGATGAGGGCGACGGTGGGCTGGACCCGGGAGAGGAAGCGGTCGAGGCTCGAGTGGTTGGAGCCGTGGTGGGCGCCCTTGAGGACGCTGCACTGCTCGAGGCCGCGCACCTGGAGGCGGACCTCGGTCTCTTCCTCGGCGTCGCCCACGAACAGGAAGCAGTTCTCGCCGTGGTTCAGGCGCAGCACCACCGAGTTGGCGTTCAGATCGGAGCGGGTGCCCCGCAGCTTGGTCTTGGTGGGCCAGAGGATGTCGATGGAGGCTTCGTCGCCGAAGGCGATGTGCTGGCCGGCTTCGGCCTCCATGTAGGGGACGGCCAGCTCTTCGACCGCGACCATCAGGTCGGTGTAGAGCTTGGAGGTGTGGGGCACGCCGTTGTCCATGTAGACCCCCACGGGCATGGCCCGCAGGACGTCTTCCATGCCGCCGATGTGGTCGGCGTGGGGGTGCGAGGCGACGGCGAGATCGATCTGGGTGACCCCGCGGCCCTGCAGCTCGGCCACCATGTCGGAGCGACCGGTGCCCGCGTCGATGAGCACGGTCTTGCCTTCCGGGCTGCGCAGCAGGACGGCGTCGCCCTGGCCCACGTCGATCACATCGACCAGCAGCTGGCCGGCGTGGGCGGGGAGCGCCAGGAGCAGCGCGCAGAGGACAGCCAGGAGCCCGGGGAGGCCGGGCGGTGACAGGCGTGTGTTCATGTGTGTGCCTACTGGAGGGCGCCCAACCAGATGGAGCGGTTGGTGTAGTCGTAGCAGCCGGCGTAGTAGCTGCCGTTCGCGACCACCACCTCGTTGTGGTAGCCCAGCCCGGTGCCGTCATCGCCCGCGAGGGTGTTGGTGGTCCAGGCACCGCCGGCCATGGTGGCCAGCTTGGCGTCGTTGTTCTGTCCGTCGAAGTAGAGGATGGACAGCAGATCGCCGTTCATGAAGATCTCGGTGTCGGCGCCGATCAGCTCACCGTTGTCCACGGTGGTGACCGAGAAGCCCGCCGGGGTGCCGGAGGCGTAGCGCAGATCCTGGTTCTCGACGTCGTGGTAGGCGATGTGGATGGTGCCCGATTCTTCGACGTAGAGGGAGGGCCACTGGCCCACGTCGGCGGACTCATCGACCACGTGCTGCACGAAGCCGTCGGCGCCGCCCACCGCGAGCATCAGGCGGGACCAGGCGTCGTCGTAGTAGGCGATGTACTCGGTGCCTGCGGCGTCGATGAACAGGTCGGCGAACTTGCCGACGTCGGCGGGCTTCGAGGGGCCCCCGGTGTCCTGCAGGGTGTACTCTTCGCCCTCGATCTTGACCTGGTTGCCCCAGGACTCACCGTCCCAGCGGGTGACGCGCAGCTCGCCCTCGCCTGCGTCGTAGTGGGCCACCACAGGCTTGTTTTCGGGGGAGAGGGCCATGGACGCCCACTGGCCAGCGTCGGGACGGGCGCCGCCGCCCACGTCCGCCACGCCGGTGATCCAGGAGCCGATGGGCTCCATGGCGGCGTTGACGGTCTTGTGCCGGCGTGCGTAGCGCAGCGCGGCGTTGCCTACGTCGTAGTAGACCACCCAGACGACGTCGCCGGGGGCGACCACCAGGCTGGTGTGGGTGCCCAGGTTGCCGGAGTCCAGGCCCGAGGCGTCCTGGAAGCCTTCGACCTCTTCGTAGGTCCACTCGACACCCTCGGCGCCCATGGTGCCGAAGGCGACGCCCAGGCCGTCCTCGTCGCGATCGAAGTACGACGCGACGATGGTGCCGTCGGCCAGCGTGCCCATGGACAGCCACTGGCCGCGATCGCGCTCGGGGGGAGCGTCGGGCGGGCTGGTGTCGTCCGTCTGTGGATCGGTGTTGCACTGGCAGCCGGCGATGAAGAGCGTGCCGGCGAGCAGGACCAGGCGGGTGACGTTCATGCGTTCTCCGGGGGCAGGTCAACCTGTCCTAATCGGACCGAAGGCGATGTGGAGGGTAGCATCGGCCTCTTCCCGTCGTCAAGCGCGACGGGCACGGCGAAAACGGCGGTTTCGCGGGGAATGTGTGGCGACGGCGCGGTGCCGGCTGGACGGCTGCGCGGGCCCCGCGATAGCAGCGGTCGGAACACGGCCTGCAAAGGAAGGATCCCATGTCGATTCCCCGCGCCCTCCCCATCCTGCTCGTCTTCGGCATCAGCTGCGTGCCCATGAAGGACTTCCGCGCCCTCGAGACCAACCTCGCGGACGCCAACTCCACCATCGAGCAGCGGGACGCGCAGATCGCCGACCTCGAGCGCCAGCTCGGCGTGGAGCAGCGCACCATCGCCGATCTCGAGGCCCAGCTGTCCCAGCTGCAGGACGCCTACGACCGCAAGAAGCAGGCCCTCGAGGCCGCTCAGTCCAAGGAGGCCGAACTGGTCGCCAGCAAGGGGCAGCTCGAGGCCGACGTGGAGTCCATGAAGCAGGCCCTGGCCGAGCTCGAGGCCCGTCGCGAGGCCGCCGAGGCCCGCCTGGCCGCCTACCGCGACCTGCTGGCCCGCTTCCAGAGCCTCATCGACGCGGGCAAGCTGAAGGTCAAGATCCAGAACGGCCGCATGGTGGTCGAGCTGGCCAGCGACGTGCTCTTCGCCTCCGGCTCCGCCAGCCTGTCGCCCGACGGCCTGGCCGCCATCCAGGAGGTGGCCGGCGTGCTGGCCTCCATCCCCGAGCGCACCTTCCAGGTCGAGGGCCACACCGACGACGACCCTATCGCCACGTCCCAGTACCCCTCCAACTGGGAGCTGGCATCGGGCCGCGCGCTCACCGTGGTCAAGGCCATGGTGGACGCGGGCATGCCGCCGGAGCGCATCAGCGCCTCGAGCTACGCCTTCTACCAGCCCGTCGCCCCCAACGACGACGACGAAGGCAAGGCCGCCAACCGCCGCATCGAGATCGTGGTCATCCCCGACCTCTCCGCCCTGCCCGGCTACGACGAGCTGCAGCGCCTGGGCTCGGAGGCGCCGGCGCCGCAGAAGGGTGACCGTCCCGGCAAGAAGCCTGGGAAGAAGGGGCGGAAGGGCGACTAGCAGACCGCAACCGCCTGCTGGGCCCAGGTGGGCAGCAGGTCGTGGAGTTCGTCGCGGGCGGCGTCCCAGCGCTGGCGCAGGGCCGGGTGGTACTCGGGGGCCGGGTGGGCCTCGAGCAGGGTCAGGCAGGCCTGCAGCTCGCGGTGGTGGGCGGTGAAGAAGCCTTCCTGCTCCATGTCCAGCATCGGGGCCCAGAAGATCAGGGTCTCGGAGGTCTTGGTGATGGCGGCCACGACCTCTTCGAGGCCGAAGATGTCGCCCAGGCCCATCAGCGACAGGCCGCGGCGGGCCACGGGGTCGTCGCCGGCGGCCTTGATCTCGGCCACGTGCTCCTCGAAGGTCCGGGGGTGGACCTCGCGGGGCGTCGCCGGCTCCGGGGTGGGCTCGGCGGGCAGCGCGAGGGCGTCGTCGAGCAGCTCGATGGCGTCGGCGTCCAGCTCCTCGAGATCGTCCAGCCAGGCGTTGAAGGTGTCGTCCTCGAGCTGGGCGGGGGAGGGGGCCGGGGGCTGCTCGTCCACCAGGGAGGCCTCGAACTCCTCGAGCTCGATGAGGATCTCCATGGGCATGTCGTTGCGGGTGACGTCAGGATGGACGATGGCGGACTCGGTGGCGGGGATGAAGGTCATGGGGTGCCTCTCGGGGTTCGTTCGGATGGGGCATCCATCCTTGGGTCGCCCGGGGTAGGTGCACACCGCGTGCCAGGGGCTGCCGGCAGGCCACAAGCAAGAGAAATCAACGAGATACGCGATCCGCAGGTGCGCTGGCCCCGCCCGCCCCTACACAGCTGTGGAGGCCCCTCGACCACAGATGTGCAGCCGGGACTGGAAACTGAATGAAGATTCATTCATACTGCCAAGCGATCCGGACCCGTCCACCCACGCCCTGGAGCACACCGTGTTGTTCAACCCCGCCACCGAACGTTTCGACGATCTCGATCCCGAGTCCCGGGAGATCATGAAGAAGACCATCGGCTTCTTCGAGGAGCGGGGCAAGCAGGCCCTCAAGCAGGCCGACCACGAGCGCACCTTCTACGACGACTTCATCGCCTTCCAGGGGCGCGAGGGCATCTTCGCCCAGCTGCTCACGCCGACCCCCCACGGCGACGGCAGCACCCGCTGGGACACCCACCGCAACTGCGCCTTCAACGAGGTGCTGGGCTTCTACGGGCTGGCCTATTGGTACACCTGGCAGGTGAGCATCCTGGGCCTGGGGCCCCTGTGGATGACGAAGAACGCCGCGATGCACGCCCGCACCGCCGAGGCCCTGCGCGAGGGCGGCGTGTTCGGCTTCGGCCTCTCCGAGCGGGAGCACGGCGCGGACATCTACAGCACCAGCACGCGGCTCAACGCCCAGGACGACGGCAGCTACCGGGCTGATGGCAGCAAGTACTACATCGGCAACGCCAACAAGGCGGCCTGGGTCTCCACCTTCGGCAAGGTGGGCGAGGGCAAGGACGACTACTGCTTCTTCGCCGTGAACTCCCAGCGGCGGCACTACGAGTGCGTCCAGAACGTCTGCAACTCCCAGAACTACGTGGGCGAGTACCGGCTCGACGACTACCGGGTGGCGGCCGACGAGGTCCTGGCCACCGGGCGCGACGCCTGGGACATGGCCCTGAACACCGTCAACGTGGGCAAGTTCAACCTGGGCTGGGCCAGCATCGGCATCTGCACCCACGCCATGTACGAGGCCATCGCCCACGCCCACCACCGCCACCTCTTCGGATCGGCGGTCACCGACTTCCCCCACATCAAGCAGCTGCTGGTGGACGCCTGGGCCCGTCTGGTGGCCATGCGGCTCTTCGCCCAGCGCGCCAGCGACTACATGCGCGCCGCGTCCCCGGACGACCGCCGCTACCTGCTGTACAACCCCATGGTGAAGATGAAGGTCACCACCCAGGGCGAGCAGGTCATGGACCTGCTGTGGGACGTCATCGCGGCCCGGGGCTTCGAGAAGGACCTGTACTTCGAGATGGCCGTGCGGGACATCCGGGCGCTGCCCAAGCTCGAGGGCACCGTGCACGTCAACATGGCGCTCATCATCAAGTTCATGAAGAACTACTTCTTCTCGCCCGGCGAGTTCGCCGAGCTCCCCCGCATGACCGCCCCGACCGACGACGCCTTCCTGTGGGAGCAGGGCCCCACCAAGGGCCTGAGCAAGATCCGCTTCCACGACTACCGCCAGGCCTACAAGGGATCGTCCCTGCCCAACGTCAAGCGCTTCCGGGGCCAGATCCGGGTGCTCAAGGGCCTGCTGGCGGCGGCCCGCCCCACCAAGGAGCAGGCGAAGGACTTCGACTTCCTGCTGCTGCTGGGCGAGCTGTTCACCCTGGTGGTCTACGGCCAGCTGATCCTCGAGAACGCCCGCCTGCAGAACATCGACGACGCCGTCGTGGACCAGATCTTCGACACCATGGTGCGCGACTTCTCCCGCTTCGCGCTGCAGCTGTCCATGAAGCCCCAGGCCACCAAGGCCCAGCGGGCCTTCGCCAAGGCCATGATCCGCCGGCCCGCGGTGGACCAGGTCCGCTTCGACGACGTCTTCGCCCGGGTCATCGCCATGGACGGCGCCTACACGATGAACCCGTGATCGCTCGTTCCCACCGGGTTAGCTGGGCGGCGCCGCCCCCTTAGCTCATCCGGATAGAGCGTTTGATTCCTAATCAAAAGGTAGCAGGTTCGAGTCCTGCAGGGGGCGCCCGCTTTCAACC
>CAYZVO010000250.1:0-12543 GCA_964481655.1 uncultured Enterobacterales bacterium | reverse complement strand
CGTCTGCGTCGGTGTCAGCGTCGGTGTCCCCGTCTGCGTCGGTGTCGGTGTCGGCGTCGGTGTCGGTGTCGGTGTCGCCTTCGGGCTGCTGGGTGTCGGGCTTGTCCTCGCCGCAGGCGAGGCTTAGGGCCAGCAGGCCCGCGAGCAGCAGGCTGTGGGTGCGCATGGTCGGCTCCTACATCCAGGTGGGCAGCAGCGGGGTGGGGCGCTCGAGGCCGTCCAGCAGCATCACCCCCCACTCGGCGGCGTGGTAGCCGGTGCGCGGCATGGGCTCGAGCTTGGCGGGGTGCACCGCGCGGCAGCCGGGCTCGAGCACGAAGATGGCCCGCAGCAGGCGGTCCGGCGCTGGGTTGATGGGCAGCCGGTAGAGGCTCTGGATCTGGGGGTAGACGGTGACCTGGGCCGCCGCCGGGAACTGGTGGTCCCAGAAGTCCGAGAAGTCGGCGATCTCGTTCGGCAGGAAGCCGAGATCGGCCATGGCGTGCTCGATGCTCGCCTGGGCGCTCGCGCCGTCGGTGCACCAGCCCTGGGCGTACTGGAAGGCGGTGCGGTCCAGCAGCAGCTCGTAGAAGATGAAGTCCCGGGTGCCCTCGGGCAGCTCCAGGCGACCGTCGGGGTGGGCCAGGACCTCCCAGCCGCCGTCGGGGTAGGCCGGGTCGGCGGCGGTGATGAGATCGGGATCCACGATGCGCACGTTCACGGCGGTGGGGCGCTGCGGGTAGAGGTAGAGGTAGGGGGCGTCCACCACGTCGAAGTAGTCCATCGCCAGCTCGACAACGGTGGTCTCGTCGCTCACGATGGTGAAGGGCGCGCAGCCGTAGCAGTCGCCGGTGTAGCCGATGGCGCCGTAGTCACCGGCGGGCAGGGTGGCGCTGAATGCGCCGCTGGAGACCGTGGGCGTGTCCACGCGGGTGCCCTTCCACTCGCGGCCGCCCGTGTCCCAGCCCGGGGAGCAGGCGGCCTCTCCGTGCAGCACGGACCAGACGGCGACCGTCGACGGGTCTGCGCAGGGATTGCGCACGATGCGTCCCACCAGGTTCGCGTCGGTGTCGGCGTCCGTGTCGGCGTCGGCGTCCGCGTCGGCGTCGGCGTCCGCGTCGGCATCGCTGTCCGCGTCGGCGTCCGCGTCGGCGTCGCTGTCGGCATCCGCGTCGGCGTCCGTGTCGCTGTCGGCGTCGGTGTCGGTGTCGGTGTCGCCCTCGGGGGGCTGGCTGTCGTCGGGCTCATCCTTGTCGCCGCAGGCCAGGGCGAGGCTGGCCCCCAGGCACAGGATCAAACCAGTGCGCGTCATGTCTCCTCCAGGATGTGGTCCGTGCTCCGTCCCACTCTACACGGCGTCGGTGACGCCTGCAGACGGAGCGTGCAAAGGCTGCATCCTCGAAACGAAGCGTGTCGCTCAGCCCCTGCTGGCCGCCGACTGAGCGCGGTGACGCCGGGGCATCACCACCATCAGCACCACCATGGTCCGGCCGCGCAGCTCGGTGAGCTCCGAAGCCGCCAGGGCCTCGGTGCCGTCCACGCGCACGCCCACCTGAGTCCCCTGGTAGACCACCTCGCCACCGAGCGCGTCGCTGGCCATGTAGAGGCGATGCACATCGGGGGAGAGCGTGCCCCGGAGCGTCGCCCCGGGCACGTCGCGCCAGCCATCGCGATGTCGGATCTCGATCGTCACGGACCACCTCGATCCCATCATGCCCGCCGAAGGACCTGGGGTTCCTTTCAGGGCCCTTTCGAGGGCGCGGGGGCCTGGGGCGAGGCTCTGATAGAGTGGCGGTGTGCGGCGTGGAGGCAGCGTGAGGCAGTGGATCACCGGAACCCGCGGGCTGCTCATCGTGCTGGTCGTGGCGCTGGTGAGCTCGGTCGTCATGGCGCTGCGGGCCCCCGACACCGTCGAGGGCGACGAGCGTGGCTTCCTCTACTACGGCACCATGCAGGCCGAGATGTTCGCAGGCTGCGTGAAGGGGGCCCCCGAGGCGTGCGAGGACTGGCGCTGGGCCGAGTCCTACGACGGCTACGGGGTCCACAACCCCAAGCTCGGGCTCTACATGCTCGGGGTGGTCGACCACGCCACCCGCGGCCTCGAGCGGGACCACCGCGTGCCGGCCATGCGCGTGATCTGGGGCGTCATGGGGGCCCTGTGCGTGGTGGCGATGGCCATGGTGGGGCGCGGCGGTGGCGCGCGCCTCGGCGGGCTGGTGGCGGCGGCGGTGCTGCTGGTCCACCCCGTCTTCCGCGCCGCCCAGGTCGCCCTGCTGCCGGATCTGCCCATGCTGCTGTTCGTGCTGGGGGCCCTGGTCTGCACCCAGCGCGGGCTCGCCGCCCGGCGGACCCGCCAGGGGCTGTGGCTGCTGGACGCCGGCGTGCTGGTGGGCCTGGCGGTGTCCTGCAAGCTCTACGCCCTGGTGTTGGTGCCGGTGGTGCCTGGGGCGATGCTGATCGCGTGGTCCCGGGTGGGTTGGCGGGGCTGGGTCGGCCTGGCGCTGGGCCTGGCCATCGGCGCGGGGGTGTTCGTCGGCACCAACCCCTACCTCTGGTCCCATCCTCACGAAGCGCTGGTGGCCATGACCAGCGGCCACGTGCTCGCCCAGGAAGGCGCGCTGACCGGCCTGGGCTCCGGGCTCGACAGCCTGCGCTACCTGGGCTGGCTGCCGTTCTCCTTCCCCCTGGTGCCCAGCGTGACCAGCCGCAGTGAGATCGTCAGCCTCGGGCCCCTGTGGATCAGCTGGATCGGCGTGGCGCTGTCGGCGCTGGGGCTGCTGATGCACATCGGCCGGCGCCGCTGGTTGCCGGCGCTGTTCCTGGTCTCGAGCTTCGCGCTGACCGCCTGGGTCATCACCCGCTTCGATCCGTCCTGGCTCTATCCGCGGGCCTTCCTGCTGCCCTCGGTGGCGGCGGCCTGGCTGGCGGCGGCGATCCTGGACAGCCTGGGCCGGCCCCGGAGGACCTAGGAGCAGCCCCCGCTGCCGCTGCACGAGAAGCTCTGCACGCCGTCCCAGTCGTAGTCGCTGCCCCCGGCGTAGACGTCCTGGGGGCTGTTGTCGCTGGAGCTGTCACCCCAGTCGCAGGCGTCGGACTCCAGCTCGCCCTCGACCCGGGCGCCGCCGCCGTCGCCGGAGGCCTGGTTGGCCGTGACGGTGGTCCCGGTCAGCAGGACGCTGTGGCCCGAGGCCGCGAAGATGCCCCCGCCGTCCTCGGCGCTGTTGCCGGTGAGCGCGCCCCCGGTGAGACCGAAGGTGGCGTTGGCGAGCACCCCGCCGCCGTTGCCGGTGGCGCTGTTGGCGTCGAAGACGACGTCCTCCATCACCGTGAGCCCAGCCGCGAAGGCCCCGCCACCGTGCTCGGCGCTGTTGCTCGAGAAGGTGCCACCGAGCCACGCGCCGCTGCCCTCGAGGTGGGCGCCTCCGCCATAGACGACGGCCTCGTTCAGCTCGATGACGGCCTCGCCGGTGCGGGCGTCCAGCTGGCTGCCGTACAGGGCCGCCCCGCCGCCGAACTCCGCCGTGTTGCCCCGGAGCACCAGGCCTGCGACCGAGGTGTTCGCCTCGTGGAGGTACAGGCCGCCCCCGCTCGAGCCGGCGCTGTTGTCGGTGATCGTGAGCTCCGAGGCGGCCACGGGGCCGGTGGCCAGCAGGGCACCGCCCCCCAGGGAGCCGGCGCTGTTGCGGTCCAGGGTCACCGCGGAGAGGATCACGTCCCCGGTGGCGTGGAGGCCGCCGCCGTAGGTGTCCGCGGTGTTGGCGCTCAGCTCGCTGTCGCTGAGGCTGGCGCCGGTCTCCATGTCCACGCCGCCGCCGCGCTCCGCCTCGTTGGCCTCGATGGAGCCCCCGCCGAAGCTGCTGGCTTCGTCGATGTAGACCCCGCCGCCCTTCTCGGCGACGTTCGCGGTGTAGTGCCCGCCCGTGAAGCGGCCCTCGTCGGCGACGTACAGCCCGCCGCCCTGGGTGGCGCGGTTGCCCTCGAAGCCGGTGGCCTCGGCGCTGCCCACGCCCGCGGTGAGGTAGCCGCCGCCGCCGTAGGTGGCGTCGTTGTCGGTGAAGTCGCTGTCCTCGATGGTCGCGTTCTGCAGGTAGAAGCCACCGCCGGTGGTCTCGGCGCTGTTGCCCTCGAAGCTCGAGTCGAGGATGACGGTCTCGCCCTTCTCAGGACCGAAGATACCGCCGCCGTACTGGGCCTCGTTGCCGGTGACGATGCAGTCCTCGATGCGCAGCCCGGTGGCGTTCCAGGCCTGGATCGCGCCCCCCAGGGTCTGGTCGCCCAGGGCGGTGCTGCCGGCGCCGCCGGTGAGGGTGAAGCCGGTGACGGTCAGGGCGCCGTCGCTGACCTCGATGACCGAGCCGGCACCGTCGGCGTCGATGATGGTGCTGTTCGGTCCGATGACGCTGCCCAGGATCAGGTCCGCGACGACCTCGAAGCCGCCGGTGTAGGTTCCTGGCTGGACCACGATGCAGCCGGGGCCGGCGGCGACGGCGGTGGCGATCTCGTCGAAGGGATCCGCCGCCGATCCGCTGCCTGTGGGGGAGCCGCTGGCCTGGTCCACCAGCAGGGGCAGCCCTGGGTCCGCGTCGTCGCAGTCGTAGCCGTTGTCCACCATGCCGGCGGTGCCCGCGCAGGCCTCGATCAGGGTGTCCGGATCGCCGAAGCCGTCGCCGTCGGCGTCGCTGTACCAGGGCTCGGGCCCGCCGACCTCGGGGTCGCTGTCGTCGCAGTCCTCGTCCGCCGGGACGCCGTCGCCGTCGGCGTCTGCGATGCCGGTGTCGTCCCCCGGCCCGGTGTCGTCGTTCGGATCGTCCTTGTCGCCGCAGGCGGCGAGGATCAGCAGGAGGCAGGCGGAGGACAGGGCGCGCATGGGGACCTCGGGGCAGGGCGGGCGATCAGCCTACCCGCGGTCGCGGCAGTCCACCAGCGGAGCCTAGTCGGCGTTCAGGCCCAGGTCCCGGCGCAGCTGTCGGTTGTAGTCCTCGATCAGGGTGTCGGCCTGTTCGGGGCCCCAGGTGTGGTCCACGGCGCCGTGCAGCCGGCGGGGGGCGATGGCCACACGCAGGCCCGCTGCGGTGCCCACCAGGCCCGCGAGGCTGACCCCGGCGCCCAGGCTGGAGCGCAGGGTGGCGTCGTCCTGGCTCTGGTCGGTGGTGACCAGCAGGGCGATGCCTCCGCCGAGCAGCGCCGCGCCGAGGCCCGTGGAGAGCAGCCCCCCCCTGCGGGAGCGCAGGGCCCGGGCCTCGAGCTCGGCCAGGGTGGAGGCGTCGCCCACCAGCCGGGCGAACTCGTAGGCGTCCAGCTGCTCGAACTCCCCCGCGAACACCCCCCAGCGCTCGATGGTGGCCGGGGCGTAGCCGGTCACCTGGTGCCCCGCGGTGGGCATGGTGGTGAGGGGCTCGGGCTCGGTGATGGAGGCGGTGACCTGCTCGTAGCTGCGCCGCTCGAGCCGCTGGGCGTCGTAGCGAGCCTGGGGATCGTCCTGCTGTGCCAGGACGGCTCCCACCAGGGGCAGGGCGAGGGCGAGGCTGGTGCTCATCGGTGCTCCTTGTCGATCCTATAGGATCGCGGCGGGCTCCCGACGTGCTAGTCTGGGCCCCGACCTGACGGAGCGCAGTCGACATGTCCCAGCCCTGGTACCAGGACGACGCCTTCTGGGTGGCCATGACCACCGCCCTGTTCGATCCCGATCGCCTCGCGGGCACCCCCGACGAGGTCGACGCCATCGTGGCCCTCACCGGCCTGGTGCCCGGCAAGCGGGTGCTCGATCTGTGCTGCGGTCCCGGCCGCCACAGCGTCGAGCTGGCGCGGCGGGGGATGCGGGTCACCGGCGTCGACCGCACCCGCTCCTACCTGCGGCGCGCCCGGCGCAAGGCGGCGCGGGCGGGGCTCGAGGTGGAGTTCGTCGAGCAGGACATGCGGGAGCCCCTGGGCTGCGACCGCTTCGACGTGGCCATCAACATGTTCACCTCCTTCGGCTACTTCGAGGCCCCCAGCGACGATCTGCGGGTGCTCGCCAACCTGCGGCAGGCGCTGGCGCCGGGCGGGGTGCTGCTCATCGACACCGTGGGCAAGGAGTACGTGGCGCGCACCTGGAAGAACCGGGACTGGGCCGAGCTGCCCGAGGGTGGCTTCCTGCTGCAGGAGCGCCGGCTGAGCCAGGGCTGGAGCTGGATCGAGAACCGCTGGGTGCTCATCCGCGACGGCGACGTCGAGGAGTTCACCATCGGCCACCGGCTCTACGCCGCCAGCGAGCTGGTCACCCTGCTCGAGTCCGTGGGCTTCGGGCCGGTGCAGGTCTTCGGCAGCCTGGACGGCGACCCCTACGACGAGAACGGCCAGCGCCTGGTGCTGGTGGCCTTCGTGCCGGAGGGGGACCGGCGCTGATGAGCTGCGGCGACTAAGGAGCCGTCTGATCCATCAGCGCCGCCATGTGCGGCCGGAGGAGCGCACATGGCCGAGTTCGACGCCTGGGCCCCCTGGTACGACCTGATCCACCGCGGCCTGCCCGGTGAGGCCGAGTTCTACGTCGGCCAGGCCGTGCGCGGCGGTGGCCCGCTGCTGGACATCGGCTGCGGCACCGGCCGCATCGCCATCCCCGCGGCCATGTCGGGGATCGAGGTGCTGGGGCTCGATCTCTCCGGCGCCATGCTCGATGTCTGCGAGGACAGCCTCGAGGCGGCGGGGGCCCTCGAGGGCAGCGTGGAGCTGATCCAGGGCGACATGCGCGACTACGTGCTCGAGCGCCGCTTCCCGCTGGCGTTCATGGCCTACCGCACGCTCATGCACCTGCTCGAGCCCGACGAGCAGCTCGAGGCCCTGCGCTGTGCCCGGGAGCACCTGGCCCCCGGTGGTCGGCTGATCCTCAACATCTGGGCCGCCCGGCCCGAGCTCATCGCGCCCCTGGTCGGTCCCCACGCCGGCGGGCTGGCCTTCGTGGGCCGCCACGGCTTCGAGGACGGCACGGGCCTGGTGCACTACCGCGCCACCCGCTGCGCCCCCATCGCCCAGCGCATCGACGAGGAGCACCTGCTGCACGAGCTGGACGAGGCCGGGGCGGTGGTCGCCAGCCACGCCCTGTCCATGACCCGCTCCTGGCAGACCATCCGCGAGCTGGGCCACATGGCGGCCCGGGCGGGGCTCGAGGTCGAGGCCCTGTTCGGCGACTTCGACTGCAACCCGCCATCGGACGGCAACCAGGAGCAGATCTGGGTGCTGCGGAGGGCCTGAGGGCGCGACATTTCTTCCCGACGGGACGCCCTCCCCGAGGCAGCCTCGTCGCGATCCGCTCGCTGGGCCGCGTTGGAACGCCCCATATCGCATGGCATGGGACTTGCTCCGTGGGTGTTGCCCCCCGGGAGTGTCCATGCTCGCTGTCTCCGCTGTCACCATCGCCCTGGTCCTCTCCACCCCGAGCTTCGCCCAGGACGGCGCGTCCTGCGACGCGGGCGAGCCCGCGGTGGGCCTGGCCGAGGTGGGGGAGACCCTGCAGACCCTGGCGGCCCCCGAGAGCTTCGACATCGGCAACCCCACCGCCGTCCGGACCCAGGACCTGCGGGGGCAGGCCGAGCTGCACGCCACCTGCTAC
The DNA here is from genome assembly GCA_964481655.1 of uncultured Enterobacterales bacterium. Taxonomy (GTDB): domain Bacteria; phylum Myxococcota_A; class UBA796; order UBA796; family JAFGLY01; genus CALDOK01. The sequence goes on along the minus strand of CAYZVO010000250.1, from coordinate 4,979 downwards.
GACGACGGCGACTCCTGCCCCGGCGGCTGTGACGAGCACGTGGTCGCCAACAGCGCCACCAACGGCACCGCCCGCTACCACGCCCCGGGCTCCACCCCCGGCGACTGGCGGGACTGCCGCAACGGCCAGGACTGCGAGGTCTGCTTCGGCGACGACCCCGCCGACTGCATCACGGTGACCCACCGCGGCTCGGGCCCCGACGCCGGCCGGGCGGACTTCACCGCCAGCTTCTGGGAGGATCTCTGCGCGGTGGAGGACCTGCCGGATGAGCTGGACGGCCAGTGCGATCGCATCGAGCAGAGCAGCGAGAACCTGCGCGCGGTCTCCTGCCTCGAGGACCCCGACGCCGCCGGCTGCGAGGGCGTGGCGCCCACAGCCGAAGAGATCGCGGCGGCCCGGCAGGCGGTCCGGGACTGCCTCGAGCGGGAGAACGGCAACTGGCGCTGCCACTACCGGGGGCCCAACGGCACGATGTCTCCGGGCTCCTGCGAGAACGGCGCGGTGAACAGCTCGGGCTGGGACTGCTGCACCGGCGACCGCTTCCACGACGCCTGCGTCACCGGCTGCAGCGCCTACTACGTGGACGCGCAGGAGGGCGCCGAGGACACCCCCGAGCCCGGCGGTGTGGCCGAGGACGACGAGCCGGCCGAGCCGGATGTGGCGCCCGAGCCTCGGCCGCGCTGGCGCCCGTTCCAGCGTCGGCGGCCCGGGCCTCGCTGGTAGGCCGGCCCGGTTACGTTCGGGGCATCCCATCCTCCACCGGAGCTCCCATGCAGTGCCCCCGCGATGAAGCCACCCTCGTCAAGCAGACCGCCGTCGGCGATGTCGAGATCGACGCCTGCACCCTCTGCGGCGGCACCTGGCTCGACCGTGGCGAGCTCGAGGTCCTGCAGCGTGCCCACGAGCACGATCACGACGGCGCCCTCATCCCCGCTCAGGACCGCGTGGCCCTGGCCTTCGAGATGGCCAAGCAGAAGCTCGAGCCCCACCTGGACTGCCCGGTCTGCGGCCTGACCATGGCCCGCCACGAGTACGCCTGGACCTCCCAGGTGGTCATCGACGAGTGCCCGGCGGGCTGCGGGATGTGGCTGGACAAGGGCGAGCTGCAGGAGCTCGAGCTGTTCTTCGAGCGCGAGCACGCCAGCCCTGAGGGGCAGGTCTCCACCCGCTCGCTCCTGGCGGCCATGTTCACGCGGATCAAGGTGATCTGATCCAAACGGATTGACGCCGCGGCGCTGCCGTGCGAGGTGGGGGCCCATGCCGACCCCCACCCCCGACAGCCCCCGGATCCTCGCCGTCCACGGCCCCGTGGTCGCGGTGCACAAGCCCGCGGGGATGCCGGTGCATCCGGCCAACGCCAGCCAGGAGCTGGATCTGGCCTCCTGGCTCGCCAGCGAGACCCTGGCCCCTCCGGGCGCCGCGCCGGTGCACCGCCTCGACAAGGGCGCCTCCGGCCTGGTGCTCTGCGCCGGTGACCCGGAAGAGCGCGCGCTGATCTCCGGCTGGTTCGCCCGCCACGAGCTGCGCAAGGTCTACCTGGCCCTGGTCATCGGTCACGCCCGGCGCAAGGGCACCATCCGCCGCTCCCTGCGGGACAGCCGCCGCCGCAAGGCGCTCAACGCGGTCACCCGCTACCGGCTGGTCGAGGCCCTGGGTGGCTTCTCGCTGCTGCGGGTCGAGCCCGAGACCGGCCGCAAGCACCAGATCCGTCGGCACCTGCACGGCATCGGGCTGCCCATCGTGGGCGACGAGGAGTACCGCGCCAAGCGCTTCGTGCGCGTGCCCGCCTTCCCGGGCCGGCTCTGGCTGCACGCCTGGAAGCTGGTGCTCCCCGACGGCACGGAACTCGAGGCGCCCCTGCCGCCGGAGCTCGAGGCGAACCTGGCCGCGCTGCGGGACTGATCCGCGCCGGGGCTCAGTCCCCGACGAAGATGCGCTGGACCCGGCGGCTGTCGACCCGCACGAGCAGCTCGTAGGGGATGGTGCCGGCCTGCTCGGCGACGGCCTCGGGTCGCAGGGTGTGGCCGTCGCGGCTGCCGAAGACCAGCACCTCGTCACCCACCCCCGCGTCGGGGCGACGACATGCCCCGGCATCGAGCGCTACTGCGCGCAGTCTCCAGCTGATGGACTACGCACCAGACTTCCTTTAGCGGTCATCGTGTTTGTTCTGTGCCTGTTGGTTCGAGGACCATCTCTGATGGATGGGTGTGCCTGACACAATCTAGCCGGTGAGCCTCGTCGAGCGTGGTCTGCTTCCTTTTTGTCTCGCGGGTGGCTATGAAGGAAGATCACCCGATGCAGGACTGTCGAGGTAGCGGCCATGATCCCTGTTGATGTGGCGAAGATCCTGGAAGTCACCTCTGGCCGCTTGATCGGTTCGGGCCTCGGTGCCGCCACAGGTGTCTGTGTGGATTCCCGCCATGCCGTCAGAGGATCGCTGTTTGTTGCCCTCGAGGGTCGCAGGACGGACGGCCACCGGTTCCTGCGCGATGCCTTCGAGCGTGGCGCGTTGGCCGCCCTGGTGCGGGAATCCTGGGTGCGAACGAGCGAGCTGGCCCCCTCATTCACACTCATCGCAGTCCCGGATCCCCTTCGTGCAATGCAGAGCTTCGCGGGATGGTACCGGAAGGAGTACATCGGCACTGTGCTCGCCATCACTGGCAGCAATGGCAAGACCACCGTGAAAGATGCCTTGAGCTGTATCTTCGCTGGGCATGACGTGGGCGTCTCGCCCGGCAGCTTCAACAGCCAGATTGGCGTCCCACTCTCTGTCTTTGCCGCTCGGCCGGGCGCGTCCCTGTCGGTGTTCGAAGTCGGTCTGGCGGAACCTGGCGACATGGAGCGCCTCGCGCCCATCGTTCAGCCGACTTACGGCATTCTCACCAACATCGGCGAGGCGCATCTAGGGGCCTTCGAGAGTCGGGAGGCGCTTGCGTCGGCCAAGTGGCGGCTCTTTCGCAGTCTCCCCGATGATGGTTGGGTCGTGATGTCCGCTGGGACACAGCGCGCAACAGAAGGAACCGTGCGGGGAGGATGCTGCTTTTCCTTGGGCGATCCGGAGCTTGTGCGATTGGTGGGCTTGGGTGGGAACAGAGACAACACCGGTGTCAGGATGGAAATCCATGAGGCGGGTGGACATCGAGCGGGCTTCACGGCATACGTAGCGTCCGAAGAGCTGCTGACAGATCTTTGGTTGGCCATCGCCGCTGCCGCTCGAGTTGGCCTTGGGATCGCCGAAATCGCCGCCGCGCTGGATGGCTACAGACCGCCCGCGACAAGAATGGAGGTTTGGTCGACACCTGGTGGCGTGACCGTTGTGAACGATACGCATAGTGCGGATCTGCTGTCGACCCAAGCGGCGATGCGAAGTTGTTCGAACTACGCGACCGTGGGTCGTCGGTTTTTCGTATTTGGAGGGATGGAGCTGGCGAACGAGGATCCCTATCAGACCCTGCTGTCTTTGGGGGTGTATGCGTCGGACTGCGGTTTCACGGATCTGGTGCTCATGGAGTCTGGCGGGGAGCGGCTCGACGCGGTCGAGCACGGATTCAATCGCCACAGCCCAGAGCAGCGAGTGAGCAAGGTCACGGACGACGCGATGCTCATCGAGAAGCTCGTCGCGGAGGCGTCTCCTGGCGACGTTGTGCTGTTCAAGTCGAGTCGTAACTCCGGACTCGGACGAGTCGCTCAGAACCTGGTTGGTTCGATGGCCAACCGATGTTTTTGGATTGACCTCGAAGTCGTGGCGGAAAACATCGCGAAGCTGAGGAGACTCTGTCGGGGTGCCCGGGTGATGCCGGTTGTGAAGGCCCTGGGCTACGGAACAGAGATCGGTAGATTCGCTTCCTGGTTGTCCGAGATCGGAATCAATGACCTGTGCGTGTCGGCTGCTTCGGAAGGCGCGGCGATACGACGCGCAGGAGCGAAACAAAACATCCTCGTTCTCCTGCCCACCGGTAGTGATGCGGGCGAGATTGCGCGCTATCGGCTGACCCCTGTGGTCTACTCGGAACGATTGATAGAGGTGTTCGAGAGCGAATTCAGGGGCTCTGGTGCGTCGATAAACGTGCACCTGAAGGTCGATACTGGAATGCACAGGATGGGTGTGCCAGCAGAGGATGCCGTCCGGGTGGCCAAGAAGATTGCTGCCACCCGGTCGATGACCCTCACTGGTGTATGCACGCACTTCGCATCGGCAGATGCGCCGGTTGAAGACGACTTCACGCTTGCGCAGAAGCTTGTCTTCGACAGGGTGGTAGACGAATTGGTGAGTTCTGGTTTTCCGTCGCTGGTGCGACACGCAGCGAACTCGGCCGCGACCCTGCGGTTTCCGGGAGCGGTGTACGACATGGTGAGGGTGGGGTTGGCGCTCTATGGTGTGTATCCGTCCTCGGAGATCGTCGGCCTCGGCGACCTGCAGCTCGCGATAGCACTGACGAGCCGTATCTCCGACATTCGCAAGATGAAGAGCGGGATGTGGATTGGCTACAACCGGACCCATCGTCTTCGGAGAGACAGTGTGCTCGCATCGATTCCGTTCGGCTACAATGATGGGATGCCATGGAGCTTGTCTGGCAAGGCCTTGGTGGTGGTGCGTGGGGAGTTCGTCCCAGTGGTCGGTCGGGTGAGTATGGACCAGATGGTGCTCGACATCACGGACCTCCCGACAGCCCGAGAGGGTGATGAGGTCCTTCTCTATGGTTGTCGCCATGGTCACATTGTTCGCCCCGAGCATGTCGCTGATACCGCGGGCACGATTGCTCACGAGCTTCTGACGAGAGTAGGTGATCGTGTTAAACGCGTATTCTTGGAGCCATAGGTGATCATGAACGTAGGAGCCACGGATGAGCACGCAGGAGCATTGGTGTAGGGAGTCCAGAGTACGATCGTACTCGAGGATCTTTCCCGTAACGTTCGTGAAGGGTGAACCCATCGTATTCATGGAGGGGGGGAGGGGCGGCCAGCGTCGGCCTGTGCTG
>CAYZVO010000249.1:2605-12639 GCA_964481655.1 uncultured Enterobacterales bacterium | reverse complement strand
CAGCACAGGCCGACGCTGGCCGCCCCTCCCCCCCTCCATGAATACGATGGGCTGACCTCTCCGGTGGTCTGGAAGATGGCCCCGATCCATCTCGGCCTGCTCATCCCACTGGTGACCGTCATCGCCGTCCTCGGCGCCGTGGCCGACCACATCACGGGGCTGGGGCGGCTCCCGCTGCCCCTGGCCTGCACCGTCGCCGGGCTCGGCCTGCTGGGCCTGTCGGCGGGCATCGTGTACCAGGCCTACACCTACCTGGCCCTCGAAGGCCAGGGCAGCCCCAACCCCAGCTTCGCGGAGACCCAGCACTTGGTCACCAGCGGCCCCTACGCCCGGGTGCGCCACCCGACGGTCACCGGCAAGATCGTCGGCATCGTCGGCGCGGGCCTGATCGCGCGGTCGCCGACCTTCCTGCTGCTGGTCGTCCCGGCGCTGACCATCGCCGCGCTGGTCTCGAACCGCACGACCCAGGAGATCCCCCTGGAGCGGCGCATGGGCGACCTCTACCGCGACTACCGAGCGCGGGTGCCGATGGTGTTCCCGCGGCCCGGTGAGCTGCTGCGCCTGCTGCGGGCGCGCTGGCGGGTGCTGCTGTCCTTCGCCCTGCTGCTGGGGACCGTGGCCTGGGTCGGCGCCCCGCCGACCTGGCCGGCCACCGCGCTCCAGTCGTCCCTGGCCGCGCTGGCCGCCGTGCCGCTGTTCCTGCTGGCGGGGTTGGTCGGGGCCTCCCGCGGCGGCTTCCAGCCGGCCTCGGCCCTGCGACGGCGGGGGATCGCGCTCGCCGGGACCCTGCTGGACCTCGACCAGGGCGAACGGGACGCCCTCGAGCAGCAGGCCCTGGGCGCGGCGGGTTCCGACGGTGAGGCGGGCTCCACGGTCGCCCTCGTCACGCGCCGGGGGCTCCAGCTGGTGCTCCTGGCAGCGGCCTACCTGGTGATCGCCGGGGCCACCGATCCCGCGCTGCTGACAGGGCCAGCCCTGCTGGCGGCCCCCGCCGCCCTGGCGCTGGCGCTGCTGCCCGGGACCTATGACCGGCTGGGTCCGCAGGACCTGGGGCTGGTGGTGCTGCTGCCCTGGCTCGGCGTCGCCGCCCCCTCCGCGCTGGCCCTGTCCCTGGCTCTCCACGCGGCGCGCATCGGCGCACAGCTGCTGACCAGCCTGGGCTTCCTGGGCCAGCTGGCCAAGGAAGACCGCCCGACCCCTGCCGCCGGCTGACGGGACCCCGGGGCGACTCCAACGACAACGGGCCCCCGGAGGGGCCCGCGAGGGTGCAACACGGTCGGTGGCTAGGTGCAGCTCATCCGGCCGCCGCGCACCACACAGCGCACGTCGCCGCCGGTGCTGGGGACCTCGACCGTGGTCTGCATGGGCACGTTGCCCTGCAGGGACAGCAGGCAGGAGCCCGGAGGCACGGTGAAGCTGGCCACGTTGGCGCCGGCGCCCAGGGCCTTGGCGATGCGGGTGCCGTTGCACTCCATCATGACCTCGGCGATGGGCAGGTCGGTGTCGAGCCGGACCTTGTAGGCCACGCCGGCCAGGGCCGGGGCGGGCTGGGAGGGCAGCTCCACGCCGCAGCGCTTGGTGACCAGGCCGTTGACGTAGGCGATCTCGGCGTCGTCACTGACCTGACCGGCCTCGGCGCTGTAGGCCGCGACACCCTCGCTGCAGCCGCTGCCGCCCAGGGCGTCGGTCATCAGCATGTCGGTCCAGGCCATCAGCGCCTGGGCCTTGTCCACGTTGTGGTGGTCGGCGGCCAGCAGGCGGCCCACGGTGGTGGTGAACTGCTGCTCCTGGGCCTGGCCCGTGGCGGCGTCCTTCCAGCTGATGGTCAGGGTGACCTCGTCGCCCTTCTTGGGGGCCTTGGCGGCCAGGTCCTGCAGGAAGAGCTGGGTGGTGCCGGCGTAGTAGTTGATGGGCTGGATGTCGTCGGGGTTGGTGCTCGCCTCCTCGCCGTAGAACTTCTCCACCGCCAGGGACTGGGGCAGGGACAGGGCGAAGCGCACGTCGTGGGCGATGGTGCGGGTCAGGCTCTCGAAGCCCAGGCCGAAGACGCGGTCCACGACCGCCTCGCTGCCCAGGTAGACGTAGGCGCCCTTGCCCTTCTCGGTGAGCTTGTCGAGCATGGTGTCGTTGAACTCACGGCCCACGCCGACGCCGGTCATGCGCACGCCGTGCTGCTCGTAGGCCTTGCCGATCTCGGAGACGGTGTCGACGTTGACATCGCCGGTGTTCAGGAAGGCGTCGGTGACCACCATGACCCGGCGGTTGCGCTCCTGGGTGTCGGTGTCCACGTGGGCGGTGGCGATGCGGTAGGCCTCCTTCAGGCCCGCGTCCAGGTTGGTGCTGCCCCGGGGCTGCATGGCGTTGATGGCATCGACCAGCAGGCTGGGATCGTCGCGGCCCACCACGTAGTTCTCGAGGGGGGTGCAGACGCTCGAGTCGAACAGCACCAGGCTGACCCGGTCACCCTCGTGCAGGCTGCCGGTCATGGTGTTGAGGCCGCGCTTGAGGTAGTCCATGCGGCCTTCGGCGCTCATGGAGCCCGAGCGGTCCACCAGCACGGTCATGTCCAGGGGCTGGCGAGGTGGGTTGGCGCCGCGCACGGCCAGGGCCATGGTCATGCTGTCCGAGCCGGTCTGCTCACCCGATGCGTGGATGGAGAAGACCTGGCCGTCGTCCACCGGCACGGTGTCGAAGGAGAAGTAGTTGAGCAGCTCGTGGGGGCGCACCTGATCGGGGGTGATGCGGGCGCCGTTCTTGACGGCCCACAGCAGACGCTGGGCCGAGGCGAGGCTCATGGAGTCGTCGTTGGACAGGAACAGGGTGCCGCCCCAATCCAGGGTCGGGCCGGCGGGCTCTTCGGGCTCGTTGAAGGCCAGCTGGTCGTCGTCCGCGGCGTCGCGGGGGGACCACTCGGCCTCGTCGGCGGCGGCCATGGCGCCGTCACCCGCGGTGGCGGTGGTGGCGGGCTCCGGCGCCGGCATGGGCTCGGCCTCGGCCATCTCGGCGCCCGAGCTGGAGAGCATGTCGAGCAGCCCCGATGCCGGGCTGCGGTCCTCGGCCTTGGCCTCGGCCTGCTTGCGGGGCTGGGCGGCGGGGGGCGCGGGCGGCGCCGCGGAGGGCATGGGGGTGGACGGGCCGGCCGCGGCCGACGAGCGGGAGGCGTAGCCCGAGGAGCTGCCGCCACCTCCGAGCCCACGCCCGCGGGTCTTGGCGCTGTCGCCGCGGCCGCCGTAGCAGCTGCGGGTGATGACCTCACCGGAGGGCAGGTCCACCTCGCTGGGGGCCGGGCGGAAGTAGGCGATGGACGGGCCGCTGGCCGGGGACGCCATGCGCATGATGTGCGCGGGGCCCGCGTCCATCTCCTGGACCTGGGCGACCTTGGTGCCGTCGTCCTGAGCCACGGTGATGGTGGTGTCGTCGAGTCCCTCGAGCCCGGTGCAGGCGAGAAGAGCGAGAAGATAGCGCATGGTGACCTCCGTGTTGCGACCCTCGAACGGCCCACACGCCGCCAGCTTACAGCTGCGGCCGAGAAAACTCCACGCGCCCCCGAACTCAACCGTCGCTGCAGTCCTCGGGGCGCACGGCGTAGCGGATCTCGACCACCGCACCGGGCCCGGGAGCGTCGACGCTCTCGAAGAGCACCGCGTTGTCATCGCTGTCGTAGGACCAGCCCTCGGCCACCGTCGTGCCGTCCACCCGCAGCTCGATGGAGGCCGCCACCGGCTGCTGGCTCAGGGCGTAGGGGCCGACCCCGCTGGGGTCCCCGACCTCCGCCGCCATGGATGAGACCATCTCGCCCAGCGCCGCGCCGAGATCGTCGCTGCAGAGGGACACCAGGCTCCCGCCGGTCGCGGTCACCGCGTCCTCGAAGCCGCTGTAGGCCGCCTCGCCGCAGCCCTCGTCGTCCCCGGCGATGGCGTGGAAGGTGACCAGCTCGGGATCGTCATGCAGCGCCTGCAGGGCCGCCACGTGGTCCGACCAGCTCCCCGAGGACTGCTCGGGCTCGTCGGAGACGCCCACCAGGTGCAGCCCCGAGCCATCGCGTCGCAGGCCCTCGTTGCAGCCGCCGTGGCCGACGTTGTCGACGCTGATCGCGGCCTGCAAGAGCAGGAAGGCCAGCTCCTCCAGGGCGCCGTCGTTGCCGTGGGTGATCATGGCCGACAGCGCGTCGTCGATCTCGCTGCTCGAGGCGTCGCCGTCGATCCAGGGGGTGGCGCCGCTGACGCAGCCGTCATCGGACACCACCGCCGCCAGCTGCAGGTCCAGGCCCAGGTCCCGCAGCCCGATCACCAGCGCCGGCAGCGCGTCCAGCACATCGGCCAGGTACAGGTTCATGGACTCCGATCGATCCACCGCCAGCACCACATCCACGACCCCGGTGGGCACCGTGTGGCTGTCGGTGGCCGTGTCCCAGGCCTGGGCCTGCGCGGCCACATCGACCCGCACCTCACCGACCCGGTCGTCGCTGGTGCCCACGATGATGAAGGCGGTGTCCTCGCGGTCGTCCACCGGCACGTAGGTGAGGCTGCCCAGCTCGAGGGTCGACTCCGCGCCGAGCCTCCAGGGCAGCGCACCGTTGACGGCCGCCGGGCTCAGCTGCAGCTCGTCGGTGGAGCTCTCGAGCTCCACAGAGAGGATGTCCAGCCAGTCGTTTCCGTCGTTCTCGAGGATGAGCCGCTCGCTGGCGCTGCAGCCGATCCAGGTGGGGTCGAGGCTGAGCTCTTCGGGGTCCACCGACAGGTCGGGCGCCACGCCCTCGCCGTTGAGATCGACCGTGAGCACCGGCCGCGAGGGGTCATCGCTCTCGATGCTGACGGTGCCGTTGGCGTAGCCGTGGGTGATGGGCTCGAAGGCCAACACCAGGTCCGCGCTGTCACCCACCTCGATCCAGGCCTGCTCGAGCTGCTCGACGGAGAACGGGGAGTCGTCCTCCACAAGGCCCACCTGCTCGATGCTCAAGGTCGAGTCCCCCACGTTGGAGATCACGAGGGTCTTCTCGCCGCGCTGATCCACGGCCACGAGGCCGAAGTCGAGGCTCCAGGTGGCGATGTGGATCTCTGGAGCCGCGCCGCTGTCCCCCGGCGGATGCCCGGTGTCCGGGCGCAGGTCCACCACCCGCGGCTCGAGGGGACAGCCCGTCGAGAGCAGCAGCAGGGCGAGACCCGGGACGCGCACGATCAGCTCCGAGCTGGGGGATCGCACGGAGCGTAGCCGCGGTCCGGCCCGCCCGCCAGGGGGTGGCATCCGAAGAAGTCTCTCGGCGAACGCACGAAAACCCGCACCCTGCGGAGGGGCGGGCGACGTGACTCGACGTCTAAGGAGACGTGCTAACGAGGGCGCTTGGGGAGCGGCCGGGGACGCGGCGAGGGGCGCCAGTTCATGGGGACTCCTGATATGGAATGGGCCGGGACGAGCCCGGTGGGTACGAGTCATCATGGTATCCCGGCGGCCCGCTGTCAACCCGCGCGATCGGGCCTCCAGCGGCATCCCCGCGCGAAGCACGGCTTCCCCGTCGCCATGCCCTCGAGGCCGCCGTGGACTATGCTCCAGGCATGTCGCTCGCCGTGCTCATTCCGGCCTTCAACGAGGCCGAGCAGCTGCCGCGGACCCTCGCGGACATTCGCCGTAGCCTGCCCGGCGCCGCGGTGGTGGTGGTCGAGAACGGCTGCACCGACTCCACGCCACAGATCGCCCGGGCCGGCGGCGCCACCGTGCTGAGCCAACCCGGCCGCGGCTACACCACCACCATCGTGGCCGGCTACCGCCACTGCCTGGCCCAGGGCGTGGACCGGGTGCTGCAGATGGACGCCGACGGCCAGCACCCCGCCGAGGCGGGGCCCGCCATGCTCGCCGCCCTCGACGGCGCCAACCTGGTCACCGGCAGCCGCGACGGCACCGGCAGCCCGGGCACCATCCCGCGCCGCATGGGCAACGCCGCGCTGGCCGCCGCCGTGCGCGCGACCACGGGCCAGGCCCTGCGCGACGTGATGAGCGGCTACTGGGCCCTGGACCTGACCGCCCTGGAGCTGTTCGCCCGCAGCTTCCCGCTCCCCGGCGGCGCCGCCGACGCCAACGTGCGCGTCTTCGCCCTCGAGCAGGGCCTGACGGTCCGTGAGATCCCGGTCTACATGCCCGTGCGCACCCACGGCGACTCCATGCACAGCGGCCTACAGGGCCTGCGGGGCTTCGTGGCCAGCGTGCGGAGCCTGGGGCGGCAGATCTAGCGCTCCGCCGCCTCGAGCAGCAGCTCGCGGTTCATGGCCGCGGTGGGGCGGTGCAGCCAGCGGGGGGCCTCGAGCTCCACCCAGGGGTGGTCGTCGGTGTTCAGGGGGGCGCCGGCCGCGAAGGCCCGCAGCTGCTCGGGGCCCAGCAGAGGCTCGATCTCCAGGCCCTCTGGGATCGCCGGGGCCGCCACCAGCAGCGCATCGGCGCCCGGGATGGTCTCGAACAGCCAGGCCTGAGGGAAGACCTCGAGGAAGGTGGCCACCAGGGAGCGCAGGGCCTCGGGGGGCAGGGAGTACAGCTGCACCCACTGCACGAAGACGCCGTCGGGCTCGAGGCGATCGTGGGCCAGCTGCCAGTACTCCCGGGTGAACAGGTTCGAGACCCCGGTGATCCAGGGGTTCGAGGGCTCCGAGACGATCACGGGGTAGCGGGGGCCCGGTCGGCCGAGCCAGGCCCGGGCGTCGGCGGTCACGACCGTGGCCCGGGGATCGTCCAGCACACCGCGGTTGACGCCCTCGAACCACTGGGCGGCGCGCACCACCTCGGGCTCGAGCTCGATCACGGTGACGGCTTCGGCCCCGGCGTGCAGGGCCTCGCCGGCGGTCACACCGCTGGCCAGGCCGACCACGACGGCGTGCTCGACCGCGCCACCCGAGGCGGCCGCGATCTGGACCGGGAGCCAACCGCTGGTCTCCTGGGTGGCCATGTCCATGCCGGTGGAGGCGTCCACCTTGCCGTTGATGGACAGCCAGACATTGCCGGTGGCGTCGCTCTCCCCGACCGCGACCGTGGCGCTGTGGCCGTCGGCGTAGAAGCGCAGCTGCCAGCCCTCGTGGGCGTAGGCGTCGACCGCCCGCGGCGACAGATCCACGAACTCCGAGACCCGGTGGTACAGCCCCACGGCGTACATGGGCGCGTCCCAGCGCGGCGCGAGCAGCACCGCCGCCAGGGCCGCCGCGAGGATCGCGGCGCGGGGCTTCCAGACGGCGCGCAGAGGGCGCGCGTCCAGGGGCAGGGCCAGCCCCACCACCACCGCCAGCAAGGCGCCACCGCCGACCACGCCCTGCACCCCCAGCCAGGGAAGCAGCACCAACCCCGCCAGGCCGGAGCCCAGCACCCCGCCCGCGGTGTTGGCGGCCAGGACCCGCCCCGCCGCCTGGGTGCTGTCGGAGCCCGCCAGCACCAGCGCGCCGGAGAAGACCGCGCCGCTGGCGGCGGGGGCACCCGCCATGGCCAGGCCCAGCAGCACGACCCCGCCGGGCAGCAGGGAGCCCTCGCCCAAGACGGTCCAGAACGCCGCGACCCCGTGGGGCAGCGCCGCGTAGGTCCAGGTCCCGGCCAGGGCCAGCAAGCCCAGCAGGACCAGCCCACCGCGGGTGGCCGCCGGTCCGGACCAGCGCCGGCCCAGCCAGGCCCCCAGGGCCACGGCCGCGAGGAAGACCGCGAGCACCGCGGCCATGGCGTGGACGCTGCTGCCCACCAGCAGCGAAGCCAGGCGGGTCCAGACCACCTCGAGGGCCATGGCCACGAAGCCGGCCACCCCGGCGGCCACCAGCGCGGCCCGGGGGGCCATGGCGCCGACACCCCGCTCGGGCGGGGCCGGGTCCTGGCGCAGCACCGGGCGACGGGCCAGCAGCAGGGCCGCGAGGCCCACCGCGAAGGACCCGCCCGCGGCGCTCAGCTCGGCGCCCCGCAGGCCGAGCAGCGGGAAGAGCAGCAGCGGCCCCACGAGCACGCCACAGACCGCGCCCGCCGTGTTCACGGCGTAGAGCAGGCCCACGTCGCGCCGGTCGCCGAGCCCCGCGGCGATGGCCGGGAGCGTGGCGCCGGCCAGGAAGCCCGGCGGCAGCAGCAGCAGCGAGGCCAGCCACGGGAGCCAGCCGGGGCCCCCAGCGCCCAGGAGACGCAGGGCGAGGGCCAGCAGCAGCGGGAAGGCCACCGCCCAGCCAGCCAGGCCGAGCTCGAGGACCCCGTAGCCGGCCGGGGGGCGGTCCCAGCGGCGCCGCCCGGCCCACCAGCCACCGAGCCCCAGCCCGGCCATGTAGACCGACAGCGTCAGCGTGGTCGCCACCCCCGTGCTGCCCGTGGCCAGGGCCAGGCGGCGCATCCAGACCACCTCGCAGCACAGCGCCGCCGCCCCGGACAGGGCCAGGAAGACCGCCAGCAGGCGGAGGCGGGCCGCGGGGGTGCTCATGGTGGGCTGCTAGTAGCTGTAGCCGGACTGGTCCAGGTACTGCAGCAGCTGCACGCTGCCGGCGAAGATGAAGTACAGGACGTAGAACCCGATCCCGACCACGCCCGTGGCGATGCCGCCCCAGGCCATGCCGGTGCCCGACAGCCGATCCGGGTTGTTCTTGATGCGCACCAGCGAGACGACGCCCAGGATGATGGCCAGGGGGCAGAGCAGCAGGGTGAACAGCCCGCAGCAGCAGATCATCACGATGCCGATGACGCCACAGATCAACGACGCGGTCGCCAGGGGATCGAGCTGGACGTAGCTGCCGCCGTAGTCACCGCCGTAGCCGCCGCCGTAGCCACCACCGCCACCACCGCCGCCACCGCCGCCACCGCCGGCCCCACCTGCGGCCGGGGCACCGCTGCCGCCGAAGGGATCGGGGGTCTCGTCCGGCAGATCCGACTTCTGGATGAGCGGCAGATCGCCGGTGCGGGTGGTGCGGCCAGGGTCGTGGGGGCTCATGGGCTCTCCGGGCGCGTGGGTCCGGAGTCCCTATCCGGATTCCGGCCAGCGAACCGGCCCGACCGCCGGGGTCACGCGGGGATCACGGACGGAATCATCGTCCGAGCTGCAATACCGCAGGGGGGTCCAGCGTGGTAAGGTGGCCACCCCGCGGGGCCCCAGAGCGCCCCGTACAGATCCCGGAGGACTTCGATGTACGTTGAACAGTGGGACATCGGCACCGCGCTGTCGGTAGGCTGGGAGCGCTTCAAGACCCACGCCGCCGGTGTGCTCGTCGCGATGATCGTGGCGGGTGTCATCCTCTTCTTCATCTCCCTGTTCGGCAACATCGCCCAGCAGCTCCCGCCCCTGCTCACCGAGGCCGGGGTCGATGAGATGATCGTGCTGGCGCTGGTGATCCTGGTGCAGACCTTCTTCGGGATCGTCAACTGGCTGACCCAGACCTGGTTCGGCATCGGCATGCTCAAGGTCTACCTCAAGGCCGCGCGCGACGAAGAGCCCGGCGTGGGCGACCTGTTCAGCATCGGTCCGTACTACCTGACCGCCCTGCTGGCCTCCATCGTCGTCGGCGCCGCGGTGCTGGGCGGCGTGCTCTTCACCTGGTTCCTGCTGTTCATCCCGCTGTTCATCATGATGCTCGGCTTCTGGATGCACAAGTACCTGATCATCGATCAGGCGCTGGGCCCCATCGAGTGCCTCAAGGAGTCCTGGCGCATCACCCACGGCGAGAAGATGGACCTGTTCCTCTGGAGCCTGGTCGTCTTCTTCATCAACCTCGCCGGCTTCCTCTGCTGCATCGTCGGCCTGTTCATCACCGTGCCGGTGACCTCCATCGCCACCAGCTGGATCTACGACAACATGATTCAGCGCAAGGGCCGCGCCGACGGCTCCGACGCTGGCGGCTCGGGCGGCTCGGGCGGTGGCTACGGCGGCGGCTACGGCGACGGCGGCTACGGCGACGGCAGCTTCGACAAGGAAGCCCCCAAGTCCCGCGCGACCACCGACGGCGACGCGCCGCTGTTCGCGAAGGACTAGGCGGCACCACGAACGTCGGGGGGGCCCCCCGTGGGGCCCCCCCGGGGGTGAAGGGGGCACCGGCCGCCCCCGCGGG
>CAYZVO010000249.1:0-2595 GCA_964481655.1 uncultured Enterobacterales bacterium | reverse complement strand
GCCCCGCCCCACCACCGCCGGCGACGCGCCGCGGTTCGCGAAGGACTCGGCGCCACCCCGACCGGCGGGGCGCACCTCGTGTGCGCCCCGCGGTGCTTCAGGGCTACAGCTGCTCGAGCCTCTGCTCGATGGCTGCGGCCCAGCGGGCGTCGGGCTCGAGGCTCTGGGCCTGCTCCAGGGCGACGCGGGCGGCGTCGGGGTTCAGCGGAGTCTCGCAGTCGGCCAGCTTGACCAGGGTGGCCACGCCGGGCTGCTCGGTGGCGAGCTGCCGGAACCAGGGCAGGGCTTCGTCGCAGCCGCCGGTGTCGAAGGCCAGCTTGGCGGTCAGGCGCAGGACGTCGTCACGGCGGCTGGTGTAGTCGGCGGCGAGGTAGGCCTGCGCGGCGCTGTAGGCATCGACGCTGCGCTCGAGGCGGGTCAGGGACTCGATGCGCACGGCCACCAACTCCTCGTCCACCACGGTGCCCGAGTAGCGCTGGAGGGCCAGCTCCGCGGTGTTCAGGAGCAGCTCCGGTGCCGCCCCCCGCTCGCGCAGGGTGTTGGCGCGGACCAGCATGTCATGGGCGGTGGTGGGGTAGCAGAGGTGCCGGTCACCAGCGCCGATCTCGACGGTGTCGCCATCGACGCAGACCACGCGCACCAGGCCGTGGTCGACCTCGACGGTGGTCCCCAGCAGGTCGCGGGTGACGGCGAAGGCGGTGCCGACCACCTGGACCTGGGCCTCGACGGTCTCCACCACCAGATCGATGCCCTGCTCGGGCTGCACATCGACGTGGACGGTGCCCGACTCCCACGCGATGCGCGGAGCCTGGCGGGTGCCCTCGAGCTGGCCGGCGCCCTGGTAGGCCAGGGCCACCTCGGGGCTGGGCTGCAGCTCGGCGCGCTGAGTGCCGGCGGCCAGCTCGGCCTGGACCGGGGCCAACCCGGGATCGGGCATCACGGCCACGACGGTCAGGCCCGCGGCGGCGGCGGCGAGGACAACCCCGCCGTAGACGAGCGGACGCCGGGTGCCCGCGGGGGCGGGCGCGGCGAGGCGAGCCTTGATCCGGGCCTCGGCGCCGGGGCGCACACCAGGGAGGTGCCGGAGCACCGCCCGGCTGACGTCGGCGTCGCTGTCTTCGGTCCCTACACGTTCCCGCACCCGGGCCACGGCGCGCTCGGTGGGCGCGGTCTCGCGGCGGAAGCGGGAGAGGATGTCACGGAAGGGCGTCATCGGCTCCCTCCTTTGCCGGCCGTCACCTCAGCGAGGGACACCAGCGCGTTCTGCTCGGCGATGATGCGAAACTTCTTGCGGGCGAGCCGCAGGCGGCTCTTGACGGTGCCCAGGGGGATCCCCAGCAGCTCGGAGACCTCGAGATCCGTGCGCTCCTCGAGATCACAGAGCACCAGCACTTCCCGTTGGGCTGGTGGCAGCTGATCGAGGGCCTGCTGGACGCGACGCGAGGTCTCGGAGAGACGGGTTTGATGGAAGGGGGACGCGTCGGGGTCCGCAGGATCGGGCACGAAGCCGGGCACCCAGCGCTTGACCCAGGCCTGGCGGCGGTGCTTGGCGAGCACCCGGCGGGTGATGCCGAAGAGCCAGGATGAGAAGGAGTTGGGGTCCCGGAGGCTGTCGAGGCGGTCGAGCATGACGATGAGGACATCGTGAGCGGCGTCCTCGGGATCGACCTTGGGGCCCCCGAGGCGCGCGCACCAGCCCAGCACGGCGGGGAGGGCGGCGTCCACGAGCTGATCGCGGGCGCTGCTGTCTCCCTTGGCCGCAGAGAGGACCAGGGCGGGATCGCTGACGAGGGCTTCCATCACCCGCACCGTGCGCTGATGTGCGCAGAACGATCACTCGGCGCGAACATTCGGCTCGATGTGCAGGGCGAGGCCTGCGTGGAGGGAGGCCCAAGGGATGACGGTCGAGTCGTCTCCGTACAGCAGCGGCGCGTACTGCGCCGCGAGATCGAGCTGCAGCTGAGCGTAGGGCTGCAGGCTGACGGCCGACCCCACGGGCACCGACAAGCCCAGGTCGAAGCCAGCGATGGGGAACGGTCCCAGCGCTTCACCATCCTCGTCGTAGCTCACGACGCGGCGCACGTAGGCGCCATCCTGGAGGCTCGCCTGGTAGACGGTCCGCACGCAGACACCGACGCGCCCTGCCACCATCGGAGAGACCCGCCAGTCGGGGCTCCACTGCAAGGTCAGATGAGCGTCCGCCTCACGTTGTTCGGCGAGGCGTTCGGCGCTCTGTTCGGGGTGAGACAGGGCGCGGATGGCCTCGAGCTGAAACCCGACCCCCGCGCGCAGGCTCCGGGGCAGCACCACGCCGACCTGCACACCGCCGCCCGGCGCGATGGCCGGCGCCTCGCCCAGGCCGGTGTCCATCAAGCCCAACAGGCGGGTGAAGATGCGGGTACCGGTGGGGTCGGGGGTTGGGGTCTCGGGAGCGGGAGTGGGGTCGGGATCGGGGGTTTCGGGAGCGGGTGTGGGGTCGCCCCCCCCTTCACTCCCCTCCCCCTCGGGGGGGAGGGGGGGCTCGGGCTGTGGGCTGTCGGCTGTAGGCTGTAGGCCCTCGGCAGCCCCCCGCACCTCGGGCTCGACGCCAGGCGC
>CAYZVO010000248.1:0-12792 GCA_964481655.1 uncultured Enterobacterales bacterium | reverse complement strand
GACGCGGACGCCGACAGCGACACGGACACCGACACCGACACCGACACCGACACCGACGTACCCGTGGACGCCGACGGCGACGGCTACGCCTCGCTGGAGTCCGGCGGCGACGACTGCGACGACGACGACGAGAAGGTGCACCCGGGCGCCGACGAGCTCTGCAACGGCGTGGACGATGACTGCGACCCCGGCACCAGCGAGGACGGCATCGCCACCACCTCAGACGGCAGCAGCTTCACGGTGCTGCAGGACGCCATCTCGGCCGCCAGCGCAGGCGACACCATCGCGGTCTGCGCCGGCACCTGGGCCGAGGCCATCACCATCGACCGCGACCTCACCATCGCGGGCCTCGAAGGGGCGGCCGCCACCGTCATCGACGCCGGCTCCCCCACAGCGGCCACCGCGGCGGTGACGGTCCTGGGCGGGGCCGTGGCGCTCGAGGGGCTGACCATCAGCGGCGGCACCGGCGCCTGGAACGACGGCAACACCTGGGGTGGCGGGCTCTACGCCGCACGGGCCGACAGCGTGCAGCTCAGGGACTGCATCGTCGAGGGCAACAGCGCCGACTTCGGCGGCGGCCTGGCCGGGCCGAGCATCTACCCGGCGACCATCACCCTGACCGACACCGTGGTGCAGGACAACAGCGCCAACTACGCCGGGGGCGGCTTCCTGATCTTCCACGGCAGCCTCGAGGGCGCCGAGATCACCGGCAACAGCGCCCCCTACGGCGGCGGCGGTACCTTCTGGTACTGGGACTCCACCGCCGACGCCGCCACCAGCATCCACGACAACCAGGCCGCGGATGTCGGCGGCGGCGTGATGATCTGGGACGAGGGCGAGGTCACCTTCACGGGCACCGCCCTGACCAGCAACACCACCGGCAGCGCCGGCGGCGCCATCTACATCGACGACGGCAGCGTCAGCTGCGCGGCCTGCGACATCGGCACGGGCGCCACCGACAACAGCCCCGACGACGTCGCCGTGGACGGGCGCAGCGGCGTCACCAGCTACAGCGGCGGCGGCCCGGTGGACTTCGCCTGCGACAGCCGCTCGGGGGCATGCACGGGGCTGTGAGTCAGAACCTCAGCTCACCGGTGTTCCCGTAGATGTCCGTGACCACCACGGCGTAGGCCCCCGCGGGGATGGCGCCCGCCAGGTAGGTGCGGTGGCCGTCGGCCACGCCCACCAGATCTTCGACCGGGTTCGTGCCGTCGTCCGTGCTCCAGCTGACGGTGGCCGTGTGCTCCGGCAGGGGGTTGTCGCCGGTGCTCGAGCCGCCCAGGCCGATGAGGCGGAAGCCCCGCTCGTGGGCAGGGAGGCTCAGCCACAGATCGGAGCCGGAGGCCTCGATCTCGATGTCGGCCGGGATGACCTCGAAGGGATCGGACTCGATCTCGTAGGGCTCGGTCACGAAGGGGTAGGAGGTCCCGCTGGTGGCTCGATGGCCGTAGACGTGCAGGCGGTAGGTGCCCAGGGGCAGGCCCGCGCGGTCGCGCACGTGGCCCACTGGCTGCCAGCCCACCCAGTAGGTGTGGGTCTGCTCGTCCTCGGGGGGCTTGAGCGGGTCGGGGGTGTGGGCGAGGATGAAGTCCGGCAGGTTGGAGTCCACCGGGCGGCCCGCGTGGGTGGTCACCTCGACCCACTCGCCGCCATCGTCCACCTCGAGCACGATGCGGGGGAAGTCCACGGCGGGATCACCGCCCTCCCAGGCCAGCTGCACCAGGCCGGAGACCCGCCGCACCTCGTCCTGCCAGGTCAGATCCGGGTTCATGCCCTCGTCCTGCTGCTCGTCCTCGCTGTACAGGGGGCAGTACAGGTACTCGCCGGGGTCGGTGAGCACCGTGCCGGCGTCCGGGGTGGCGTCCGGGGTGTGCTCGGGCATCTCCCACGGGCCCCAGTCGGTGAAGGCCCACACGCCGTCGGGGTTCGGGAGCTCGATCTCGTCGGTGAGGTGGGCCTGGGACATCATCATGGACTGGTCCATGATCCAGTCGCCCTGCAGAGGACCCCAGAGGTTGATGTTGGGCTCGTAGCCACCCTCGAGCCAGTCCTCGGTGATCAGCAGGTAGCCCTCGTGATCCTGGGAGACGCCGATGACGACGGTGGAGTCGAAGCCCAGCTCGTCGGCGGCCCGGCGGCGCACCATCTCGTTGTAGTAGTTGGTCACCTCGCCCGGCCAGAAGGTCAGCAGCAGCTCGGCGTCCTCTTCGGCGCCGTCGGGCATCAGCGTGGGCAGCGGGCCGAAGCTCGACGTGGTCACCACGGTCTCGAGGGACTCTGGCAGGGGCAGCTCGGGCTCTTCGTCCAGCTCGAAGGCGTTCTTCAAGAGGGTCATGAAGCCCTCGGGCTGGGTGCAGCTCGAGTAGGGATAGACGTCGGCGTTGATGTCCCAGCTCTGCAGGTAGGGGCTCTCATCGCCGCAGAACGCCGCGCCGAACTCGGCGTTGAACTCATCCAGCGGGGAGATGATCTCGCCGTCCTCGTCGTAGATGATCAGGTCGGGCTCGTAGTCCTCGTCGAAGGGAAGGTAGACCCAGTCCACGGCGCCGTTGCGGGTGACGTGGATGTCGTCGCGGTGCTGGCGCACCGAGCGGGTGTGGGTCTCCATGGTCACCGCGACCGTGCTGGTGGGCACCTGCTCCCAGGCCTCGTAGAGCATCGGGCCCGCGCGCTCGCCCACGCTCTCGTGGCGGGCGAACCAGTCGTCTTCGCTGGCGGGGGAGGCGTCGCCCACCGAGCCCTGGAAGTGGGCCACGATGACAGGGGTGTCGAACTGCTCGGCGAAGCCGAAGTCGATGTGGCCCGCCGAGTCGCCGGTGATGAGCGTGTTGTCGGCGTCACCCAGGGTGCCGTGCATCCCGAAGCCGTACAGCACTGCCATGGGCTCGCCCGCGGCGGTGTCGACGCGCATCATCCACATGTGGTCCTTGCGCTTGCCCGGCTCGATGTCGTCGAAGGCCTGCAGATCGTCGTTCTCGCCCCGGCGGTCCCGGTAGACGTAGTCGTCCGGATCCCAGTCGTGGAAGTGGGCCACGCCGACCGCGGCCTCCTGCCGCGCCTCATAGGCGTCGAGGGCCACCACCACCGCCTGCTCGGCGTAGCGGGTGAAGACCTCGTGGTTGTAGCGGTCGCCGCCCAGGTAGTAGGTGGCCTGGGCGGTGAAGTTGCCGAAGCTGGAGTGGCTGTGGTTGGTGGACAGGGTGACCCGGCCCTCGAGATCGAGCCCGGTCTCGTCCTCGAGGCGTTCGGTCAGCTCCCGCACCAGGTCGTCGTAGGCGTAGATGACGTCGACCTCGAAGGCCACCAGGTTCTCCTGCCCGTTGTCGAACCAGAAGGCCTTGATGGTCGGGGTGGACTGCACGCCGGTGCTGGGGGCGAAGCCGACCACGTAGTCGGAGTCGCGGCTGTCCACGTTGGCGGTGTTGCCCAGGACCTTGGCCCGGAAGGTGTAGCCGCCCTCGGGGCAGCCGATGGGCAGCTCGAGCAGGCCCTCGGCGGCGCCGACCTGAAGCGCGCCGGCCTGCTTCACGGGCAGCTCGCTGGGGGTGTACTCGCCGGGGCAGCCGGTGGCGAGCAGGAGCATGGCGGTGGTGGAGATGAGGCGATGGGACATGACGGGACCTCGTGCTGAACAGGAGAGTACTACCACGCGCCGCGCCCGCTCGCGGCTGAGGGGGCCCGTGGGTGTGCTACACAAGGGGCCGACCCGAGGACCGACCATGGCCTGGAGGCAGGCACCACCGCTGCTGCTGACCCTGGCGCTGGGCTGCGAGCCCGCGGTCCACGACAGCGAGCCCAGCGGCGGCGGGGACAGCGGAGACAGCGCAGGGGACACGCACACCCCTGACACCGACACGCAGGTGGACCACGACTGCACGGTCCCCGAGGACCCCGACGCGATCTTCGGCCAAATCCAGCTGGAGCCCACCGCCCAGGCCACCGTCTTCACGGTCAGCTGGGAGGGCGCCACCGACGGCGACAGCGGGCTGGGCTTCGGGCTGCCCGAGGGCGAGGAGATCCTGGTCCAGCCCAGGGCCGAAGACGACGGCCGCGTCGAGGCCCTGCTGGTGGGCCTGGCGCCCGAGCACAGCTACCGCTGGCGGGTCTACCGCTGGCAGGACCAGACCCTGTTCTGCAGCCCGGAGGCCACCCTCGAGACCGGGGCCCTGGACCCCACCCTGCCGACGCTCACCGTGTCCAAGCACGACGCGTCCATCGCCTCGGGGGCCTTCACGCTGCTGACCGCCACCGACGAGCTGGGCAGCGCCGGCCGCTGGGCCCTGATCATCGACGCCGACGGGCGGATCGTGTGGGCCAGCCAGGCCGACGGCATCCGCGCTCGGCTGTCCCTGGACCGTCAGGCCGTGCTGGTCAACGATCGCAGCTACGATCCCGACACCGACGGCCGCGTCACCCGCATCCCGCTGGACGGCTCCGCGTCGAGCGAGGTCACCATCCCCGGCGCCCACCTGGACTTCGTCGAGGTCGAGCCCGGGGTCTACGCCAGCATCGGCTGGGACCTGCGGGACTTCGACGACGGCGCGCGCACCCTGGCGGGGGAGACCATCGTGGAGATCGACGCCTCCGGCGAGAGCCGCGAGGTCTGGAGCATCTTCGACGCCATGACGCCCGACCTGGAGCAGAGCTGGGACAGCAACCCCGGCTGGCAGACCCCGGCGGAGACCTGGGTCCACCTCAACCACCTGCACTACGCCCACGACGAAGGCGCCTACTACGTCACCTCCCGCACCCAGGCCCTGGCCCTCCGTGTGGAGCGCGCCAGCGGGGAGACGAGCTGGATCCTGGGCTCCAGCGGATCGTTCTCGAGCGACGCGCCCATCCGCTTCAACCCCCACCGCGCCGGGCCGGGCCCCCGGGGGTTGGTTATCTTCGACCCGGGCGCGGAGACCACCGAGGGCTGCGCGGGGGTCTCCGAGTACAGCCTGGACACCGACACCTGGACCGCCGCCCTGGTCGCCAGCTACCACACCGAGGACTGCCTGGTCTGCGGCTACCTGGGCAACGCCACCGTCGAGGACAACGGCAACCGCACCCTCGTGCTGTCCACCAACGGGCAGCTGGACGAGGCCACCCCCGACGGCCAGCTGGCCTGGCGGCTGAACGGACCGAGCGGCTGGACCTTCGCCTTCGCGACCCGGGAGGGGTCGCTGTATTGATGGGGGGCTCGCGGGCGCCCTACCCCCCGAACAACACCCCGAGCATCGCCCTGGCCGAGTCGCCGTCATGGACGCCGCAGCTGGCGTCGCCGTGGGCCTGCTTCAGGAACGCCCAGGCGTTGTCGAGGGTGCGGGTCTCGTCCACCTCGGCGCCACCGGCGAGCTGGTAGGACAGGGAGAGGTCCGCCGTGAGCGCGGGGCCGATGACCAGGTAGCAGTCCATCAGGCGCTCACCCTCGAAGGTCACCAGCTCGCAGCCGGTCTCCCCAAAGCTCCAGCCCTCGCGCTCCATGACGCTGGTGAGCTGGGCCTGGGTGACGCCCACCAGGGACTGGTTCTTCGGCAGCAGCAGGTCGAGCACGGCCTGGGCGCACGGGCCGTGTTCCACCTCGACCTCGAGGACCCAGTGGCCCTGCCGGGCGTAGGCTGCGCGGACCCAGGGATCTCCAGCCCGCGCCGCCGCCTCTTCCTCGCGCTGAAAGTACTCGACCTCGACGTCGAACGACCAGCGGCCGTCCTCGAGATCGCAGTCCAGGCTCTTGTTCCCGAAACGATCCTGGGCCTGGTGGCACTTGACCTTCATGCCCAGGCCGCGGCCGATGCCCTCGAACTTGGCGCTGTCGAACAGCTCCTCGATGCTGGCAGCCGGGGAGCCGCTGCCCGACCAGGGGGCACAGGCGTCCTTGGTGCCGGCGGTGGCGCCGCTGCTGGGGGCCTCGCTACCGAGCGCCACGATGGCCACGGCGCCCAGGGCACCACAGACGGCGAGCTGACGAAGGGTGAACATTCGATCTCCGGTGACGAGCCCAACCTATCGACGAGGGCCCAGGGCACCACCCCTGTGACCCCCTCTCGACCCCAACGGGCCTCACTGTGCGAAGATGATCCCCCTGGATCAGGAGCACCCATGGCCCACCGCAGCTTCGCCATCGGCGACATCCACGGAGACCTGCGCGCCCTGCGCATCCTGTTGAGCCGCCTGCCGAGCCTCGATCCCCAGGACACGCTGGTCTTCCTCGGGGACTACATCGACCGCGGCCCCGACTCGGCCGGTGTGGTGGACTTCCTGCGCTTCGGCCTGCCCAAGCTCACCCCCGCGAAGCTGGTGTTCCTGCGGGGCAACCACGAGGAGGCCTGGCTGAAGGTCCTGCGGCAGCAGGGCTGGCCCGGCTACACCAGGCCCCGCTCCAACGGCTGCTACGAGTGCGCCGAGAGCTGGATCCGCCGCTGGCCCGAGCGCCCGCCCGACGAAGACGTCTTCGGCCTGGTGCACACCGGCGGCTTCTTCCCCTGCTGGGTGCCCCACTGGTTCCAGAGCATGTCCCACTGGTACGAGGACGACCACGCCATCTACGTGCACGCCGGCCTGCCCATGGGCGAGGACGGACGCTGGCAGCATCCTTCCGAGGTCCAGGAGCGGGACAAGCTCATCTGGGACCGCGACCAGCGCTTCTTCACCGAGTACGTCGGGAAGAAGGTCGTCTGCGGCCACACGGTGACCCGGACCCTGCCCCAGGAGCTGTCCCGCTACACCGTGGACGACCACGAGGACCTGTTCTGGGCCGGCCGCTCCGCCTACCTGGTGGACACGGGAGCCGGAAAGCCCGGGGGATTCCTCACGGCGCTGGAGCTGCCCCGCCGGCAGGTCTACGAGTCGCGCTGATCCGCCGCGGCCACCGCCTCCGGGAAACGCACCCGCACATCGTCCTCGGTCAGGCCGAAGTCGGCCAGTGTGTAGCGGTGCTTCGAGCGCCGGGTGCGCTGCTTGGCGCGCTCCTGAGCCAGCACGGCGGCCAGGGCCGGTGAGCCCGGGACGTCCAGCCCGCCGCAGAGGCGCTCGATGGCGGCCTGGGGATCGAGCACGAAGTCCCGGTAGTAGACCGTGTGGGTCCGCGCAGGGTCCATGGCGGCGAAGCAGGCCCGGGCGTGGGTGTCGTAGTGGGCGTAGATGGCCAACACCCGCTCCATGTCCTGCACATCGGGGGGCACGGCCCCGGTGTTGTGCCAGGAGAAGTGCATCATGCTGGCGGCCGAGGGGATGGCCTGCATCGGGGTGCGCTCGAGCTTGGCGAAGCGGGCGTCGGGGAAGGCGCGCTCGAGGCTCTGGATCTTGCCCGTGAACCAGGGGTTCTTGGACAGCAGGGTGGTCTCGGGGCCGCGGTGGTACAGGTGGCGCTGGGCCAGGGCCCGGTAGCGGGCCATCACCCGCCGCTGCTCGGCCGGATCGGCCTCGGTGTCCAGGAACAGCAGGCGGCGGAAGCGCTGCACCGAGGGGAAGAGCAGCCACAGCGTGCCCGAGCACATGCTGTGGTACAGCAGGTACTCGTCCTCTTCGGGCTCCAGGATCCCCACCCGATGGATCTGGGCGAAGTCCGGCAGGAAGGCCTCGTCGATGCGCTGCAGCAGCCGCAGCCCCGGGGCGCCGATGGCCCGGTCCAGGGCCGCCACGATGGCCGCCAGCTTCTTCTGGAGGATGGAGGGGAACAGGAAGTCGATGAAGCGGAAGCTGGTGAAGGCTCCGCTGTCCTTGGCCATGGTCCGGAACAGGTAGGTGGTGCCCGTGCGGGGCTGCCCCACGATGAAGATGGGCCGGCGCACGACCACCGCCCGGAACCCGGGGAAGAGCAGGTGGTCCAGGGCCATGCAGAGCTGGCTGGTCACGAAGATGCCCGGGAAGACCAGCACGAACAGCAGCAGGAAGCGCAGCCGCCGCCAGCGCTGCACCCCCGGCGCGGTCAGCAACGTGCGGGTCGCGTCGGCGATGGCGATCAGGTAGTCGGCGAAGGAACGGATCATCGCTCGATCCTGTAGCCCGCCAGGACGCCTACAGGGTGAGGTCCACCCCCAGCCGCCCGGCCACGCCGGGCCCCAGCTCGACCTCGCCGAGCATCTGCCCCCGGGTCTTGGCCAGGCCCTCGAGGCGCAGGGCCGCCCAGGGCCGCAGGGCGTAGCGCAGGCCCAGCTCCACGCCGCCGCCGGGCGCCGCCTGAGTGTCGTCCCAGCGCAGCTGATCCGGCTGCATCCAGGCGGACAGCTCCAGATCGAGGTCCAGCCGTTCGCTCACGGGGATGCCCTGGGCGCCCACGGAGGCGTAGGGCAGGGTCAGCTCGCGGTTGACGCCCACACCCAGCTCGCTGGTCCAGAGCACATCGCCCGTCAGCAGGCGACCCCGGGTGCCCACCCGGTAGCCCCAGGCGGTCCAGATCACGTCCAGGGCGCCGTTCATGCGGTAGGGGCCCACCGCGAAGGCGTTGACGCCCAGCAGGTCCGGGTTGACCAGGTTCAGCCAGTACAGGCGCGTGTAGCGGGTGAGCACCTGCTGGCCCTCCTCGGGCAGATCGCTCCAGATACGGTAGCGGTCGATGCCGTCGCCGCTGGGGTGGACGCCGCGGTCTTCGTAGGGCTCGTCAGGCAGCACCAGATCGTAGGCCCAGGCGGTGCCGTCCCAGCCGGTGAAGTCGCGGTAGGCCTCCCGGGGTTCGTGTTCGTCGCTGGGGGGCTCGTCCGAGGGTGGGCCGCAGTAGATCATGTAGGTCAAGTTGTCCAGCTCGGCGGTGAGCAGCGCCGGGGTCATCCATGAGCCGGCCGTGCGCAGGGGGCCCACGATGGGCCGATCGGCCTCGCGGATGAGCCGATCGCCGGCGAAGCGCACCAGCTCGTGCTCCCCCTCCATGCCCGCGGTGTGGGCGCGGACGAGATCCGCAGGATGCTCGGCCTTCAACCACACCAGGTCGTCGTCGGCCACAAGGTGCACCCCCGCCGCGGCCGACTCCCAGGTCGATGGGTCGTGGTAGCTGTTCTGGTTGTGGATGCCGTGCTGGCTCATGGGGGCCCGGTGCCACTCCTCGTGCATCCAGGTGGTGAACCCCAGCTGCGCCAGCCCCGTGGCCACGCCGAGGCCCAGGGCGTCCCGCACCAGCGGCCGCTCGGGCAGGGCCCAACGCAGGGCCGCCTCGGTGCCCAGCAGGCTCAGCCGGTGGGTGGAGTAGGCCATCTCCAGGGAGACCGGCATCCCGAACCCGGGGCCCTGCAGGTGGTAGGGGGCGTCGAAGACCGTCAGCGGCAGCTCGGCGGCGCCGGCGGTGGCGGCCACGAGCAGCAGCGAGCCGATCATCGCTTCCTCCGCTGACGCTCCCGCGAGGGGACGTTGTCGTCATCGGGGGCCAGCGAGTACAGCAGCAGCGTGCCGAGTGCGAGCAGGAACGCGACCATGTCCACCTCCTGGCCGAGTGGATCGACCACTCTTGGAACGCCAGCGCCCGCGGGCTGGGGGCGCCCCATGTGTCACCTGGTGTCAACGAATCCAGAAGCGCGCCCCGCCCGGCGGCGTCCCTCCGTTCCACCCGCAGATGGTCGAGCGGACCGACCCGTTCCGGGCCATCATGGAGGTCCCATGCAGCGACAGCCCCATCCCCGCGCCCTCTCCGTGCTGGCCCTGATGATCGCCTGGCCCATCGGCTGCGACAAGACCGTCGAGGTGGACCCCGGCGATCTGAGCGAGCGGGTCAGCGACATCAGCGCCACCATCCACGACGACCACGGCAGCATCGTGGTCGTCTCCTGGCAGCAGCTCGAGGCCAACGAGGGCTGGGTGGAGTACAGCGCCGACGGGAGCACCTGGATGCGCAGCCCCGAGCGCGCTCTCGAGGAAGGCGCCCAGGACCAGCTGCTGCTGGGGGTGCCCTACGGCGCCGACGTCAGCCTCCAGCTGGTGCAGACCGGCGAGACGGGCACAGCCACCAGCGACGCCGTGACCATCTCGACCGACAAGCTGCCGGGCGGCATCCCCAAGGGCGAGCTCATGAGCGCCGACCCGGCGCGCTACGACGCCGATCGGCCCTACCTGCTGGCCGGTGTCTACGACTGGACCGTCATCATCGATCGCCAGGGCGAGGTGGTCTGGGCCGCCGAGACCCCCCTGATGCGCTCGACCCTGCAGCCCCAGCCCTCCGCTGACGGCACCGAGATCCTCGTCGACCACGGCTCGTTCTGGGCCCTGTTCGACGGCGGGGAGCGCTCCACCGTGCAGCGCATGGCCATCGACGGCACCGTGATCGCCACCCACGACACCGCGGGCCTGCACCACCCCTTCAACGAGCTGCCCGACGGGTCCATCGTGTGGGCCGCCATGGGCGGCGACGACGAGACCCTCGAGCGCCTCACGCCCGACGGCCGCCAGGAGACCATCGCCTCCTGCCGCGAGCTGCTGGGCGGGGACTACGACGGCAAGGGCTACTGCGGCTCCAACACCATCCGCACCAGCCCCGACGGCGGCAGCCTGCTGTGGTCCCTGTACTCCCACGACACCGTGCTCGAGGTCGATCTCGACACGGGCCAGGCCCTGCGGCAGTTCGGGCACCACCCCGGCTCCTGGGCCTTCGATCCCCCCTCCTCCGCCTTCTGGTGGCAGCACGGCGCGTACTACACCGACGACGGCACCCTGCTGGTCTCCAGCTACGTGGCCGACGAGGACGACGAGCTGGTGGTGCGCGAGTACGAGCTGGACGACGCGAACCAGACCCTGCGCCAGGTGTGGAGCTTCCGCGGCAGCGAGGCGGTGCACGGCGAGACCATGGGCGAGGCGTGGCGCCTGCCCGGGGGCAACACCCTGCACAACTACGGCGAGGGCCAGCGCATCCGCGAGGTCACCCCGGACGGCGCTGTGGTCTGGGACCTCGACTTCAGCGGCGGCGGCCTGGTCTGGGAGCTGGGGCGCAGCACACCCGTCGAGGACCTGTACGACTTCATGCCGTGAGAGACGCGGAGGGGGTGCTATCCTCGGTGCGCGCCGCTTCGACACCGGAGCCCCGATGAGACATCCCCCCCTCCGCATCCTCACCGCTATCAGCCTGGTCTTCGCGTTGGGCTGCCTGGGCCTGTGCAATCGCGAGCGAGAAGGCGACGACGCCGGTGAGTGCAGCGACGGCGCCGACAACGATCTGGACGGCCTGTTCGACTGCGACGACGACGAGTGCGCCGGCTCCCCCGACTGCGACGAGCCCGAGGACAGCGAGCCGCTGGACAGTGACACACCCATCGACACAGGTGAGACCGACACCGACGCCGACGCCGACGCCGACAGCGACACGGACGCCGACGCCGACGCCGACGCCGACAGCGACGCAGACGCTGACCCCTACGGGCTCTACGAGGGCGTGGTGGACGGTGTGATCGGCACCGACTGGCACAGCATGAAGTGCGCGGGCTGGATGGAGATCGACATCACCCCCGACGGCGAGGCCGAAGGCTGGGCCCTGTGCGAGTCGCAGTGGAGCGATCTCGAGGGCGAGGTCACCGGCTGGGCCGAGGGCCCCGACTTCGAGGGCACCTGGTCTGTCACCGTGGGGAGCTGGGGCGGCGAAGACGTGGACATCACCCTGGTGGGCAGCGTCGACGACGAGCTGATCCAGCTGACCTACTACGAGGACGCCTCGTCGTACTGGCTCGAGGGCAGCTTCGACGGGGTGCGGGTGGACTAGTCAGTATTGCGCACGTGCAGCTCGCCCAGGCTCTTCTCCGGCACGCCCGCCGGGGCGCCGGACATCAGGCACTGGGCGGAGGTGGTCTTGGGGAAGGCGATGACGTCGCGGATGTTGTCCGTGCCGCACAGCAGCATGGCGCAGCGGTCGAAGCCGAAGGCCAGCCCGCCGTGGGGCGGGGCGCCGTAGGCCAGGGCGTCGAGCAGGAAGCCGAACTTCTCCTCGGCCTCCTCGTCGCTGATGCCCAGGGCCGCGAAGACCTTGGCCTGCAGGACGGGGTCGTGGATACGGATGCTGCCGCCGCCGATCTCGTAGCCGTTGCAGACCAGGTCGTAGGCGTCGGAGCTGACCTCACCCAGCCGCTCGGGGGTGTCGAACAGGTGCACGTGCTCGGGGGCCGGGGCGGTGAAGGGGTGATGCACCGCCACGAAGCGGTCCTCGTCTTCGTCGTGCTCGAAGGCCGGGAAGTCGGTGACCCACAGGAAGGAGAAGGTGCCCTCGGGGATCAGCCCGCGATCCTTGGCCACCTGCACCCGCAGGTTGCCCAGGCCGGCGTTGACGGTGCGGGCGTCGCCCGCGCCCACCAGCAGCAGGTCGCCGATCTCGGCGCCGGTCAGCTCGAGCACGGCGGCCTTCTCGGGCTCGGAGAGGCGGCCCAGGGGGCCGGCCCACTTGCCCTCGGCCACCTTGCCCCACAGCAGCCCGCCCATGCCGTAGCGGCGGACGAACTCGGTCCAGCCGTCGAGCACCTTGCGGGAGGAGCCCTGGGCGCCGCCGGGGACCCGGATGGCCTTGCAGATGCCGCCGCCAGCCAGCGAGCCGGAGATGACCCGGAACTCGGTGTCCTTCACCGCGGGCAGGATGTCGACGTGCTCGAGGCCGAAGCGGGTGTCCGGGGCGTCACGACCGTAGCGGGCCATGGCCTCGGCGTAGGTCATGCGGGGGATGGCGGGGATGTCGTAGCCCAGCACGCGCTTCCACATGGCCCGGGCCACGCCCTCGGCCAGCTCGATGACGACCTCGCGGGTGGCGAAGCTCATCTCGATGTCGATCTGGGTGAACTCGGGCTGGCGGTCGGCGCGCAGGTCCTCGTCCCGGAAGCACTTCACGATCTGGAAGTAGCGGTCCATGCCCGC
>CAYZVO010000247.1:0-12816 GCA_964481655.1 uncultured Enterobacterales bacterium | reverse complement strand
GCCGCGGCCCCGCCCCGCCGCGCGGGGCCCCGCGCCCCCCCCGGCCGCCGGCCCCCCCGCCCCCCCCCCCCCCCCCC
Organism: uncultured Enterobacterales bacterium; assembly: GCA_964481655.1. Classification (GTDB taxonomy): domain Bacteria; phylum Myxococcota_A; class UBA796; order UBA796; family JAFGLY01; genus CALDOK01. The sequence continues at coordinate 12,739 of CAYZVO010000247.1, read as the reverse complement.
CCCCCCCGGCACCCGGTCACAATCCCTGGGGCGATGTACTAGCTCGAAGCGCTCATCACTCAGGCCATCCAGGCCGAGCGCGCCGGCCTGCGGGCCGAGCCCGTGCCCGAGCGGCGGGCCCGCATCGACCGCTACACCGAGCGGATCCTGGCTGGCTAGGGCCTGATGGACTGCGTCTGTGGTCGCAGCGCCCGCTACCCCCGCTGCGACGGGACGCACATCAAACTGTCCTGAGCCTCGACACCACCCCTCCACCCCGGTAGTAGCGCCGGCCACCCGGGGACCCCATCCTGGTTGGCGGGATGACACCATGACCACCGACCTCTCTCTGTTCCGCAACATCGGGATCAGCGCGCACATCGACTCGGGCAAGACCACCTTGTCCGAGCGCATCCTGTTCTACACCGACCGCATCCACGCCATCCACGATGTGCGCGGCAAGGACGGTGTGGGCGCCAAGATGGACTTCATGGAGCTCGAGCGCGAGCGCGGGATCACCATCCAGTCCGCCGCCACCCACTGCCAGTGGCAGGGCCACCACGTCAACATCATCGACACCCCCGGGCACATCGACTTCACCATCGAGGTGGAGCGGGCCCTGCGCGTGCTCGACGGTGCCGTCCTGGTGCTCTGCTCGGTCTCGGGTGTGCAGTCCCAGTCCATCACGGTGGACCGGCAGATGAAGCGCTACGACGTGCCGCGCATCGCCTTCGTGAACAAGTGCGACCGCCAGGGGGCCAACCCCTTCCGCGTCTGCGACCAGCTCCGCGAGAAGCTCGGCCACAACTCGGTGATGACCCAGATCCCCATCGGGCTCGAGGGCGATCACCAGGGCGTGGTGGACCTGGTGGAGATGAAGGCCATCTACTTCGACGGCGCCCAGGGACAGACCCTCCGGGTCGAACAGATCCCGGCCGAGCTCGCCGACAAGGCCGAGGAGTACCGGGAGATCCTGCTGGACGTGGTCTCCATGTTCTCCGACGAGCTGATGGAGGCGGTGCTCGAGGAGACCGTCACCCCCGACGACATCCACACGGCCATCCGCGAAGCCACCATCGCCCAGCAGATCACCCCGGTGCTGATGGGCTCGGCCTACAAGAACCGCGGCGTGCAGCCCCTGCTCGACGCGGTGGTGCGCTGGATGCCGGCCCCCACCGACGTGAGCAACCGCGCCATCGACATCGAGCGCAGCGGCGACGGCGAGAAGGTCGAGGTCGAGGTCCCCTCGGACGCCGAGGCGGCCCTCATCGCCCTGGCGTTCAAGCTCGAGGAGGGCCGCTACGGGCAGCTCACCTACATGCGCATCTACCAGGGCACCATGCGCCGGGGGGACACCATGTTCAACCTGCGCGGCAACAAGAAGGTCAAGATCGGCCGGCTGGTCCGCATGCACGCCTCGGAGATGGAGGACATCGATGAGGCGGGCGCGGGCGACATCGTCGCGGTGTTCGGGGTGGACTGCTACTCCGGCGACACCTTCACCGACGGCACCGTCAAGCTGGCCATGACCGACATCGAGGTGCCCGACGCGGTGATCGGCCTGTCCATCACCCCCAAGGACACCAAGGCCCAGGTCAACATGGCCAAGGCCCTGGCGCGCTTCACCAAGGAAGACCCCACCTTCCGCGTGCGCACCGACCCCGAGACCGGCGAGACGGTCATCTCGGGCATGGGCGAGCTGCAGCTGGACGTCTACGTCGAGCGCATGAAGCGGGAGTACAACGCCGCGGTGGAGACCAGCCCCCCGCTGGTGGCCTACCGCGAGGCCATCTCCCGCCGCGCCGACTTCGACTACACCCACAAGAAGCAGACCGGCGGCTCGGGCCAGTTCGCCCGCGTGGCCGGCTGGATCGAGCCCCTCGATGAGGGGGAGTACGAGTTCGTGGACAAGATCTACGGCGGCGTCATCCCCCGGGAGTTCATCGCCCCCTGCGACAAGGCCTTCCGCGGCATCATGGAGAAGGGCATGCTGGTCGAGGCCCCCGTCACCCAGGTCCGCGTGGTCCTGGACGACGGCAAGGCCCACAGCGTCGACAGCTCCGAGGTGGCCTTCCGCGAGGCCTGCCGCGGCGCCTGGCGGGACTCGTACATGCGGGCCGCCCCCATCATCCTCGAGCCCATCATGAAGGTGCAGGTCGAAGGCCCCAGCGAGTTCCACGGCGCCATGGTCTCCACCCTCATGCAGCGCCGCGGCATGATCGAGGGCGTGAACGAGCTGGACGAGACCTGCCAGGTGGACGCCGAGGTTCCCCTGGCCGAGATGTTCGGCTACGCCACCACCCTGAGGTCCGCCACCCAGGGCACCGCCGAGTTCACCATGGAGTTCGCCCGCTACGCCCAGGTCCCCAAGGGCATGCAGGACGACGTCATCGCCGAGTACGCCGAGCGCAAGCAGCGCCGCTAGCCGCAGGAGCAACCCATGACCCGCGACCTCTTCGAAGCGAGCCCCATGAGCGCCCTCTCCGCCGCCATCCGCGGTGGCCTCGCCCCCGGCCAGCTCGGTGTGGTGATGGCCCGCGCCGGCGTCGGCAAGAGCACCTTCCTGGTCCACGTGGCCATCAGCCACCTCATCCGTGGCGCCGAGGTGCTGCACGTCTCCCTGCACCGGCAGGCGGCCGAGGTGCGCAGCCACTACCAGGAGATCCTCTCCCTGCTGCAAGGCGGCGGCAGCGACGCCGCCGTCGAGGCCGAGGTGGAGCGCAACCGGGTGGTGCACAGCTTCCTCTCCGGTGGCTTCTCCCCCGACCGCCTGCGCCGCCTGCTGGCCACCCTGGACGAGGTGATGGACATCCGGCCCGCCGTGGTGATCATCGACGGCCCCATGGAGGCCTCCGAGCTGGACGCCGCGGCCTGGAAGGCCGTCGCCGCCGACGCCGACATCCGCATCTGGTGCGCCCTGCGCACCCACCGCAGCAGCGGGCCGACCCCCGCCGCCGCGGCCGGCGTGTTCGACACCGCCGTGGTCCTCGAGCCCCGGGGCCGCGAGCTCGAGCTGTCCGCCCTCCGTGCGGGCGGCGCCGAGATCCATGACGGCGCGCCCTTGCGACTGGACCCCGTGACCATGCTGGTCAAGGGCGGTGGCCCCGTGGCCAAGCCCCTCGTGGCGCCGTCCCCCGCTCCCCGCACCGTGACCCTGGTCTCCGGTGGCGGCACCGGCGCGGAGTGCGCCTTCGGCGAGGCCGCCAAGCGCTGGGGCCTGGCCGAGGTCAACCTGACCTTCGACGGCCACCAGCAGGAGCGCACCCGCGGTGCCCGCACGCTCACCGAGAAGGAGCTGTCCCGCGGGGCCGTGTCCATGCTCTACGTGAACAAGCACCTGGTGCGCGAGTGGAAGAAGGGCGGCCCCATCGCCCGCATCCTCCAGGTCCAGTGGCACCTGGTCAGCCAGGTCAAGCAGCTGTTCGTGGTGGGCGAGATCCAGGACGACGGCACGGTCACCGGCGGCACCGGCTGGTCTGTGGAGCTGGCCAAGCGCTGGAACAAGACCGTCTGGGTCTACTGCCAGCAGCGCGACGCCTGGCACGCCTGGAGCGGCGAGGCCTGGGTCGCCGGCGAGCCGGTCATCGAGACCACCAGCATCGGCGCCACCGGGACCCGCTACCTGAGCGACGGCGGCCGCGCGGCCATCGAGGCGCTCTTCGAGCGCAGCTTCGAAGGCTGAGACTGCGCGGCTGGGGCTCCGGGCTCCAGGGCACCTGAGCGCCTGCAACTCCCGACCCTGGCGCGCAGGGTGGCCACTTGCAGGCGGTCTGCGGCGCCAAAGCGCCTGCAACTCCCGACCCTGGGGCGCAGGGGGGCCACTTGCAGGCGGTTCTGGGCGCCAAAGCGCCTGCAACTCCCGACCCTGGGGCGCAGGGGGGCCATTTGTAGGCGCGCGGCAGTTCGAAACTGTGGGTCGTGGGTCGCGGGTCGCTGGTGGCCTGTGTTGGTGGGGCGTTGGCGGGGGCCGCGCTTCGGCCTGCCGGGCGGGCCGGGCTTCCGCGGCGCGCCCTGGTCGAGGCTCGGTGGAGGGCCCATCGGTGGAGGCGCCGGAGACACCGCTGCAGCCCCGGCCCTGGCGCGGCCTCCGCTTGCCGGTGACGTCGATGGCGGGGTGAGAGGACCAACCCTCGTGCCCGTGCCCGATCGAACGCTACGCGGCGGCCACCCTTCGCCCGCGGCGTCGGTGGTCAGGTGGGCGGCGCCGGAGACACCGCTGCAGCCCCGGCCCTGGCGCGGCCTCCGCTCGCCGGTGACGCCTGCGTCGGGGCGCCACGATCCAGCCCGGCGCTCCTGGTCGGCGGTCGCCCGCCCGCTGCGGTCGGCCCGGTCTTGGAGTTCTGTCGTGACCCTTGCTGGTTCGGGGGCGTGACTCTGCTCTGAGTTGCGTTTCGAATCCGGCTGTACTACCGTTCGCGCGCCCGCCGCGGACCAGAGTGGTCCGGGCGGCGTTCAACCCAGTCGGGTCGCCTGATACCCGCCGTTTCGGGTGGCGATCCCAGGGAGTCTGACCACCATGCTGAACAACACCATCGGTGAGAACGCAGGACGTGTCTACAGGCTGCTCGAGGGCAGCGAGCCACGGTCCCCCACGGCCATCGGAAAGGAGCTGCAGCTCCGCCAGGCCGACGTCGGCTACGCCCTCGGTTGGCTGGCCCGTGAGCACAAGCTGGTCTTCCAGAAGGCTGGAAGCGGCTTCAGGGTCGGCCTGAAGTAGGAGAAGCGCCCCCCGGGGGGGGGGGGGGCGCGCGGGCCGCCCCCCCCCCCGGGGGGGGCCCGCTGCGCGGGGGACATCGCCACTTCGCGGCTTTGCGCGAGGTGGCTCACAGGCGGGGACCTGGTCGCGGTGTGAGGGGTGGAGAGTGTTCGGACAACCCCGCACCCCGAGGTGATCGTCGTGGCGACGTCCACCAGCACCCTGCCCATGGGAGGGCTCCGAGAGCTCTTCCGCAATCCCGCCGCGCCGGGCGTGGCGCTCATGGTCGCCGCGGCTGCGGCCTTCGTCTGGGCCAACTCGCCCTGGGCCGACGCCTACAGCGCCCTGCTGGCGACGCCTGTGGCCGTCGAGATCGGCGCCGCTGGCCTGCACAAGCCGCTGATCCTGTGGATCAACGACGGCCTGATGGCGCTGTTCTTCCTGATGGTGGGCCTCGAGGTCAAGCGGGAGATCGCGCAGGGTGAGCTGTCGTCGATGCAGAAGGCGGCGTTGCCGGTGGCCGCCGCCATCGGCGGCATGGTGGTGCCGGCGCTGCTGTACGTGGTGCTCAACCTCGGGGGCGAGGGCCAGGCGGGCTGGGCCATCCCCATGGCCACCGACATCGCCTTCGCCCTGGGGGTGCTGGCGCTGCTGGGGGACCGGGTGCCCGCCAGCCTCAAGGTCTTCCTGGCCGCCCTGGCGGTGGCCGACGACATCGGCGCGGTCACGGTGATCGCCCTGTTCTACACCTCGAAGCTCTCCCTCACGGCGCTGCTCATCGCCGCGGGCTTCGGGGCGCTGCTGCTGGTGCTCAACCGGCTGCGCGTCCAGAACCTGGGCCTCTACCTGCTGGTGGGGGCGGCCCTGTGGGTGGCGGTGCTGAAGAGCGGAGTGCACGCCACCATCGCCGGCGTGCTGCTGGCCCTGGCGGTGCCGCTACACGGGGAAGAGGACGACGACCACAGCCCCCTGGTGCACCTGGAGCACACCCTGCATCCCTGGGTGAGCTGGCTGGTGCTGCCCGTCTTCGCCCTGGCCAACGCCGGGGTCACGGTGCTGGGGACCGAGATCGAGCTGCTGCACCCGGTGGCCCTCGGCACGGCCGCGGGCCTGGTGGTGGGCAAGAGCGTCGGCATCCCGGCGTTTTCGTGGCTGGCCGTGCGCCTGGGCTGGGGTCAGCTGCCCGAGGGCGCTGGTTGGCGGGACGTCATCGGGGTGGGGATGCTCGGCGGCATCGGCTTCACCATGAGCATCTTCGTGGCCGGGCTGGCCTTCGCCGACCCCGCGCTGCTGGACACGGCCAAGCTGGGCATCATCGGCAGCTCCCTGCTGGCGGGCGTGCTCGGCACCGTGGTCCTGCTCCGCCGTCGCTGACCCGGCTACTTCGCTGCGCCGCGGTCCTCGAGCAGGCCGATGGCCTGGCGGGTGACCTCTTCGGCGCCCACGGCCTCTTCGCTGACCACCAGCACCGGGCCGGCGATGGCGTCGGCCTTGTTGTCGCGGGCCCAGCGGGTGCGCAGCACCACGGGCAGCTCGGGCCGCAGCCCGCTGGCGGTGGCCGCGGTGCGGTGGGCGGCTTCGTGATCGGAGATGACCACGACCATGGCCCGGGCGTTCATCAGGCCGGCGTGCTTCAAGACCTCGGGGTCCGTGGCGTCGCCGAAGACCACCGTGCGACCGCGAGCTCGCTCGTGGACCACGGTGTCGGGGTTGGTCTCGATGATGGTGGTCTGTACGCCACGATCCTCGAGGGCCTCCACCAGGATGCGGCCGCCGTGGCCGAAGCCGGCCACCAGCACCCGGTCGGCGCTGACGGGCTCGTCGTCCTCGGGGCAGCCCTCGAGGCAGGCGCGGCGCTCCACCCGACGCCAGACCTTCCAGGTGGACCGGGATCGCGGCATCAGCTGCACCGACAGGGGGGTGAGCACCATGGTGATCACCGAGGCGACGGTGAAGAGGCCCAGCTCCCGGGCGTCGATGACGCCGGCGCCGGCGGCCACGGTGGCCAGCACGAAGGAGAACTCGCCCACCTGGGCCATGGTCAGCCCCCCGTGGGCGGCGTTGCCCAGGGGCAGGCCGGCCGCCAGCAGGCCCGCGGTGCCGGTGATCAGCTTGATGGCCAGCACGCCACCGACCAGCGCGAGGGTCAGCCAGGGGTTCTCGATGACCAGGGACGGGTCGAAGAGCATGCCCATGGCCACGAAGAACAGGCAGGAGACCGCGGCCCGCAGGGGGCCGAGGTCGCCCAGGATCTGCTGGACGTAGTCGGACTCCGCCAGCGCGATGCCCGCCAGGAAGGCGCCCAGGGCCAGGGAGAGGCCCGCGCTCGCGGTGCCCACGGCCACCACGCCGGCGATGGCCAGCACCGCCAGCAGGAACAGCTCCCGGCGCCGGGTGCGCGCGGCCTGGTGCAGCAGCCGGGGGATGAGCCAGCGCCCGAGGGCCAGGACGAAGACCACCATGCCCAGGGCCTTGCCGAGGGTGAGGGTGATCCCGATGGCGCTGGTCCCCGGCCCGGCCATGGCGCCGATGAGCAGCATCATGGGCACGACCGCGAGATCCTGCAGCACCAGCACGCCCACCAGCAGCTGCCCCAGCAGGGTGGAGGACTCGGAGCGCTCCTCGAGCAGCTCCAGCACCACGGCGGTGGAGGACAGGGCCAGGATGAAGCCCACGGTGACCGCGGCGGCCAGGCCCCAGCCCCAGGACACGGCCACCGCCAGCCCCAGCAGGGTGGTCAGCACGATCTGCACGCCGCCAGCCGCCATCATGGGCCGCCAGGTCTGGGCCAGGCGGCGCAGGGGGAGCTTGAGCCCCACCGCGAAGAGCAGCAGGGCCACGCCGCCCTCGGCCAGCAGGTGCACGCCCTCGTCCCAGTCCACCAGCCCCAGGGCGCGGGGCCCCAGGATGGCGCCGGTGAGCAGGTAGGCGAGCACCGGCGGGAAGCGCACGGTGGTCAGGGCGCCCCCCAACAGGACGGCCAGGGTGAAGACGGCGGAGAGCTCCAGGAACAGGCCGGTGTCGTGCATGCCGCTCCGTCCTCTAGGACGCCTCGTCCTCGTCCGGAGCCCGCTCCACCCGCAGCAGGGTGATGCGGTGGCGGCGGGCCTCGAGGATCTCCACGGTCATGCCCTGCCACTCGATGCGCTCGCGGGCCTTGGGGATGCGCCCCAGATCCTCCACCAGCAGCTCGGCGATGCGGCCGTCGCGCTCGCAGCGGATGCCCAGGGCGTCGGCGACCTCGGCCATGTCCGCCTCGGGCTGGAGCAGGAGCATGTCCTCGGAGAGGCGCACCAGCTCGCGGGTCTCGAGATCGGTCTCGTCCTCGATCTCACCCACCAGCTCCTCGAGCACGTCCTCGAGGGTCACCACGCCCTGGAGGGTGCCCAGGCCATCGACCACCACCGCCAGGTGCTGCTTGCGGGTCTGGAACTCCCGCAGCAGGTCGTCCACGGCCATGCTCGAGGGCACGAACCAGGGGTCCTGGGCCAGCGCGGCGACGGGCTGGTCCTGGCGACCGTCGGCCAGGGCCTGCAGGATCCAGCGCACGTTCACCACACCGACCACCTCGGTGATGTCATCGGCGATGTGCAGCGGGATGCGGGTGTGGGTCACATCCCGGGCCCAGGTGGACAGGTCACCGATAAGCTTGCTGGCCTCGAGGGAGTCCACCTGGGGCATGGGGGTCAGGATCATGCCGGCGGTGGTGTCGTTCATGCGGAAGACCCGCTGGATCAGCTCGTTCTCGTCGGCCTCGATCACGCCCTCGCGGCCGCCCTGGCGCGTCAGGGCGCGGATCTCGTCCTCGGAGGTCTTGCGGTCCGCGGGCGGGGCGATGGGGCGCACCAGCAGCTCCACCAGCACGATGAAGGGGAACAGGGCCTTGGTCAGCAGGGTGACGGGCTGGGCGATCATCAGGCCCACCGTCAGGGCGTTGCGCTCACCCAGGGTCTTGGGGATGATCTCGGAGAACAGGATCACCAGGAAGGTGAGCAGGGCCGAGAAGGCCCCCAGCCAGCCAGAACCCAGCTGCTTGGCGGCCAGGCTGCCCACCAGGATCGAGCCGCCGATGTTGGCGATGTTGTTCCAGATGACGATGGCCATGATCGGCCGGGTCAGGTCCCGTTGCAGCCGGCGCAGGGTCTTGGCCCCGCGGCGGCGTTTGTCCACCGCGGCGAGCACCTCGGGGGTGCCCACGGCGAAGAGGGCGGCCTCGGTCCCCGAAGCGAGGGCCGAGGCGATCAGGACAGCGAGCACAGCGAGCAGCAGGGAGGTCATGGCGCAGGGGGTACGGGGTTTGGCTTAGGATCGCCACATTGCATGAGAGGTCAAGGTGGGACCACTACTCTTGCATCAAGAGTGGATCGAGGGCCTCCCACTCGATGCTGTCTTCTTCGGGTGGCGGCTCGGGTCGTGAGACCATGATGCCGTCGGGGTACCAGCGGATCTGGGCGATGAGCTGCACCGTGGGCTCGTCGGCCCAGGTGGGCAGGGGCACCTGTAGGCCGAGATCCGCGACCAGCGCGCCATCCTGGATGGGCTGGGTCCGGCGACCCATGACCCGCGCGGTGCTCCAGACGACGTCGATGGTGAGCTCATGCTCGGTGACCACGGCCCAGCCAGGCGCGACCATCCAGGAGCGGGCTGCGATGAGCTCGGCAGCGGGCAGGAACGCCCGGCCCTGGGTGGCGCAGGTCTCGAGCTGGCAGCTGGACCAGTAGCGGGCGCCCGCCGCGGCGCGCAGGTCGATGGGGCTGTCCAACGGCCACAGCCGTTGGTAGCTCACGCGGGCCCCCGCCCCGAAGAGGGCCTCCTGGGCGAGGGTGCCCCACGAGCGGGCCGTCATGCCCGGCGGTGCTGTTGGGATGGACACCTCCACGCCGATCCAGCGAGGCCGCTTGCTCACCGCGCGCATCGCCCCGATGCGGGCCTGGCCCACGCCGGCGCCGCTCCAGCTGCCGTCGGGGCGCCACGCGAACACGACGGGGGCCTGGACGCTCAGGGACCAGGGCTCGCGGTACGCGTGGCCGTCGAAGCCCAGCTGGAAGACGTTGGCCCACTCGTGGTCCAGCACCAGTGCAGGCCGCAGCGCTACGCTGGACACGGGAAGGTCCGGGCTCGAGCGGTAGCCGCCCGGGGCGTTGTCCTGGGCCCAGGAGGGCGTCGCCAGCGAAAGGAGGGAGAGCAGCAGCACCACGGCTAGCCTCCCGTGTCGTCGTCGCAGGGGTCGGCCACGAACGACGGCGCGGGCAGCGCCTCGCACGCCGCCCGGTTGGCGATCGGGTCCTCGGGCCAGCCCTCGGCCGTGTTGAACCAGGTCTCGGTCTCACCGGCCCAGTGGGGCGGTCGGGCGTGGTTCCAGCTGTCGTGGAACGGTCCGATGCGCCAGGTGTAGGTGGTCTCGGGCTCGAGCCCGCCCACCGGGCAGACCGTGACGAAGCCGTCGTCGTGGGTGGCCAGCACCAACGTGAGCTCGCCGCCGTCGGGGTGGAGCAGCCGGATTCCGTCCAGCAGGCCCGGCGTGTCCGGGTCCAGGCGACCCTCCCGGTCGAAGTGCACCACCAGCGGCTCGGCCGGGTCCCAGTTCCCCTGGCCGTCGCAGGGGTAGCGCCAGTCGTCGTCGGCTGCCGTCTTGGTGGCGAGCTGGCCCATCCCGGCCAGCGCCAGCACCAGCATGGATGCGATCGTACGGCGCCGGTTCGCCATGCTTCCACCTCACAAGGTGGAGGGTAGCACAGCGCCCTGTGCGCCCTCCGTCGCGGTGTGCATGATAATGAGACCCCGTGTCCCCGTCCTCGCCAACCCAGCCCGCTGTCAGCCTGATGTTCTCGGGCGGGGTGGACTCCACCACGGCGGCCCTGGCCCTGGCAGAGCGCTTCGAGCGGGTGCACCTGCTGTCCTACAACAACGGCTACGGGCACACCAAGATCCACCGCACCGCCAAGCGGGTGGCCGAGCTCGAGCGGCACGCCGGGCCGCGCTTCTCCCACCTGATCGAGTCCATCCAGCCCCTGTTCGACATGCTGCTGATGGACGATCTGCGCGCCGAGTACCGCCGCTGGGGCTCCGGCTTCGTGTGGTGCCTGAGCTGCAAGCTGGCCATGCACACCCGCTCGATCCTCTACAACCTCGAGCACGGCGTGCCCGTGATGGCCGACGGCTCGAGCAGCTCCACCGGCGAGATGGTCGAGCAGAGCCTGCTGTCGCTCTACATGTTCCGCGAGCTGTACGCCGACCACGGGATCCGCTTCACCACCCCGGTCTACACCATCCCCCGGGAGCAGGAGATCCAGGGCCTGCGGGAGCGCGGCTTCCGCATGGGCCTGCGCATCCGCGACCGCTTCCTGCGGGTCCAGCCCAAGTGCCGCCCGGGGGAGCTGTACTACATGCCCTTCCTGCTCTTCGATCAGCCCCCCGCCCACGACGAGGACAAGGTCGCCGCCTTCCTCGACGAGAAGCGGGTGGTGGCGGCGGCCTACATCCAGCGCCGCTGCGAAGAGCTGGGCGTGCCCGCCCGCCTCCCGGACGGAGAGGAATAGCCATGGGCTGCTGCAACAAACAGCGCGACGGAAGGCCCATCGCCAAGCTGCGCTACTACGGCGGCATGGCGGGGTTGGCTGGGCTGCAGCTGGGCTGGCTGGGGGTCACCTGCGCGGTGGCCGTGCCCGTGCCCCGCTACCGCAAGCTGATCCCCTTCCAGATCGAGTACGCCAGGGACACCCTGCGCTCGGTCTGGCGCCGGGAGCGCATGTGCGTCGAAGGCCTGGGCGGCGGCCCGGGCGCCTCCTGTTCCTGGGAGCCGGAGCCCACATGAGCCTGCTCGACCCCGCTGTCCGCGACGCCTTCCCCGCGCTGGGCCACCGCATCCGCGGGCGGGCGCCCATCTACCTGGACTCCGCCTGCACCACCCTGCGCCCCGAGCCGGTCATCGAGGCCGTGGCCGCGCTGCAGCGGGGCCCCCTGGGCTGCCACGGGCGCAGCAACCACGCCTTCGGGCGGGCCACCTCGGACGCCTACGAGGCCGCCCGGGAGCAGGTGCGCGCCTTCCTCGGCGCCCCCGAGGCCCGCGAGATCGTCTTCGTGCGCTCCACCACCGAGGCCATCAACATGGTCGCGGCGGGCTTCCCCTGGCGGGACGGCGACGTGGTCCTGACCACCGACCTCGAGCACAACTCCAACCTGCTGCCCTGGCAGCGGCTCGCCCGTCAGGGTCGGGTGGTGCACCGGATCCTGAGGGTCGACCCGGAGCGGGGGCTCGACCTGGCCGAGCTCGAGCGCCGGCTGGTGGGGGTGCGGCTGCTGGCCCTGCCCCACGTCTCGAACCTCTTCGGTGTCACCCTGCCCATCGCCGAGATCACCCGCCTGGCCCACAAGGCTGGGGCCGTGGTGCTGGTGGACGGGGCCCAGGCGGTCTCCACCCACCCGGTGGACGTGACGGCGCTGGGGGTGGACTTCTACGCCTTCTCCTTCCACAAGGTCTTCGGGCCGGGGGGCGCTGGCGCGCTGTTCGGTACGCTGGAGCAGCTCGAGCGCCTGCGGCCCTGGGTGGTCGGTGGCGGCACGGTGGAGCGGGCGACCTACGACGACGCCCGCTTCGAGCCGGTCCCCCAGCGCTTCGAGCCCGGGGTGGGCAGCTACGAGGCCGTGGTCGGTGGCGCGGCGGGGCTGCGCTGGCTGCAGCAGCTCGGGCAGGGGCGTCTGCACGCCCACGTGGTGGAGCTCAACCGCATCGCCACCCGGGGCCTGCGGCGGGCCGGCCGGGTGGAGATCCTGGGCCCGGCCGATCCGGAGCGACGTGGCGGGATCCTCAGCTTCCACGTGCGCGGGATGCAGAGCGAAGGCCTGGCGCGCATGCTCGACTCGTCCTCCGGCATCCTGGTGCGCCACGGCAAGCTGTGCGTGCACGCCTGGTTCGAGGCCACGGGCACCCCCGACGCCATCCGCGCCAGCTTCTCGGCCTACAACACCCCCGCCGAGGTCCAGCGCTTCGTGCGCACGGTGGTGGGTGGCGTGGACATGCTCGGTTGACCCATTCTCGCTCCCTCCCCCCGCTGGGGGGAGGGT
>CAYZVO010000246.1:12139-12904 GCA_964481655.1 uncultured Enterobacterales bacterium | reverse complement strand
CTTGCAGCTGGGCTCCTGCCAGCGGTCCAGGGCCTTCTGGCAGACGCAGGGTCCCACGGCCAGGCGGCCGCCGCGGGGGCCCTCGTGTTCCTGGATGTAGCGGGCGAAGCGCGCGGCGGCGGGGGTGGTCAGGACCACGCCGTGGGGCAGGTAGTGGCTGGACAGCGCCAGCAGCTGGAGGAAGGCCCGGCCGGGGCGGGTCCCGGTGATCCAGGGGCGGGTGATGAGCCAGTCCGTCACTCGCAGGATGGTGGGCTCGAGCACCGCGTACAGCCACTGCATGGCGTACTGGACCGGGCCCACCGGCACCAGGCCGTGCTCGCCGAGGCCGACGTGGGCCAGCAGGCCTGCGCTGGAAAGCAGCAACAGAGGCAGGAGTTCGGGAGCGGGGAGGGGGCTGGACATGGCGGTGTCGGTATATAATCTGACAGGGGGTAGATAACCTGAGATCAGCATCCTGTCGCGATCTGCGCAGGATCATGGCCGTGCGCTGGGACCCCGCCTATACTGCCGCCACACCTCGGGAGCCACGTGCGCACCACCCTCATCGCCCTGCTGATCACCCCAGTGCTGACGGCCTGTGAACCCGAGCCGAGCATGGACACGGGCCTGCAGCCCGACGGCGGGTGTGTGCTCGACCTGGACCACTTCCAGAATGTGAGCATCGAGCCCACGGACATCCCCACGGTCTTCGAGGCCGTCTGGACCACCACCGAGCCCGGCCGCGGTCGTGTGACCATAGCCCCGGGCGGCGGGCGCTGGAGC
>CAYZVO010000246.1:0-12129 GCA_964481655.1 uncultured Enterobacterales bacterium | reverse complement strand
CAGCGCCCCCCCGCACCCCCCCCGGGTCTGCGCGGCGGTCTGCACCCCCCCCCCCCCGGGCGGGGGGGGTGTCCCGTGCGCGGCGGCCGCCGGGAGCTGGAGCACCGGCTGGGACCAGGGCGAGCTGACCGAGCACCGCGCCCTGCTCGTCGGAGCCCCGGCGCAGTCGGAGGTCCTGATCCGCTTGGTCAGTGAGATCGATGGCGAGCAGCGCTGCTCCGATCATCACCAGCGCAGCACCCCGGCCCCCCCCGCCGAGCTGCCCGTGCTCGAGCTCGACGCCGACTACCGCGACGCGGAGCCCGGCGGCTGGGCGCTGGTCCCTGTGGGCACCGATGGCGCCACCATCGTGGCCCTGGTGGACGCCCATGGGCGCTACTGCTGGTGGCTGGACAACGACAGCTACTACTTCTACGCCGACACCACCCCGGCGGGCGACGGCCTGCTGTTGCTCGACTCGTCCTCCTACGCCTCCGGCTCGGGTCGCGTGCTCGAGATCGGCTTCGACGGCCAGCTGCGCCGCGAGGTCGAGGTCGCCAGCGCCCACAACCACCTCGCGCAGCTGCCCGACGGCACGGTCCTCATCCTGGGTCGGGAAGAGTACGAGGCCGAGATCGCCGGCGCGCCGGTGCTGCTCCACAGCGACACGGTGATCGCCCTGGCGCCCGACGGCAGCCAGGAGCAGCTGTGGTCGGCCCGCGAGGACCTGCTCGAGCAGCTCACGCCCATGCTCGAGAGCAGGGTCGAGCAGGGGCAGCCCGAACCCATCGACTGGACCCACGGCACGGGCCTGTCCTACGACCCCCACCACGAACAGCTGCTGGTGGTGCTCACCGGCACCAACGCGGTGGTCGGGCTCGATCTCCCTGGCGGCGAGCTGGCCTGGATCATGGGGGGCATGGCCGCCACGGTGGACGGGACCCACGGCACCATCGAGGTGCCCCACAGCGTCCAGGCGCTGACCGAGTCCGTCCTGGTCTTCAACCAGCGGGCGCACTCGGACGACGGCGAGTGCGGCGAGGCGGTGGAGCTCGGCTTCGATCGCGACGCCATGGCGGTCACCGAGGTCTGGATCGGCGTGGAGCCCGACTGCAGCTACCCGGACGTGATGGGATCGGCCCATCGCACCGCCGACGGCGGCACCCTGGTGGCGGGGGGGAGCCTGGGCCGGCTGTCCTGGTTCGACCACAGCGGCGCCCTGGTGTGGCGCCTGCACGGCGAGCTGGGCACCACCTTCGGTGGGACGAGCCATGTCGCGGCCTTCCCCTGATCCCCGCTGCGTCGCCCTCCTGGTCCTCGCGCTGGGGGCCTGCGAGCCCTCGGTGGGAGACAGCGGTGGGGGGCCCGTGCTGCTCAGCGGCGACGGCGGCACCGTGTCCCTCGGCGGCGCGCTCACGGGCCAGGTCTACACCGCCGATCCCGCCCTCGACGTGGAGATCGCCTGGTCGGATCTGAGCGTCGATCTGCTGGGCTTGCCGGTCGCCGTGCCCGAACAGCTCGAGCTCTGGGCCCTCACGGGCCTCGATCCCGACCAGATCGGCGCGGGTGTGTTGAGCGACGCGTTGGCGCCCACCGACGTGCTCACCGTCTACAGCTGCGACACCAGCGACGCGGGCTGCTCGTTCTCCGAGCTCGAGGTCTTCGGTCACGACTACCGTGTGCAGGACGACTTCGGCGTGCTGGACGCCACCTGGCTGGCCACGCTGAGCGGTGGCGAGCGGCGTGGGCTGCAGGCCCTCGCCTTCCTCGAGCCGGGGGAGGGCGCCCGGGTCGACATCGACGACGACAGCGCCAGCCTGTCCCTCGAGGCCAGCGGCGGGCAGGCGCTGGCTGTGCCGGCGGGGGTCCCGTTCACCATCGACTGGTCCGAGCTGGACACCGACGCCAGCGGCGGGTCCCTCGCCGGCTACCGCCTCGATCTGCTCGGGCTGTTCCACCTCCCGGTGGAGCCCGACGCCCTGGCCGCGACCCTGGCCAGCGATGGCCTGTCCGGTGCCCGGGCCTGGTGGCTCGAGGTGCCCGACGGTGACAGCGCCGCGATCGATGCGCTGCAGGGGGATGAACCCCTCGCTGGGCTCGAGCCCGATGGGACCTGGCTGCTGGGGCTCTTCCAGTCCACGGGCATCTCGCCCTTGCCCCGGGTGCTGGTGCAGCTCGATCCCAGCTGACGGGGCCGGCTCGGGGCCGACGGCATAGTCCTCAGCGTGTGAACCCGTGCTGGAGGGCCGCCGTGCGGTGCTCGTTTCCTGCGCTCCTGATCCTGGCTGCCTGTGGCGCCGCCCCCGAGCCGCCCGCTGGACCGGCCCCCGAGGTCGCGCCCCCCAACGAGCCGGCCTTCGAGCCCGCACCCGGTCGCCCCGCCGTGCCCGCGGGGGTGATGGGTCCGCCGGAGCCCGGCCAGATCCGCCCGCCGGGGAGCGTGCCCCTGCCCACCCACCCGGTGGCCAACGCCATCGAGGAGCTGTTGCTCAGCTACAGCGACAGCGGCGATGCCGCCCTGCTCGACCAGGCCTGGTCCTACCTCGCGGTGGAGCCGGACATCGCCCGGCAGCCGTACATGCTCATGCTGCAGGCCTACGTCTCCGAGCTGCGGGAGCCGGGCTCCGCCGAGGCGCTGGTCGCCGCCATGCGCCCCGAGGTGCGGGCCACCTGGCAGTACTACTTCACCCGCGAACCCGCGGCCTTGGCGCCCTACCTGAGCTGCGGCGGGCTCTCGAACTGCCTGCTGGGCCGCAGCCGCGCGGGAAACCCCCTGCCCGGTGCCGACAGCTTCCTGGATCGCTCCTGGGACAACGTGCGCGAGCCGGTGGTGCTCGACTGTGACGGGCTGGTGGTGGACACGGCCACCTGCCCCGACGACTACCCGACCTTCGACCGCATCCGCTGGGTCAACCAGGGCGAGGAGCGCCTGAGCCACTGGTCGCCCCTGGGGGCCTCGAGCACCACCTTCGCCGAGTTCTCGCGGCTCATCGGGGTCGTGCCCGGTGCCACCGTGGCCGACATCGGCGCCGGCATCGGGGTGTTCGCGTTCCCCTTCGCCGACGCGGTGGGTCCGACGGGGCGGGTCCTGGCGGTGGAGATCGAGCCGCAGCTGGTGGAGTTCATCGACTGGCGCAAGGCCCAGGGCGGGTACGACAACCTGGACGCGGTGCTGTCGACCCCCGACGATCTGGGCCTCGAGCCCGGCTCGGTGGACGTCGCCGTGCTCTGCGAGATGCTCGCCAAGGATCTGCTCGAGCTGGACAGCACCGGCGTCGAGGTGGACCACTTCGGGGCCTTCCTGGACTCGGTGAAGCGCACCCTGAAGCCCGACGGCGTCGTCGTGATCATCGACCACTGCGTGGAGCGCCGCGACGACGGCGAGAGCTGCTCCCCGATCATCGAGGCCAAGCTGTCGGAGCACGGGCTGGTGCAGCGCCGGGTGGTCCAGGAGTTCATGCCCGTGCAGCTGGTGGAGATCTACGGCATCGCGCCCTGAACCGGGATTCCGGGTTACCTGTCGGCCCCTACCAGAGGGTGCCTCCATGACCCTGCGCGTCGCGCTCCTGTTGCTCGGCTCCGGCTTCTGCGCCCTGGTCTACCAGGTGGCGTGGCTGCGGGCGCTGCGCATGATCTTCGGCGGCAGCACCGCGGCTTCGGCGGCGGTGCTTGCCATCTTCATGCTCGGCCTGGGCGTGGGCGGCATCATCCTGGGCCGCAAGGCGGCCCGCGTGGCCTCGCCGCTGCGCATGTATGGCCTGCTCGAGCTGGCCATCGCCCTGCTCGCGGCGGCGAGCCCGCTGCTCGTGCTGGCGGCGCGGAGCGCCTACCTCGGGCTCGGGGGCAGCTCGGTGCTGGGCTCCGGCGGCAGCACCGTGATGCAGCTGCTGCTGGCGCTGCTGGTCCTCGGCGCGCCCACCTTCCTGATGGGCGGCACCCTGCCCGCGGCGGTCCGCGCGGTGGAGCGCTCCCACGACAAGGCACGCCGGCGCATGGGCCTGCTGTACGCGGCCAACACCCTCGGCGCCGTGGCCGGCGCGACCTGGGCCAACTTCGTGGCCCTCGAGGCCTTCGGCACCCGCGCCTCCCTGTGGACCGCGGCCGCCCTGAACGTCGTGGTGGCCCTGATCGCCATCGCCCTGGCCAAGCGGCCCGCGGCCGATCCCGAGCCGGAACCGGCCGCGGCGCCCGATGAGGCCCCCGCGGCGTCGCCGGATCCCGCCTCCGCGCCCGCCCCCGCCAAGCTCGTGCTGGTGGCCGCGGGGCTGGTGGGCTTCGCGTTCCTGCTGATGGAGCTGGTCTGGTACCGGATGCTGGCGCCCCTGCTGGGGGGCTCCACCTACTCCTTCGGCCTCATCCTGGCGGTGGCCCTGCTGGGCATCGGCCTGGGGGGGCTGGCCTACGGCTTCGGGCCCCGACCCAAGCGGCCCACCCTGTTCCTCTTCTCCATCACCTGTGCCATCGAGGCCGCCCTGCTGGTGCTGCCCTTCGCCCTGGGCGACCAGCTGGTGATGTTCGCCATCCTGCTGCGGCCCATCGGCGAGGTGGGCTTCCCGGCGCTGGTGGGCTCCTGGGCGCTGCTCTGCGGCATCGTGGTCTTCCCGGCTGCGCTGGTCTCCGGCTACCAGTTCCCGCTGCTGGTGGCGCTGCTCGGCAGCGGCCGCGAGGGCGTGGGGCGCCAGGTCGGGCTGGCCTACGCCTGGAACACCGCCGGCGCCATCATCGGCTCCCTGGCGGGCGGCTTCGGGCTGCTCCCCCTGCTCACCGCCCCCCGCTGCTGGCAGCTGGTGGCCGGCGTGCTCGTGGTGCTCGCCCTGGTGGCCCTGGTGCCCGCCCGCCGGCAGCTGCCGGTCGGACGCCGCAGCACCCGTCACTGGGCCCTGGCGGCCATGGGGCCGGTGGGGGTCAGCCTGGTGGCCGTGTTGCTGCTGTCCGCGCCGGGTCCGAGCGCGGCCTGGCGCCACACCCCCGTCGGCGCCGGCCGGATGAAGCCGGAGCTGTCCAGCGCCAACGCTCGCACCGACTGGCTGCATGGCGTGCGCCGGGGCATCGCCTGGGAGGCCGAGGGGGTCGAGAGCAGCATCGCGCTCGAGCGCTCCTCCGGCTACGCGCTGCTGGTCCACGGCAAGTCCGACGGCCACGCCATCCTGGACGCCCCGACCACCGTCATGCTCGGCCTGATCCCGGCCCTGGCCCACCCCGAGCCCAAGCGGGCGATGGTCATCGGCCTGGGCACCGGCACCACCGCCGGCTGGCTCGCCGCCCTGCCCGAGATGGAGCATGTGGACGCCGTCGAGCTCGAGGGCACCGTGCTCGAGGCCGCCCGCAGCTGCGACATGGTCAACCTGGGCGTCATGGACCACCCGCGGGTGACCCACATCGTCAACGACGCCCGCGAGGTGCTGCAGACCTCCCCCGATCGCTACGACCTGGTCAGCTCCGAGCCGTCGAACCCCTACCGCGCCGGGGTCGGCAGCCTGTTCACCCGCGAGTTCTACGAGGCCGTGTCCGAGCGGCTCACGGAGCGCGGGGTGCTCGCTCAGTGGGTCCAGGGCTACGAGATCGACGCCGGCACCTTCCGCACCGTGGTGGCCACGCTGAACGAGGTGTACCCCCACGTCGAGGTCTGGGAGACGGGCTACAACACCGACCTGCTGCTGCTGGCCTCCAAGCAGCCCCTGGTCTGGGATCTCGACAATCTCGAGGGCCGCCTGGCCACCGAGCCCTACGCCACCGCCCTGCTGCGCATCTGGGGCGTGGCCGGCGCCCCGGGCCTGTTCTCGGGCTTCGTGGCCAACGCCGATCAGGTCTCCGAGCTGGCCGCGGCCGAGAACGGGCGGCTCAACACCGACGACCGCACCCTCATCGAGTTCGACTTCGCCCGCAACGTGGGCCGGGTGCGCACCAACGTGGTGGCCGAGCTCAAGGCGCTGGCCCGGACCCGGCAGCAGAACCGGCCGCTGGTGCAGGGCGACGTGGACTGGCAGCTGGTGGACGAGAACCTCGCCCAGCGCGCCATGGCCCGTCACGCCGAGCCGCCGCCCCTGGGTGGTTCGCCGGACCGGCAGCTGCGGGGCGAGGCCCGCCGGGCCTACGCCGAGGGCGACGAAGCCCGCGCCCTCGAGCTGTGGAGCCAGCAGGAGCTGGGGCCGCGGGGTCCCGGAGACCTCGCCCTGGTCAGCGCCGGCCTGGTGGCCTCGGGCGCACCCGCCGAGCAGATCGCCCCGGAGATCGCCCGGCTGGCCAGCTACCAGCCCGTGGAGAGCCTGCGCCTGATGGGCCTGCAGCAGCTCCGCGACGGGCAGCTCGAAGACGCCGCCACCTCGGTCGAGGAAGCCCTGCTGCTGCTGCGCCGCGACCCCTGGGTCTGGCCCAAGGCCGCCGAGCGCACCCTGCAGCTCGCCCAGGGCATCGGCGAGCGCGACGCGGCCCTCGGCCTGCGCCTGGCCGCGGTGCTCGAAGAGCCCTTCGCCATGCACTTCCTGCACGAGGCGCGCCTGGGCACGCGCCTGGCCCTGCTCCCGGAGCAGGCGGCGCCCGAGCACTGCCTGCCCGCCTACCGGGCCTACGAGCCCTGGGTCCCCTGGACCGAGGATCACCTGGTAGGCCGTGAAGACTGCTACCGCCGTGCCGGCGACCCCCTGGCCGAACAGGCAGCCCTGGATCTCGAGCGACTGCGGGCCGAGCTGCCGCCGGAGCTCGAGGCGGGGTTGTAGACGACAGCCGGATCTCGGTGTCGCGATTCCCGGGGGCGGCTCCGCGGCCGCCCACCGAAAATCCGCCTTCGACGGTGTCCGGGATGCTTGGCACAGCCCTTGCTTCCCCTGCGGGCATCTCGAACCCCGGAGCTCACCATGACCCGCACCATGCTCGCCGTTCTCTTCGCCTCCCTCGCCGCTGGCTGCCAGCTCATCGCGGACCTGCCCGCAGGCTGGGAGGACGCGGAGCCCGTGTCGAGCCTGGTCCAGGCCGAGTGCGACGGCGACCCCTACGAGGGCAGCAACGAGATGGTGGATGCCACCCCCGGCATCGACGCCGTGGATGTCTCCTACACCGAGGCCCACTTCCGCTGCGCCCAGGACGTCGAGGCCTTCTACCTGCTCGAGGGCGACGTGCTCTCCATCCTGGTCCAGCCCATCGACATGGACCCCGGCGCGGTCGCTGGCTGTGACTGCCTCTACGACATCGACCTGAGCGTCGACGTGGAGACCACCACGCCGCTGACCGTGGAGCTGTACCGCCGCTGGGACAACATCAACGACCCCAACGATCCGGTGTACATCGGGACCGCCGCGGTCGAGGACGAGTAGCCCGAACCGTCAGTGCACCCAGCGGTGCGGGTGCTCGGCGCCGGGGTAGGCGGCGGCGAGATCCTCGGCCAGATCGCGGTCGAAGCCCTGGGCGTGGTAGCGCAGCCAGGCCTGGACGAAGCTGTGCAGCTCGGCCACGATCAGCCCCAGCTCCGACGCCGCCAGGGCGCGCTGGTGGAGGGCGCGCAGCGAGGACACCACCCGGCGGTGCTCGGCCAGGTGACGCGGCAGCCCAGGGTGCCGGCAGCGCTCCATGGCCAGCTCCTCGTGGGCGTGCTGGGCCTCGAAGGTCTCGATGAGCCCGGCCAGGATCTGCTCCAGGCGCCCCCGGTCGCCCTCGCTGTCGCAGCGCAGGGCGATGTTGGCCCAGCCCAGCACCTCGGCGTGGTGCACGTCCAGCAGGGCGTGCCCGGTGCGTCGGAAGGCGGGGATGATCAGGGGCGACACGGCGTGGGTCCTGCAGCGGGGTTCACGCATAGTGTGCCCACAATGTTTCCGGGTGGCACTTTCGAGGGGCTTTCGCTGATCCTCACCCCTCCACGTGCGTCGTCCCGAACCTCGCGCCCATCACCATCCCGTCGGTGATCCGGATCTCGAGGCCCATGCGGCGGCCCTGGATGGCCCAGGGCCAGGTGTGCAGTTCGTCGGCCACCACGCCGTTGCCGCCGCTGGCCTTGGCGACGGGTAGAGCCACCGGCTCCATCTCGGCCGGCAGGGCCAGGGTGCCCAGGGCGGCGGGCAGGGCGTCCTTGGAGCGGCTGAGGACCGAGATGAGATCCACGCCCGTGATGTCGAGGGGGTCGTCGTAGACCGCCCGCAGGACGGTCACGGTGGTCACGGGGCCACCCCGTGGTGGCGCTGGCGCCAGGGATCGCCGGGGACCTTCAGAGCGTTGGTGTGCGGGAGCATCTGAAATGCTCCCCTACGGCCCGAGGACCACGAACTCGCGGGGGCCGAGCTCGAGGTCCACAGTGCCGCCGTTGCCCACGCTCCAGGAGCCGTCGCTGCCCAGCAGGTCGCTTAGGCTGCCACCCGAGAAGCCGGTGGTCACGGTCTCGCTGACGGTGTCGCTGTCGCTGGTGTTGATGGCCACCAGCAGCCGCTCGGCGCCGTCGTCGCGCTCGAAGGCGAGCAGGCCCGGGCCGTCATCCGTGGTGCCCACGAACTCGATGTCGCCGTGGGTGAGCGCCGGGTGGGCCTTGCGCAGGGCGATGAGCTGCTTGGTGTGCTGGAACAGCTCGCCCGAGGTGTCGTAGCCCGACCACCACAGGGGCTCGCGGTTGGCGGGATCGTTGCCGCCGTCGAAGCCCTGCTCGGTGCCGTAGTAGAGGATGGGGATGCCCACCGAGGTGTACAGGTAGACCAGGGCCGAACCGAGGGCCGCGTCGGGATCGGGGAGCTCGAGCTCGGCGGCGTCGTAGAGGAAGCGGGCCACGTCGTGGTTGTCGATGAAGTTCATGGGCAGGTCTGCGGCCGCCACACCGACGCCGCCGTCGTGGGCGTTGGCGTTCCAGTTGGTGTAGCGCTGCTCGTGCAGGGTCTGGACCTTGCTGGTGGCGCCGCCGAACTTGAAGACGTCGTCGTAGACCTGGTACTTCTGCGAGAAGTAGGCCACCGAGTCGAGCCCGCCGTCGAAGGTGTAGCTGCCGATGAGCTCGTCGTCGCCGTCGAAGCTCTCGCCGAACATCAGGAAGTTCTCCTTCCCGATCTCGGCGGTGTAGCTGCGGATGGCGTCGCAGAACACCGGCCAGAACTCGTGCTCGACGTGCTTGACGGTGTCGATGCGGAAGCCGTCGATGTTCGAGGTCCGGATCCACTCCTGCCACACGGCGATCAGGGCGTTGCGGACGTTGGGGTCCTCGGTCTTCAGATCCTTGAGGCCGCCGGGGAAGTCGCCCAGCACGACCTGATCGAAGTCGTTCCAGTCCTCGACTCGGCCCATGCGGTTGTACCAGTCGGGGTTGACGAACTCGGCGGGCTCGGGGCGCACCCGGTGGATCTCGGGCATGTCCAGCCACTCGACGGGGGCGGGGCCGGCGAAGCCCAGGGAGGTCCAGGACTGGATGCCTTCGGGGTCGAAGCCGGGGTCCCACTCGGTCACCGTCTCCATGCCGCCGGAGCCGTCGGTGGCGTAGTAGTCGGTGATGTCGGGCTGCCCGTTCATGTTGATGTCGTAGTAGAACAGCTGGCCCACGTGGTTGACGATGACGTCCATGACCACGGCGATGTCGTGCTGGTGCATCACGTCCACCAGCTCCCGCAGCTTGGCGATGTCGCCGAAGTGGGGGTTGGTGTCCCGGAAGCTCTGGGGCCAGTAGCCGTGGTAGCTCGAGACCCCGGCGTCCTCTTCCACGTTGCGGAAGACCGGCGAGATCCAGATGGTGTCCACCCCGAGCTCCTCGAGGTAGTCCACCCGGTCCATCAGGCCCTCCCAGTCGCCGCCCTGGTAGCGGGCAAGGGCCGAGTCGTCGCGGGTGACGTTCCAGTCGTTGGAGCCGTCGCCGTTGGCGTAGCGGTCGGTGAGCAGCTGGTAGATGGTGCGGCTCTGCCAGTCGTCCACGTGGTTGGTGATCTCGGGGTACTCGGCGTACTCCACGGGCGCGCAGGCACCGAGGAACAGCGCGCCGACGACGAGCAGGTAGGGGCGGTGGGGCAGGCGCTTTCTCATCGGTAGCTCCTGGAGTTGAGCCACCACTCGGCACCGACGCCCACGAAGTGCTGGACGTTGGAGCGGTGGCGCTCGTCGCGGGTGTCGAACCAGAGGCGGGCGTCGTCGTTGAGGATGGAGACGATGTACTGGGCGCGGATCTGGGGGCGGGCCAGGGAGCCACGGCCCAGCTGCAGTGCGGGCAGCACGGCGATCTTGGTGACCATGGGCACGTCGTGCTGGCGGGAGTGGGGGTTGAGCCCGTCGGGGCGCAGCACCTGCTGGGAGAGCTCGACGCCGAGGCTGGTGAAGTCGCCGAGGAACAGGGTGGGCCGCAGGGCGATGGCGGCCTCCCAGCGGTCGTCCACGTCGGTGGAGACGCCGTCGGCGTCCTCGAATCTACGCAAGTAGCCGCCCACCAGCAGGCCCACGCGGTCCGTCTCGGTGTTGGCGCTGATGGCGGTCTGGAACTCCCGGGCCTCGCGCACCGAGTAGTCCACGTCCATGCCGTCGATGGGCACGGTCAGGTCGCCGTAGGCCGACAGGCCCGTGGCGTAGCGCACGAAGAGGTGGGCGAAGCTGTCGTGGCCCCAGCCCCAGGCGCTCACCTGGGCGCCGATGATCGAGCCGAAGTCGGCGGGCAGCTCGAGCTCGTTCTCCCAGTCGTCCTCCATGCGGGTGGCGCCGGGCAGGGCCTGCAGTTCGCCGTAGGCCTTGAGCCGGAGGGTGTTGCTGTCGCCAAACGGCAGCAGCCGGGCGGCCTGGGCGCTCGAGGTCAGGCGCTGGCGGTCCATGGTGAGCACCGACTCGGTGCCCACGGCGGACTCGTCGGGGACCTCGGTCCACTGCACCTGCCAGTCCTCGGCGGTCAGCCGGTTCAGGCCCGCCTGCAGCCGGAAGTCCCAGCCCTCGGGCTGCAGCATCAGGCCGCCGCCCACGGTGTTGAGCTCGTCCAGGGGCCAGAAGTCCAGCAGGTGGACGTCGTCGCCCCGGTACATCCGGGAGCCCGCCCACGCCGACAACGGCGCGCTCGAGAAGTCGCTGGCCTCGGCGTAGAGGTTGCGCAGGGCCAGGTCCGCGTCCCACTCGCCGTCGTAGTGGAAGACCTCGCCGGACAGCGCCGGGGTGACCACCACCTCGAACAGGGCGGTGTGGTCGGCGCCCTCGAGCTCGTGGGCGAAGACCACGTCGAGCTCGAGGTAGGGGTCCTTCTCGAGGCGGGTGCCGTGGCTGACCACGTCCACGGCGTCGCCTTCACCACCCGCGAGGTCGGTGGAGGCCTGGATGCGCCCGTAGGAGCCGAGGGTGACCTCGGCGGCCGCGGGGAACGCTGCAGCGAGCAGCAGGATCTGGAGCATGGGTCACGTCCGCAGGGGAGGGGAGTGGAGGCCCTAGGGCACGAGGATGACGTACTGCATGTTGTCGAGGGTCAGGCTGAACGAGCCCCCGCTGGCGGAGACGCTCACGCCGCTGCCCAGGGCGTCGGTGAGGGTGCCGTCGCTGAAGCTGGTGCCCGCGCTGCTCACGGTCTCGGTGCGGGTGCCGCCGGACTTGTTCATGGCGACGATGGCCACCTCGCCGCCGCCCGCGTCCCGAGCGTAGGCGTAGAAGGAGTCGTCGACCCACAGCTGGATGCGCTCGCCCCGGCGCAGGGCGCGGTGGTCCTGGCGGGCCTGGCCGATGGCGGCCACGCGGCCCTGCAGCTCGGCCTGGTTGGCGGAGAGGTAGGGGTCGAAGCTCATCATGCGCCGGTTGTCCGGGTCGCCCCAGCCGTGCAGGCCGATCTCGTCGCCGTAGTAGATCAGCGGCGCGCCGGGCTGGGTGAGGGTGAAGGCGAAGGCCATGGACAGGTGGTTGATGAGGTCCCACTGGGTGATGTCCGAGCCGCCGTCGGCCATGGGGTCTTCGGTCCAGCCGCTCCAGCAGTCGCCGCCCGCCCCCGTGAAGGCCGAGGAGAAGCGCTCGATGTCGTGGTTGCCCAGGAAGGGCGACATGATGGCGTCGCCGTACTCGTTCGCGCTGGACTGCACCGAGGACTCGAGGTTCGAGAACGAGCCGCCGGAGACGAAGGTGTCGCGGATGCTGTAGTACAGCGGGAAGTCGAACTGTCCGTGCAGCTCGTAGTCGGCCACGTAGTCCATGATCAGGCCGCGGTCGGAGGTGAAGGTCTCACCCACCGTGTAGATCTCGGCG
>CAYZVO010000245.1:0-13004 GCA_964481655.1 uncultured Enterobacterales bacterium | reverse complement strand
CGACCTGGGACCTGAGGAAGAGCTGGAGATCCCGTTGGACCTGGTGGCCACCATCGTCAACGGCAAGGTCCAGACCCGCACCCGCACCGTGCGGGAGACCGAATGGCACCCGGTCTCGGGCACCCACGTGGCCAGCTACGACGACCACCTGGTCTCCGGCTCCCAGGGCCTGCCCGAGGACGAAGCCAACGAGCTCGAGCCCTTCGACATGGGCCAGGCCCGCCCCTTCGACCCGGGCCTGGTGGCCGGCTGGCCCGCCGAGCTGCCCGACATCACCCACGCTCAGGCCAAGTCCACCGCCAACCAGGAGCTGGCTGACCTCGAAAACGCCGCCATCCGCAGCTTCCTGCCCGCCGACGAAGCCGGCAACATCCAGAACCAGACCCAGATGGAGGTCAGCGACGTCCGGCTGGTGCTGCTGCCGGTCTACATGGCGGCCTACAAGCACAAGGGCAAGGCCATGCGCCTGCTGGTCAACGGCCAGACCGGCGAGGTGGTCGGGAGCATCCCCAAGTCCTGGTTCAAGATCGTGATGGTGGTGCTGCTGGTCCTGGCCGTGATCGCCGGTGCGGTGCTCTGCGGCGGCCTGGTGGCCGCCATCGTCGGGAGCCTGGCATGAGCGCCGAGCTGCTCGCGGTCAGCTGCCAGTCCTGCGGCGGCGCGGTGGCCATGCCCGCCGGGGCGCCCCACCCCCGCTGCCTGTTCTGCGGGTCCGAAGCGGTGGTGGCCAAGCCCGTCGAGGACATCGAGGTCCCCAAGACCTTCCTCCCCTTCGAGGTCGACCAGGATCGCGCCGACGCCGTCTTCCGGGACAAGGCCCAGGCCAGCATCTGGTACCCGGGAGATCTGCGCGACGCCTCACTCGAGCTCGAGCAGCTGCTGCTGCCCGCCTGGGTCTGGTCCGGCATGGTCGAGACCCACTGGGCCTGCCTGGTGCGGGCCGGCACCCGCTCGGGCAAGCGCCCGCGCACCGGCTCGGACGCCAAGAAGGTCAGCGGGGTGCTGGTGCCGAGCTCCTCGGCCATCAGCCGCGACGAGCTGAACGCCCTCGCCCCGTTCTCCGGCAACAACGCCTTCATCTTCCGGGCGGCCCAGGCCGTCGCCCCCTTCGAGCTGGGCAAGCTCACCCGCACCGCCGCCCGCCAGACCGCCTGCGACGCCCTGGCCTCCCAGCACGAGGCCGAGCTGTCCCGCGCCAACGGCGCGGTGGCCTTCTCCGGCTCACACCTGTTCCGGGATCTGGACGGCTACCCGGTGCTGTTGCCGGTGTACGTGGGCGCCTACCGGCGCCGCAACACCCTGCACCGGGTGGTCATCAACGGCCAGACGGGCACCATCACCGGCGAGTTCCCCAAGTCCTGGCTGCGCATCGGCTGCGCCATCCTGCTGGTCCTGTTCATCCTCTCCGGCTTGGCCATGGCCCTGATGATGCTGGTCGCCCTGGCCTCGATGTTCGCCTAGGAGCGCACCATGGAACGACGCACCCTGCTGATGTTGCTGGTGCCCCTGACCATCCTGGCCCTGGCCTGCGCCGGGGTGGCCCTGAGCATCCGGGCGGTCATGGAGGGCGGCAAGCCCATGGTGGACGGCCGCAGCTTCGCCAACGGCCGCATCGAGCGGGTGGTGACCAGCTACGCCTCGGCCTTCATCATCGAGGGGGTCGAGGGCGTGGTGCTCATCGACGCCGGCATGGACCCCGCCGCCCCCGCGATCCTGAGCGCCCTCGATCGCCGGGGCTACGGCGCCGAGGACGTGCACGCCATCGTCTTCACCCACGGCCACGGTGACCACATCGGCGGCGCCTCGATGTTCCCCGACGCCGCGTTGTACGCCCTGGGCCCCGACGTGGACCTGGCCGAGGGCCGCCGCGCCCCGGGCAACGTCATGGGCAAGATCCGCGAGGTGGAGCCCACGGGGCTCGAGGGCGTCCAGGCCCTCGAGGACGGGCAGACCATCGAGATCACATCGGTGTCCATCGAGGTCTTCGCGGTGCCGGGCCACAGCCTGGGCAGCGCCGCCCTGCTCTGCGACGGCGTGCTCTTCCTGGGGGATGCCGCGGCGGCGACCACCGAGGATCAGCTGGCGGGCCCACCCCCGGGCTTCTCCGCCGACCGTGAGCAGGGCATCGCCTCGCTGATCGCCCTGGCCGAACGCCTCGAGCCCCGCGCCGACGAGATCGAGTGGCTGGTCCCCAGCCACCAGGGCGCGCTCGAAGGGCCGGACGCGCTGCTGGCGTGGGTGCCGTAGCCGCGATCAGTCGGTCCGCCGCCTCAGCAGCGGCAGCCCCAGCAGCAGCAGCCAGGCCAGGCTGGCGCCGGACGCAGCGCTGGTGCAGCTGCAGCCGCCACCACCCTTGATGGTGCCGGTGTCGCCGGTGTCGTCGCCCATGTCGGTGTCCCCGGTGTCCGGGCAGTCGCCGTCGAGGTCGTCGGCGTCGATGTAGTTCTCGACCCCGTCGCAGTCCAGATCGCCGGTGCCCTCGTCGATGTCCAGGGCGCCGTCGTCGTCACTGTCCTCATCGAGGTGATCGGGCACGCCGTCGCCGTCGGTGTCGGGGGGCTCGCTGCCGGGCTCGGTCCAGTCCCAGTCCTGGATCTCGTGCTCGGTGGGGATGCCGTCGCCGTCATCGTCGTCGTCCAGGGCGTCGATGTCGCCGTCATCGTCCGTGTCCTCGGGGTCGGCGGGATCCGTGACCTCCGCGCCGTCGGGCACGCCGTCGTCGTCGCTGTCCGGGTCGGCGGGGTCGGTGCCGGCGAGCAGCTCGTCCTCGTCCGCCAGGCCGTCGCCGTCGGTGTCGTCGTCCTCGGCCAGGCCGTTGCAGTCGTTGTCGATGCCGTCGTCCAGCTCGGGGGCGCCGGGCCAGACGGTGTCGTTCGCATCGTCGCAGTCGTCGCCGCCGCAGTCCTCGGCCAGGTAGCTGTCGCCGTCCACGTCGCAGAGATCCTCGCCGTCGCAGTCCTGGTCCACGCCGTCGTAGGGGATCTCCTCGGCGCCGGGGTAGGCCGCGGGATCGTCGTCGTCGCAGTCGGTGCTGTTGTCCACGTGCGCGCTGGGCTGGTCGCAGGCCACCGTGCTCGAGGCCGCGTCGCCGTAGCCGTCGCCGTCCAGATCGGCGTACCAGGTGGTGGCGTCCGCCGCGTCGTCCTCGTCCACGGTGCCGTCGCAGTCGTTGTCGGTGCCGTCGCAGAGTTCGGTGGCGCCGGGGTAGGCGCCGCTGTCGGCGTCGTCACAGTCCGTGGCGTCCGCGACGTAGCCGGAGGGCTGGGTGCAGGCGTCCATGGTGTAGGCGCTCGAGCCGTAGCCGTCTGCGTCCGCGTCGATGTACCAGGTGGTGGCGTCCGCCGCGTCGTCCTCGTCCACGCTCCCGTCGCAGTCGTCGTCCTCGGCGTTGCACCACTCGGTGGCACCGGGGAACTGGTTTGCGTCCGCGTCGTCGCAGTCGGTGCTGTCCTCCACGTGACCGCTGGGCTGATCGCAGGCCACCGAAGTGCTGGCCGCATCGCCGTAGCCGTCACCGTCGGTGTCGGCGTACCAGGTCGCCGCGTCGGTGGCGTCGTCCTCGTCCACAGTGCCGTCGCAGTCGTTGTCCATCCCGTCGCAGATCTCGGTGCCGCCGGGGTGGGCGTCGGCCGATGAGTCGTCGCAGTCCGAGTCGTCGCTCACGTAGCCAGAGGGCTGGGTGCAGGCGGCGCTGGTGTAGCTGGTGGAGCCGTAGCCGTCGCCGTCGTAGTCGATGTACCAGGTGCTGGCGTCGGTGGCGTCGGCCTCGTCGGTGTCACCATCGCAGTCGTTGTCCAGCCCGTCGCAGACCTCCGTGGCCGCCGGGTTGATCGCGTCGGCCGCGTCGTCGCAGTCACCCGCCGCGGCCGAGGAATCGGCCTCGCCGCTGTCGTCGCAGTCCAGGTCCGCCGAGGCCACCGTGCTGGTGGTGTCCGGCCGGTAGCCGTCGTCATCGGCGTCTTCGTAGCACTGCTCGTAGCCGTCGCAGTCGTTGTCCACGCCGTCGTCGGTCAGCTCGGTGGCGCCGGGGTTGACCGCGGCGTTGGCGTCGTCGCAGTCGCTGTCGTCCGCGACGTAGTCGCTGGGCTGGGTGCAGGCGGCGGTGTCGTCGCTCGCGTCGCCGTAGCCGTCACCGTCACTGTCGGCGTACCAGGTCGCGGCGTCGGTGGCGTCGTCCTCGTCGGTGTCGCCGTCGCAGTCGTTGTCCACACCGTCGCACAGCTCGCTGGCGCCGGGGTTGACCGTCGCGTCGTCGTCATCGCAGTCATCGCCGCCCAGCTCCGTGCTGACGTAGCCGTCGCCATCCGCGTCCCGCTGGCAGAGGCTGTCGACGTTGTCCAGGTAGGCCACCTGGGCGTCGGTGTTGGTGGCGTCGAAGATGAACAGCGCCCCGAACTCGACGGTCTCGCCCGCGGCGATGGTGTCGTGGGTGTGGCGCCAGTGGATGGTGTAGTCGTAGCTGGCGCCGTCCTGGTCGGAGAAGGTCGCGTCCACGTCCTCCTCCCAGTAGGTGATGCCCACGTCCTGCCGGGTGGGGTCGCACAGCCCGTAGGCGACGGTGTCCGTGCTGCTGATGGCCATGGCCTCGACCCAGTCGTCCACGCCATCGCTGTCCAGGTCCATCACGTCGTTGTAGGAGTTGGCGCTGGAGGTGTGGCAGCGCTCCTGGTCCGGGTCCACGGCGTGCATCATGCGCAGATCGGTCACGTCGGCCGTGCCGTCGTTGGTCACGGTGAACCAGACCTGCATCACCCGGCCGCTGTCGTCCCAGGTCTCGGTCTTGACCACGTCCAGCACGCCGGCGGTGTAGTCGTACTCGGCGATGTTGGTGGTGCCCGAGGACAGGTCGCTCTCGACGTCCACGGTGATGTCGTAGCCGTAGCCGTAGTTGAGGTAGTTGGAGTACGAGCTGCCGTCGTGGTCGTACTCGAGGCCCACGTGCATCCAGGGGGTGCCGGGGTAGCTCATGTCGCACCAGGAGTCCGCGGTGTCGTCCCGGTGCTGGAAGCCGGCGAGGCTGGTGGCGTTGTTCCAGCCACCGTAGTCGTTGTAGCTGACCTGAATGTAGTCGCCGCTGATGGTCTGATCGGCCGCGGCCGTGGCGGGCAGCAGCAGGGCGAGGGCGAGGGCGAGACGCATGGGGGCTCCTAGCTGGGAGGCCCGATGATGATGCCTCGAAGCCCGCGATTCGTCGAGTGTTCGGGCGCGGACGGTGTCCTACTGCACCAGGACCACCTGGGCGCCCTCGAGGGGCGGCAGCGCGGCCACGCCCCACTCGGCGGCGTGGAAGCCCCAGCGCTCGGCGGGCTCGATGACCGGCGCGTCCACCGGGTGGCAGCCGTCGCGGAGCACGAACCAGGCCCGCAGGAAGCTGTCGGGCTCGGGGTTCACGCCGATCCAGGGCAGGGTGTCCACCTGGGGGTAGACCGTGATCCAGGGGGCGCGGGGGAACTCCCCGTCCCAGAACTCGGCGAAGTCGTCGATCTCGTTGTCCCGGAAGCCGTACAGCTCCATGGCCTGCTCGATGGACTCCTGGCCCAGCGGGCCGGGCACACACCAGCCCTCCTCCCGCTGGAAGCGTTCCTTGTCGAAGGCCAGCTCGTAGAACAGGTAGTCGTGCACGCCGACCCGGGACTCGAGCTGACCGTCGGGGTTGGCCAGGACACTCCAGCCCTGGCGGGGGTAGTCGGGCCACGTGGCCGTGAGCGCCTCGGGGTCGGGCAGCCGCACCCGCGTGAAGGTGGGCTCGGTCGGGTAGAGGTAGACGTTGGGAGCGTCGACGTAGATGCGCTGCCTGACGGTCAGGGTGACCTCCTGGCACTCCCCGTCCGCGGTGGTCACGGACAGGCAGCCGTCGCACTCGCTGTCCCGCACCCACACGCCGTAGTCGCCAGCTTCCACGAAGGACTCGAAGTGGTTGCCCACCACCGCCGGCTCATCCACCAGCTCGCCCCACTCCCGGGGCATCCCGGTGTCCCGCCAGGCGCAGGCGCTCATGTCCTCGAGCACCGCGCTGACGTTGACCGACGCCGGCATCTCGCTGCAGCCGGTGTCGGTGTTGGTGAGCTCGACGGTGCCACAGATGGTGGCGTCGTCGGAGAACTCGAAGGGCGGGTACTCGCCGGTGTCGTCGGTCTTGGAGTCCTCGTCGCCGCAGGCGAGGGCGACGACGGGCAGCAGCATGAGCGGGAGACGGGACACGGAGACCTCCGGAGTGGTGGCTACACGGTAGCAGAGCGTCGGGCCCCGCGAGGTGGTCGGGACCACCGGTGAGGGACTTGTCGACCTGCGGGCCTGCTACGATGACAAGGTCTCTGGAGGCCTCCATGTCCAAGGACCGCAAGACCGACGAGCAAGACACGCTGACAGGCGAGCCCTCACCCCGCACCACCATCGTGGGAGGGCGCCCGCCGGAGGGCACACCGTCACGCTTCCCGGTGCCCACGGGCATCCAGAAGCTGCTGCACCTCGCCGCCGCCTCGCCGGAGTTCCTGAGGCTGCTCATCGAGCGCCGGTCCCGGGTGGCGGAGGCCGCCGGCGTGGCGCTCACCGGGAGCGAGGTGGCCGTGCTGGGAGCCATCTCCGATGGTCAGCTCGCCACCATGGCCGGGGCCGTGCCCCGCTCGAGCCTGGGGCCGTCCTCCCGCCAGGTCGCCGCGGCCGCGGTGGTGCTGTTGGGGGGCGCGGGCGTCGCCGCCTGCGAGCTGCCGGAGTTCATCCAGGATCGGGTGAGCCGCGTGGAGATGGCCACCGACGGAGGCGCCGCACCCGACGAGCCGCCGCCCCGGGACACCGCCCCCCCCCCCCCCCCCGCCACCCCCCCCCCCCCCCCCCCCCCCCCCCCCGCCCCCGCCCCGCCCGGCGCGCCCGAGGACGCCCCCCCCGCCATCCCCGAGCTCGAGGAGCCCGCGGTGGAAGAGGTGCCCGAGCAGGCACGGCCAACCCGCGGCATCCGGCCGGACATCCCACCGATCCGGGAGGAGGTGCGCCCCATGGAGACCGCGGGTGGCGCCGAGCCCAGCGAGCCACCAGAGCGCCCCGAGATGATCCTCCCCACAGCGGGCATCCCGCCCCAGGTGGAGCCCTTCCTTCCCCCCCCCGAGCCCGAACCCGAGGTGCTCCCCGACGACGAAGAGTGGAAGACCCGCGCCGGCATGAGCACCACCGTGCCCGACCCGTCCCCGCCCCCGCCGCCCGAGGACGAGGCCGCGGTCGACGGCGAAGAGTGAGCCAGGGAGCGGCCATGGCCGACATCACCATCCTCAACCTGAACATGCTCTACGTGCGCTACTACGACAGCGTGGAGCGCGAGCGCCACCTGCCCCTGGGACCCCTGTATGTCACCGCCGCCCTCGAGCGCGCCG
Organism: uncultured Enterobacterales bacterium; assembly: GCA_964481655.1. Taxonomy (GTDB): domain Bacteria; phylum Myxococcota_A; class UBA796; order UBA796; family JAFGLY01; genus CALDOK01. The sequence continues at coordinate 5,640 of CAYZVO010000245.1, read as the reverse complement.
GGCACCGGGTGGACTTCCGGGACTACCAGCAGCACGACGCTGATGAGCCGTTCACCGCCGACGAGATCCTGCGCTTCCTCGAAGGCGCCGCCCCGGTGGTGGGGTTTTCGTGCATGGCCAACCTGCTGCCCTTCACCCTGCTGGCCATGCGGGCCTACAAGCAGCGCCACCCGGACTCCACCCTCATCCTGGCCGGCGTAGGCCCCAAGGCGGTGGAGCAGCCGATCCTCGAGCGGTTCGAGTGGGTGGACATCATCGTGCGTGGCGAAGCCGAGACCAGCGCACCGCTGCTGCTTGACGCCCTGAAGAACGGCGGCGACCTCATGAAGGTCCCCGGCATCAGCTTCCGGGACGCCGAGGGCCGGGTGGTGCACACCGACCGCCCCGCCCGGCTGCAGCAGCTCGACCACATCTCTCCCCCGGCCTGGGAGCACGTGGACCTGGCCAGCTACACCGGCTTCGGCGTGATCACCTCCCGGGGATGCCCCTTCCCCTGCACCTTCTGCTCCGTGGCGCCGGTGTGGGACCACGAGCCCTACCACCGCTCTGTGGAGTCGGTGGTCCAGGAGATGCGCTTCCTGAAGGAGCGCGGCGGCGCCAAGCTGGTGCTGTTCCAGGACGAGTACTTCCTCACCGGCCGCAGCCGCGTGCTCGCCTTCTGTGACGCCCTGCGCCGCGAGGGCCTGGACATGATGTGGAAGGCCTTCGGCCGCATCAACCTGAGCGACGCCGACATGATGCGGGCCATGGCCGAGACCGGCTGCGTGGAGATCCGCTTCGGGGTGGAGTCGGGCTCGGACCGGGTGCTCGAGCTGTGCCGCAAGGGCTTCACCGCAGAGCAGGTGGTGCCGGTGGTGGCCGAGGCCACCAAGATCTTCCGCCGCACCGACCTGTTCTACGTCTGGGGCTTTCCCTTCGAGACCATGGACGACTTCCACCAGTCGGTCTTCCAGATGATCAGCTTCCGCATGATGGGCGCCCGCATCCTGCCCTCCATGCTCTGCCTGCTCCCCCAGACCCAGATCTACCGGGAGCACATCGACCCGGCGAGGCTGGAGTTCGCCCCCGATCTGCTCCCCGAGTACATGATCACGGGCCACGAGGTCAGCCGCTTCGCCCACATCGAGATCCGGGACGAGCACGCCGAGGTCTTCGCCTTCATCCAGCAGCACCCCGACCTCTTCCCCGGCTTCTTCCACATGGACCTGGTGGGCAACATCCGCCCGAAGCTGCGCGTGCTGCAGGAGTTCGGCTTCTATCCCGCCAGCGACGAGGACCTGCTCGAGATGGAGAGCTGCGGCGCCCACTCCCCCAAGGTCAACGAAGGAGCGAGAGAGATCGCGACGAGGGGTCTCTCGTAGGCCTCGAGCTCGGGGCCGACAGCTCTCGCTGGTGGCGGGATGAGCGCGGTGGTGAGCCGCACGCGTGGGTCGTTCCCGATCCCTCTCCCCCACCGGGGAGAGGGTGCCCGGAGGGCGGGAGAGGGGATGAGACGAGCAGCCCGGCTAGTTGTCCAAGCTCTCCGCCGTGACCTCACGGCCCTCGATCACCGACAGATCGCAGTCCGCGGTGGAGACCTGGGCCGTGGGCTCGGTGGCGTAGGGATCGATGCCCTCGATGCGCAGGGCGCAGGCCTCGCCGATGGGAGCGTCGAAGACCACGGCGAAGTCGCGCACGAAGTGGTGGTGGCCGGGCCGGTAGATGAGCGCGAAGTAGTCGTCCTGCTCGAAGGCCGAGCCGTCCAGGGTGCCCGAGGCGGCCACGAAGGCCCCCGGCTCGGTGCTGGCCATGCTGGTGCCGATGTAGAGATCGAGCACCACCTCGCCGCCGTCGAAGCCCACGGTGTGGCGGTTCAGGGTCCAGCTGTCATCGAAGCAGGCGCCGAAGAAGGGCGGGCGTTCGTCCTCGCCGCCGGCCATGTCCCCCAGGGCGAACCAGACGCCCTCGCCGGTCATGGGATCCGGGGCTCCACCGTCGAGGGTCAGCGCGCTCGGGGCGGCGCCGTCCTGGCCCACCAACACCAGGGTGTGGGACAGGCCCGGTCCGTCGTTCAGGGGCTGAGAGCCCGAGAGGGTGGCGAAGCTCGAGGCGCCGTGGCCGTAGGTGTAGACCGAGGTCTCCCCTGCGCCGGCCATCTCCGGGCCAGGGCCCTCGGCGTCGATGAAGCACACGGGCAAGGCCAGGCTGTGGCCGCCATCCTCCACCGGCACCGGGTAGTCGCCGGCCGCGATCTTGAGCACAGCCTTGGCCGCCAGCTCCTGCTCGAGGGTGCGCTCCTCGTCGAAGGTGCCGCAGTAGACGGCGTCGTCGGTGGCCGTGACCGTGCCGCCGTAGCCGTCGTCCCCCAGGTAGGCGCCAGCGTCGGGGCAGTGGCTCCAGTCCCAGTCCAGGTCGGTGTCGGTGTCGGTGTCGGTGTCGGTGTCGGTGTCGCCCTCGGGCGGTGACGAGTCCACCGGCTCCTTGTCGCCACAGGCGATCAAGGCGAAGCCCAGGACGAGGGTCGGGATACCGCGGACGAGAAAGCTGGTGGGCGTGCGCATGGGGGGAGGCTAACAGCGCCCTCCACCGCCTGCGGTGAAGGAGACCAGCATGGACGAGACGAAGCTCGCAGTCATCGGCGGCCTGGGCAAGATGGGCGCCGCCCTCATCGACGGGCTGATCGCCGCGGGGGTCTACGAGGCCCCGCAGATCGTGGCCACCGCTCGCCACCAGCGCAGCCTCGACCGCCACGTGGGAGCCTACCGGGCGACCATGGACAACCTCGAGGCCGTGCGCGGCGCCGAGGTGCTGTTGCTGGCGGTGCACCCCGACCAGGCCAAGCGGGTCGTGGAGCAGGTGCGCGACGAGCTGCGGCCCGACGTGCTGGTCATCTCCATCGTCACGGGCGTGCCCACCTTCGCCATGGAGGGCTGGCTCGGCGGCGAGCTGCCCGTGATCCGGGCGATCCCCAACATCGCCGCGGTGGTGCGGGCCTCCATGACCGCCCTGTGCCAGGGCCGCTTCGCCAGGGACGAGCACCTGGCCGTCGCCAAGCGCCTCTTCGAGCCGGTGGGCCGCGTGGCCCGCATCGACGAGCGCCACATGGACTCCTGCACCGGCCTGGCCGGCTGCGGACCCGCCTTCGCCATGGAGGTCATCGAGGCCCTGGCCCTGGGCGGCGTCAAGCGCGGCCTGCCCCGTGACGTCTCCCGCCTGATGGCCGCCCAGGTCCTGCGCGGCGCCGCCGAGCTGGTCCTCGAGACCGGCATGCACCCCGCCGAGCTCCGCGACCAGGTCACCACCCCCGGCGGGTGCACCATCGACGGCATCACCAAGCTCGAGGAGCGCGGCCTGCCCATCGCCCTGATCGAGGCGGTGGAGGTGTCGAGCCTCAAGGCAGGGCTGCTGCGGGGCGAGAACGGGGACTAGCCCTCAGGGCGCGATCACCAGCGTGTCACCCCAGATGTCGCTCATGGCGAAGGCGCCGGCCTCGCCGACCCAGCACAGCTGGGCGCCCATGTGGTCCCAGGCGCCCTCGAGGCGCGTCACGTCGGCGTTCTCGCCGGGGATGGGGGTGCCGATCCAGTAGGCGCCACCCGGGCCCGAGGCCCACTCGCCGTAGCGGTCGTACCGGATGTCCGGGGTGCCCGCCAAGAGGTCCAGGCTGCCGTCGCCGCTGCGATCGGGCCCGAGGGCCACGGACCAGCCAACGCTCTCGTGGTCGTCCCCGTGCAGCAGCAGGGTCTCCGACGTGGGCTCCATGCCGCCGGCCAGGGGACCGAGGAAGACGTGCACCTCGTTGCGATCCAGGGCCCCGAGCACCAGGTCGGCCACGCCGTCTCCGTCGATGTCGCCGCCGTCGATGGCGCTGACCAGGGGGTGATCGAGCTGCACGGTCGCCACGGCCGCGCCGATGTCGACGTCCTCGCCCAGGGGCCCCGCCAGCACCGCGACCTGCAGGTCGGCCTCGCTCAGCAGCACCAGGTCGTTGTGGCCGTCGCCGTCGAAGTCGAGCTCCTGGCCGTCCAAGGCCAGCACGTCACCGCTGGTGGCGACCTCGAGGCTGGGGTCCATGTCACCGACCAGCGGGCCGAGGAAGACCGCGGCGCGGTCCATGTAGGTGGCGGTCAGCACCAGGTCTGCCACGCCGTCGCCGCTCAGATCTCCGGGCGCCGCGACGTCGGCGAAGGCGAAGACATCGGGCACCTCGTGGTCGAGCCACAGGCGGGTCTCGGCGCTCGACAGGGCCAGATCGCCGTCCAGGGGCCCCTGGATGAGCCGCGCGCTGCCGCCGATGTTGTCACCCTCATCGAGCATGTGCAGGCCCCCGACGACCAGGTCGGCATGCCCATCACCGGACCAGTCGCTGGCCGCCGAGAAGCTCCAGGACGGATCCCAGGCCCCATCGCCGCTCAGCCGGGCGTAGGGGGCGTCCAGGCTGGTCACGTTGTACATCGGCGCCGGCAGCACCAGCAGCTCGGTGCTCAGGGCCGCGCCGACCACGAGGTCGTCGGACCCGTCGCCGTCCAGGTCGCCAGCCGCCAGGTGGGCGACGCCCAGGTCGGTGGCGTCGAGGGCGACCCCCAGGGACTCGTCCTCGACGGTCGGGAGGCCCTCGTAGCCGCCGTAGCAGGCCAGGAAGAACAGAGGGAACGCGTACATGCACCGACGGTAGCACGAAGACCCGGTGGATGGCCTAGTTCACCGTGTAGACCTCGTGCCACCAGGGGGCCATGTAGGAAGAGCCGTTCGAGGTGGCCACGGCGCTGTAGAAGCTGCTGGCCGAGTACCGCACACCGTCCCCGCTGCTGGCGCTCTGGCCGCCGCCGTAGCCACCTTTGAAGGCCCCGCTCCAACGTCCCGCGGGATCGTTGACCGTGTAGTTGCGGCCGTCGTAGCCGGTCGCGAGCACGACGTGGCCGTAGCCGGTGAAGTAGCCGTGGACGATGGTGGGCGTGCCCGCGGCCAGCTGAGCGTTGAGATCCTCCATGCCCCGGTTCCGGTGGGCACGCAGCCGCTGGGAGATCCCCGCCTCCGCCGCGAGGGTGTTGAAGACCGAGGCCAGGCCCTCGGGGCTCTGGGCCTTGTCCTTGCCGAAGCGCGCCGTGATCTGGTCCGGGGTGATGTTCACGCCGTAGTACTTCAGGAGCATGGCCACGCTGGTGTTCTGGCAGCTGGCGCTGGGGCTGATGGCGTTGGCGTACTGGTAGAAGTAGGGCACCGCGTCGGGGGAGCTGGTGGTCGGCGGCGGGGCGGTCCGGACCTCCGCGCTGTCCTCAGTCTCCACCACCGCGTCCAGGTCACCGATGAAGCCGCAGCTGCCAGCCTGGCCGGTGCAGGTCGGCGGCGTCCAGGTCCCCAGCGGCGGGCCCCGCCGCCAGCCCGGACCCCGCGGCCCGCGGCGGTGACGCGGTCGGGCGTCGGCGTCGGGAGCCCAGGTGAGCAGCAGGAGCAGCAGGGCGATGGCGAGCCGGAGGGTCATCGGGACTCCAGGGGGACACCGACAGAGGACGCAAGAAGCGCGCCAAGGCGCGGGAACCGGCGAACGTCGTCTTTCGCGAAGCCTGTCTCCCTCGAGGGGCGGCATGGGCACCCCGGCCCGCGGTACCCGCGCCCCAAGGCCCCCTCCCCAAGAGCAGGCGACAGAACGCCATGGGGTAG
>CAYZVO010000244.1:0-13120 GCA_964481655.1 uncultured Enterobacterales bacterium | reverse complement strand
GGATGAGGCCCCCCCCGCTGGGACACCCCGCCCGCAGGCCCCTCCCTTCGTGTACCGACAGCTCACCGTGCGCCCGGCTCACCGCCCCGACTCCCTGCGCCTGCTGGTCGACGGAGAGCCCGCGGCGAACGCGAGCCTGATCCCCGCCGGGTCCGGCCCCGATGGCCGCGCCTACTACCTGGTAGAAGACTGCGCGCTGCACCACGGCGCCATCGTGCGGGTCGACTTCGAGCCCACCTGGGGAGAGTCATGAGCGCCGCCCGCTGCCAGCACTGCCGCACCGCCTGCAGCCCCCACGACCGCTACTGCGCCTCGTGCGGCGCCGCGCTGGTCCAGCTGCGCTGGCGGGCCGACGACGGCCCCTGGCAGGAACAAGGCGGCCGCCTGGCCGTGCGACGGGGCGCCAGCTCCACGCAGATCACCATCCAGAACCAGGGCCCCGTGCCCGCGGGCCTGGTGTTGCTGGCCGACAGCCTCCACGATCTGCCCCCCTGGGTGCTGCGGGAGCAGCTGCAGGAACGCGCCATCGTCATCCCCCCCGGAGGCATGACCGAGCTCGAGGTCCCCTACGTCGCCGAGCAGCTCGAGGCGCTGTTCCGCTCCAAGGCCGGCGCGGGAGGCCAGGGCCTGGCCACCGAGGCCAAGCTGGGGCTGCTCACCACCCTGGGCCGGCGCACCGAGCGAGGGTGGATCGCCCGGCGCATCGACATCGACCTGCAGGTCGCCCGCGATCCCTGGCTGCGCCCCAGCGGCTCGAGCTACCGCTTCCTGCCCCTGGAGCTGCTCGCGGCCGGCGAGTTCGTGCACCCGCTACGGCTCCACAACCAACACGCCGAGCCCATCGAGATCCTCGAGCTCAACGTGGTGGACACCCCCGACGTGGTCGCCCCCCCCGCCGCGGTCGCAGGGGAGCCCCTGCGCATCCCCGCCGCGGCCATCACCCGCCTGCGCACGGACAACGCCCCCCGCGTGCTCGCCCCGGGGGACGACTGCGAGCTGTCCCTGCAGCTGACCCTGCAGCCCGACGCCCTCCCCCCCGGCCACGTGGGCTGGTTCTCGGCGGTCGTCCGATGCCGCTACCGCCACCAGGCTCCAGGCCTGATCCGCGCCATCGTCGAGGGTGTGGTAGGGCGCGCCCCCAGGCTCGAGATCGTCGGCTCCCCGCGGGCCGAGCACCCCTCCCTGGACCACGCCGCCAGCTTCCCGGTCCAGCTGCGCAACCCCGGCGATCTGCCCGTGCGGGTCGACCGGATCGAGGTGCTGCGCGCCGACGGCCAGCCCAAGCCAGACGGCCAGCCGGACTGGTTCGAGCTGCAAGGGCTGCAGCCCGGTGCCCGCCTGGGTCCCGGCGAGACCCGCACCCTGCGCTACGAGCTGCGGCCGGACAAGCGCCCCTTCGACGAGCTGGACCGGGAGTGGTGCGTGCGCCGGGTCCGCCTCCACCACGACGGCCACGGCGACCCCGAGGACCGCGTCCTGGAGCTCGAGATCGGGGCCCAGCTGGGCCGCGTGCGGGTGGCCACCGGCGTCTACCTGGGCATCGACTTCGGCACCTCGAGCTCCATGGTCTGCCTGGTCCGTGGCGACGGTAACGTGCAGGTCGCCCTGCAGCTGGACAGCGACGCCCAGTCCCGGGAGCAGCTCCCCTCGCTGATGTACTACCGGGGCGTGAGCCCGGACGAGCCCGACGCCGACCCCTTCCTCTACGGCCACGAGGCCGACGCCTCGGCGGGCATCGAGCCCTCGAACCTGGTGCGCAGCATCAAGTCGGTCATCGCCCAGCACCCCAGCACCCGCTACCACTTCCTCGAGGAGCTCGAGCCCGGCCGCTACCGCCGCCGCACCTACGCGCCCCAGGAGCTGCTGGACCTGTTCATCACCGAGCTGCGCCGCCGCGCCGAGCGCGCCGTGTCCAACCTGGGCGTGCGCCACCTGCGGGCCCTGCAGCTGGACTCGGGCAAGGTGCGCTTCGTGCAGGCCATCTTCAGCCACCCGGTCGAGGTCAGCGCCGACATGAAGCGGGCCCTGATGAAGGCCTCCCACGCCGCCGGCCTCAACGCCGAGCAGCAGACCACCGACGCCTTCCTGGCCGGCTCCTGCGTCGACGAGGCCACCGCCGCGGCCCTGTCCTACGTCTTCGCCCGCATGTCGGGCGAGGTGGCCGCCGACCACCCCCACAGCGACCTCGAGCGGGTGCTGTGCTTCGACGTGGGCGGCGGCACCACCGACGTCGCCGCCGTGGCCATCCACGACATGGGCAGCTTCCGCGAAGGCGCAGCCCAGACCATCACGGTCGCCCTCGAGGTGACCGCCGGCGATCCCCTCTTCGGCGGCGACGACCTCGACGAGCTGGTGGCCGGATGGATCCTCGAGGACATCGGCCGGCAGAGCGCCGAGCAGGGCGCCCCCATCTCCAGCGCCGAGATCGAGCAGGCCGTCGGCTTCCGCTCCTTCGCCGAGTACTACAACGGCTTCAAGGCCCGCCGGGCCCACCGGCGGCGCATGGGCGAGGGCGAAGACGCCCTGCAGGACAAGGCCCGCGCCATCTACCACAAGGCCATGGAGGTGCTGCGCAAGGCCGAGGAAGCCAAGTGCGCGCTGTCGTACACCGACAGCTACGAGCTCAACTTCTCCGCCGAGGCCTGGCCCCGCCGGGGCACCCCCAAGAGCCTGGACAACTTCGTGGTCACCGTGCGCCGGGACCGCTTCGAGGGCGCCGTCCGCGAGCTGGCCCGCAAGCAGGCCCCCCTGGTGGAGCGGGTCCGCGCCAACGCCGGCTGGGCCTGGGACGAGGTCACCACCATGCTCTTCACCGGCCAGGGCACCCGGGTGCCGGCCATCCGTGAGGAGCTGCTGGGGCACGCCCAGTCCAAGCGCGGGGTCGAGGCGCCGCCGCTCATCGTGGTGCAGCCCGACGACGGCTCGGGCTTCGATCCGAAGCGCTGCGTGGCCATGGGCGCCGCCATCTGGGGCACCCGCCAGGACGCCGCGTGGATCACCGTCCGCAACCGCCTGGCCGAGGTGCTCACCTTCGACGTGCAGCGCCCCTGGGGCCCCTTCCGCTTCGAGACCGTCCCCGGCCTCGAGCGCGGCACCCCCCTGCCCACCGAGACCACGATCGAGTTCGACAGCCCCCGCGGCTCCCTCGAGCTCTACAAGGACCGCAAGCTCCACGTGACCTTCTCCTTCCCCGCCGCCGCGTCCGTGGTCGTCCGGGTCGAGGGCCCCGGCCAGTACACCCTGCGCACCGGTGAGGTCACCGTCTGCGGCGAGACCATCCAGTGAGGCCGCCATGCTCCCCATCATCGCCCTGGTCCTCGCCTCCATCGCCGTGCTGCTGGCCGCAGGAGCCCTCGCCATGACGATCCAGAACAAGAAGCAGTTCACGCCGCTGCTCCACAGTGTCCGTAGGCTCGAAGAATCTCCTGCCCAGGCGCCCGCTGCCGAGCCCGCAGAGCCTGTGGCGGTCGCGACCCCACCGGAGCCGGCGCCCCAGGAGCCCGAGCGCTCGCCAACGTCCCTCGACAGCCCGAGACCTGATCGGCGCGAGCTGGGAAGCGCCACCGAGGAAGACCGGCAGCCACCAGCCCGGACCCCGGACCCCGAGCCCGCCGCCTCCCCCTCTCCCCCAGCCCCTCTCCCCGAGGGAGAGGGGGGAGAGAAACAGGCCGCGCGACCAGAGCCCACCAAGGCCGATCCCCCCCCGGTGGACCCCAAGTGGTCCGCCTGGCTCGACACCCTGCGCTCCCTCCCCCACGGGGCCGTGGCCGCCCTGCTCGGCGAGGTCCTGCAGCACTCCAAGCACCTGGCCCGGGGCTTCGCCAGCGCCGAGCAGCGCGAGGCCTTCACCATGGACGTCGGCCAGGGCTTCCATCGCCGCCTGACCCACTTCCAGCAGTGCGCCCACGACCCCTCCACCTTCGTGGAGCGCTGGGTGGAGCCCGATCTGATCACGGCCCTGGACCTGCTGGCCCGCTTCCACTCCCAGGCCGCCGCCGACGCCCGCGACGGCCACGCCCCCGCCGCCCAGCTCGCCGCCTGGCTCGGTGGCGCGCTGTACGACCAGCTGGGCCCCGCCTGCCAGGCCGAGGGCTGGTTCGCCCTCGAGCGCATCGCGCCCTTCGAGACCCCCTTCGATCCCGCCCTGCACAAGGGCATCGACGGTCGGGCCGTGGCCGGCGCCCGGGGCTTGGTGGTCGAGGTCGAGCGCGTGGGCCGCCTCCACCCGGTGGACGGCTACCCCACGGACAAGGCCCACGTCGTGGTGGGGCGCTGATGTTCGACTGGGATCCCCACAACCGGCGCTTCGCCACCCGCCCCTGCTGTCCGTACCCCGACTGCGGAGAGCCGGTGGAGCCCGCCCACGACGAGCGGGTCTTTTGCTGGTGCCGCCACTGCGAGCGCCCCTACGAGTCCACCCTGCTGCGGCCGGGGGGGGGGGGGCCTCCGGTGGAGTGGACCCGGCGGCCGGAGTCCGCGTTCTGCACCTTCACCGGCGCCCCCCTCGAGGGCCGCTCCCCGCTGGACTGGGGCGAAGCCGGGGGCGATCCCGGCCGCAGCTCCTGCCTGGACGATCCCCGCGGCAACGCCTTCGGCCAGCCCCACGCCGAGGCCGCCTTCACCCTGCACGACCGCGAGCGCGAGGGCTGGACCATCGCCTCGGTCATCCCGGACGAGGTCCACGACGACAGCGACAACGTCGCCGCGCTCGCGGTGCTCCGCGGCCGGCTGCTGGCGGTGACCCAGCGCGGGCGCATCGCCCTGCTCGACCCCATGACCGGCGCCCTGCTCGACAGCCGGCCCCTGGTGTGGCCCAGCTTCCCGCCGCCGGATCTGTCCTGGCCCGTGGAGCACCCCCCGGCGGCCCGGGGCTCCCACATCGTGCTCGCCTCCCCCCGGGAGGCCCTCTTCCGGGACCTGACCGCCCAGCTGTTCCCGGGCATCCCCCAGAAGGGCCAGCCCTACGCCCTGGTCAAGCCCCTGCAGCCCGGGGCCCGCTTCCTGGGCCCGCCCCTGGGCATCGACACCCCCCGCCCCCTGTTCTGCCTGCTCGAGGGCATCGCCGGGCTGCGCACCCTCGAGGCCCCCCTGCTGCGCTTCTTCGACCTGCAGGGCCGAGAACTGGGCCGCTGCCGGGCACCGGGCATCGCCCGACCGCCGGTCTACGACGCGCGCAGCGGCCATCTGGTCTGGGTGAGCTCGGAGGGCTTCGCCTGCGCCCTGCCCAGCGAAGGCTTCGAGCAGCTCGAGGGCGCCACGCCGCGGGATCTGTTCTCCGAGGACATCCTGGAGCTCGACGTCTCCGCCCGCCCCACCGCGGTGCTGGCGCCGGATCTGGCCGGTGAGAGCGAGCTGTGGGTGGCCGACGTGCACCCCGACACCGGCGATCTGTCGGTCTTCAAGGCCTCCCTGGACCAAGCCCTGGCCGCCGGCGAGCTGCGCTGGCAGCGGCAGCGCCTGGGCAAGCGGGGGGACCTGGTGGCCGTGGCCGTGGGCCGCGGCCCCGGACACCGCGCCAACGCCGCCGCCCAGGTGATGGCCGTCGCCACGGACCACGGCGTGTTCAGCTTCCCCATGGCCACCAGCGACGCCATGGAGCTGGACGCGGCCCGGGGCCACGAGGGCGCCGACCGCCGCGGCAGCTGGGACATCCCCATCGTCACCTCGGCCGGGGTCATCGCCCGGGTGCCCGGCGCCATGCACCTGATGTCCCGAGGCATGGGCTGGTCCGAGCGGGCCGGCGCCCGGCTGTCCCTGCCCGTGCGCTACGCCGGGGTGCAGGGCATGGCCATCTTCGGCCGCCGCGTCTTCGTGGGCGTGGGCCTGGGGGTGCGCTGCTTCGTCATGGAACCACAGGAGCCCGCATGAAGGCCCGCCTGATCGCCGTCGCCGCCGCCCTGCTCACCACGGCCTGCAGCCAGCTCCAGATCGTCGGCGCCGGGGACGCCCCCGAGGCCGGAGATCGCCTGGCCGCCAGCGAGGTGGCCCAGTGCTCCAACGACAGCGCCGCGGTGCTCGAGGGTGACCGCCCCGAGATCGACCGCACCGCCGGTGGGCAGCTGCAGGGCCCCCACCAGAGCTTCGCAGGGCGCCCCCTGACCACCGTGCTGGCCATGGACTACTCCGGCAGCATGTACGGCGGCTACGAGCGCAGCGAGCCTTCGGACAAGGCCAGCGCCTGCGGCTGGACCCGCTCGAGCCGGGGCCGCTCCGCCAACGGCCCCTACTACTGGGAGCAGCAGGGCTTCCGGGACCTGGTCCAGTCCGGCGCGATGGCCGGGCTGGGCTCGGACGATCCCGTGCACACCCTGGTCTTCGCCAAGGACATCTTCGCCCTGGGCCCCGAGGGCGCCGTGCAGTTCGGCGAGCGCGGCTTCGAGGCTCCCCTCCCCTCCGCGGCCACCAGCGCCGCCGACGCCGTCTCCCGCGTGGTCACCGACAAGGCGGGCGGCAGCCTGCCCATGCCCTGGTCCGCCCCCTGGAAGACCCCGCGCATGTGGAGCGAGAGCCACATGGCCACGGTGCTGGACGCCGCGGCCGAGATCTTCCGGGCCGAGCCCGGGGGTGACGGCATCCTGTGGATCGTCACCGACAACATCATCGAGACCAGCTCGAACGACGACCTCTCCAAGGAAGCCGAGCTCAACCGCCAGTTCTACCTGCGCCTCAAAGAGGACCCCCGCTGGCAGGTGGTCTACGCCTACCCGGTGCACCAGGCCGACTGGCTCTGCGGCTCCACCCTCCTGGTCTACGGCATGTATTGGTCGGGGCACGAACGCATCAGCGAGCCCGAGTACTTCCAGCTCACCGCCGGCGAGGGTTCCCGCCTGGCCGGCCCGGCCCAGCTGTCGGCCTTCTCGGCCCTGGCCAATCAGGGCTCCCCCGCCCCGGGCTATCCCTTCAAGCTCAAGCCCGACGACATGGACCTGATGCGGGTCTCCTTCGAGCGCAAGATCGACTGTCCCAGGGCCAAGGCCGGGCAGGCCCGTCAGTGCCGGGCGACCCTCACCATCGAGAACCTGCTCGAGCACCGGCGCATCGAGGGCGCCAAGCTGCAGCTGGTGAGCGGCCGGCTGGACGCCTGGAACCGCGTCAAGAACACCGTGGTGCGGGTCCCCACCGCCAAGCCCCTGCCCGAGGGGCAGGTCACCGCCCGGGTGCACGTGCTCGAGCCCATCCCCCCGGGCGGCTCCAAGACCGTCGAGGTCGATCTGATGGTGCCTCCGGTGGAGACCGTCGAGGAGACCCTGCGGGACCACTGGGAGAGCGCCAACCACGAGCGCTTCCTCATGCTGGGCTCGATGACGGTGAACATCTCCGAGCTGCGCACCTCGATGGCCGTGGACCCAGCCCAGATCGGTGAAATCTACGGCGTCTCGAGCCTGCCGGAGATCTTCCGCAACCCCAACACCAGCCGCCTGAGCGCCACCATCTGCATGAAGATGCTGGTGGACAACCCCGCCTGGCTCATCTCGCTGCTGCTGCTGGGCACCCTGCTGCTGCTCATCCTGCTGGCGCTGCTGGGCATCTGGCTGCTCAAGCCCAGCTTCCGCGTGGTGGCCATCGACGACGTCGAGGTGGGCCGCATCCGCATCTCCCGGGTCATGGGCGCCACCGTCGAGCACCGCGGCACCCGCTACGCCAAGGTCCGGCAGCGCATGGGCGGCTCCATCCGGGTCATCGGCATCAAGCCCTGGCGAGCCCGCCCCATCGGCGGCCACTGGGAGCTGCGGGACGCCGAGTCCGACATGGGCGAGCGGCACCGCATGGAGCTGCGGCGCCGCTCTCGTCCCAGCCAACGTGGCCGGGCGGGGGATGACTTCTAGAACGCCGGGATGACGTCGAAGGTCTGCTCGAAGTCCACGCCGTTGACGGCGTCGCTGACCGTGAGGGTGATCTCGCCACCCTCGATGAAGTAGACCGAGGCCTCGCTGAACCCGCCCACGATGCCGTCCTCGTAGCTGCCCCAGGTGTCGTAGGCCTCGACCACCGAGCCCTCCGGGTCGGCGGTGACGCTGACGTCCAGCTCTCCGGCGATGCGGTCGCCGTCGAGGTCGTAGGGGATGGCGATGAAGCTGACCTGGGCGCCTTCGTCCACCGTGGGGACGGCCGCGGCGGGCTCGTCGAAGTCCTCGGCGCCGGGCTCGCGGACCCAGGTCACCGCGTCCAGCGCCGCGGGGGCGTCGAACTCGAGGGTGATGCTGTCGAACAGGATCCCGTCCACGGTGGTGGTCAGGGTGTAGACGCCGGGATCCTCGACCAGGATGCGCAGGTCCTCGAGGTGGTCGTCCTCGGCGTCGTACTCGAGGGACACCCCGGTAGAGGGGGAGATGCTGTGCTCCACCGTGCTCAGGTCCTCGGCGCGCTTCTCGCCGCGGGAGGTCAGGTCCAGGTCGAGGTCCTGCCAGTGGCCCGTGATGATGCTGACCTCGGTGAGGTCGCCGATGCCCGGGTCGTAGTCGGTGAACAGGGAGTAGTCGATCCGGCCGTGGTCCCCGGTGGCGCTGGTGCTGTCCAGGCAGCCGGTGGTCAGGGCGAGGGCGAGGGCGGCGAAGGCGATGGTCTTGCTGTTCATGGTGTTCTCCAGTGGGGACGGTGTGTCGTTCGTTCACCTGGAGAACACCCCGGCTCCCGGGGGTGGGAACCGGGGGGTGCGCTTTTTATGCGCGAGGGTCCCGGCCAGCCCGGCCTCGAGACGCCGTGTTCCACAGAAAAGCACCGAAGATCAACGACTTCGTGATATCCTTGCCAGACCCCTGCCCCTCATCGAAGGAGATCCCGTGGCCCGCGCAACCCACTGGACGCTCATCGCCCTGCCGCTGCTGGCGGCCTGCACCAGCCTCGATCCCAAGGCCCCGGCTCCCGCGGACGCCCCCACCGCCATCAAGGACGCCGCCGCGACCTCGGCCACGGCCCTGGACGAGGGCACCTGCGACTCGTCCCGGCACGAGTCGTCGAGCCTCGAGGGGCTGTACACCTTCGATCTGGACTGCGCCCTCACCACCCTCACCGACGCGGGCTGCGACTTCGGGCTCGACCCCGACGGCAACGGCACGCCGATCTCTTCGAGCACCATCGAGGACCTCTGGAACGACGCGGCCAACTGCCAGAGCGGCACGCGCTGCTCGGGCTGCACCGACGACGACAGCCTCTCCACCATCTCCAGCTGCGAGCAGCTGGCGGCCAGCTCCTACTTCACCGAGAACGCCTGGTCCGACCTGCAGGCGGCCTGCCCCTCCGCGTCCGGGGTCAGCTGCGACGGCGGGACCTGGACCCTCGGGAGCGACAGCATCGCGCTGGACGCCGAGCAGGAGTGCATGGTCATCGAGATCGCCAACTGGGCAACCATGGGCCAGCTGACCACCGTCGAGCTGTACAGCGGGCCCGTCGAGCCCTCGGCGGGCCTGACCAGCGCCCAGGCCGAGGGTGTGCTCCAGCGCGGCAGCACCGTCGCCTACATCCGTGAGTACACCGACATCGACACCCTGCTCGATCAGCCCGACGTCGACATCGCGGTGCTCACCGCCCTGCGGGACTACAGCGCCAGCTGGGAGTCCAACGGCCGCATGGGCGACGGCGAGCTGTCCGCCGAAGACCGGCTGCTGTCGTTCGTCAACAGCGACGAGGTGAGCAGCGAGGAGCTGGACTTCATCGACGGCCTGAGCGCCGAGCAGGCCGCGGCCATCGTCGCCGCGCGCCCCATGGCCGCCTACGCCGAGCTGCTCAACGCCATCGGTGGCACCATCGCGGCCGCAGAGCCCGGCGGTTCACTCTACGACTACGCCCAGGAGTGGTACGCCCTGCAGGTCGGCGCCGACGATCTCGAGGGCACCGGCTGCACCATCGAAGAGGTCGCCTTCACCTACGCGGAGATGAACGACGCCACCGCGTTCTTCACCAGCATGAGCTGCGAGGCGTGCACCGACCTGTTCGACTCCCGCATCTGCGAAGACGCCATCAACGACGCCGCGACCTGCCAGTCCGGCTCGGCCTGCACCGGCTGCACCGACGGCGACGGGCGGGACAACGGCGTGGACTGCGACGAGATCGCCGCCTACGCCTACTTCGGCCCCACCGCCGCCGCGGCCCTGCTGGCCTACGTGCAGGACAACCCCTCGGACGGCTCGAGCTGCACCCCAGCCTGCGACGGCAAGAGCTGCGGCGACGACGGCTGCGGGGGCTCCTGCGGTTCCTGCGGCACCGACGCCACCTGCGACACCGACGGGCAGTGCGCGGGCGACGCCTGCACCATCGAGGGCGTCGTCTTCGCCGACGCCGACATGGACTGCGCCCTGTGGTTCTTCGAGGAGATGAGCTGCGACCAGTGCCGCGAGGTCTTCGACTCCCGCGTCTGCGAGGACGCCATCAACGACGCCTCGAGCTGCCAGGCCGGCTCGAGCTGCACCGGCTGCACCGACAGCGACACCCGCGACGACGGCGTGGAGTGCGACGAGATCGCCGCCTACTCCTACTTCGGCGCATCGGCGGCCGCGGATCTGCTCAGCTTCGTGCAGGCCGACGGCAGCTGTGGTGCCCCCGAGCTGGTGGTCGAGGGCATCCCCCTGAGCGACAGCGACGCCGCCGCCATCCTCGAGGTGGCCGACAACGCCACCGAGGCCCAGCTGGACGACGACGCCGGGCTCGACAGCCGCGCCGCCGCCAACATCGTCGCCGAGCGCCCCTTCGCCGACGTCGAGATCCTGGCGGAGGTCTCCTATGTGGGCGCCACCGTCATCCAGGCGCTGCTGGACTACAGCGCCCTGTGGGTCCCCGCAGACGAAGCGCCACTGTCCACCACCATCACCACCCTGGCCGACGAGGCCGCCAGCTACGGCAGCGCGTCCACCTACTACGACGCCCTGGTGAGCGTGGACCGCGTCATCGTCACCTCGGAGCCCTACACCTACAGCTCCGGCGCCACCGCGTTCTACGCCGCCGACCCCGGCGCCGGCTACGTCGAGGACCTGAAGGTCTACATCGCCGCCGACGCCACCGTGGACACCGGCTCACTGTCCATCTTCGACGAGATCGCGCTGACCGGACAGTTCACCAGCTACGGCTCCACCTACGAGATCCTGCTGGACAGCACCGCCACCCACACGCTGACCATGAGCGTCTCGGGCCTGGCCTACGAAGACTACGACACCGTCCAGGGCGCCTGGACATCCACCTCGGCCAACCCCGAGGGCTCGGTCCGGGTCGTCGCCAGCTTCGGCTACACCTACATGGTGCCCCTGCCCATCTTCTCGGACCACCCCATGTGGGGTGGCGTGGAGCCCGATCCGCCCGCTCAGAGCGGCAGCGAGCAAGACTACAACTGGAACATCGCCGCCCAGGATGCCCTGGACACCTGGTTGGCCGGCCTGTAGGCCGCGATCGTCAGCCGCGCTTCCTGGGGTAGATGTCCCAGACCCCGAACCCCCAGACCGCGAAGATCAGGGCGATCAGCCACCAGTTCTCGATGTAGATGCTGAGGTGCAGCTCGTTGATGGTGTTGACGTCGGGGAAGACCTCGCCGGTCATCACGAAGATGTCCATGAGCAGGTCGTACATCGCGATCATCTTCATGATCAGGCGGTAGCAGAACAGCCCCACCAGGGCCGCGAAGGCCGCGATCAGCACCGCCCCACGGCTCTTCTTGCCCAGCATCCAGTGGCCGATGCCGGGGCAGACCAGGGCGGAGTACAGCAGGGCCTTCTTGACGGGCTTGTCCATGACCGGAGCCTAACCGAGCGGCCCCCGCTCTGTGCTACTCGCCCAGATCCCAGGCCAGCAGGTCGTCGCTGCTCCAGGAGGGTGCACCGCCCAGCAGGGCCTCGTAGCAGGCCACCGGCTGTGTCGCGGGCCGGAGCCACAGCACGGCGTAGTGGAAGCCCAGCTCGGCCAGGTGCGCGCGCGCCGTGCCCACTGTCGGGCAGTCGCCGTCGCGGGCCAGGGAGACGAGGGCCGACAGGTCGGGGTCGGCCTCGATGCGCTCCAGGGCCTCCGGGGTGACCAGATAGCTCTCGGTGTCGCCGATGCCGTTGCTGGTGGGCTGCTGGTGGTAGGGCATCCACAGCAGGCGGTGCCCCAGCGGGCCCATCAGCGGGAGGCTGAGGATCGGGTGCTCACCGGGCTCCCGGCCGAGCTCGAGGAAGATGGCGGGCACCCGCAGGGCGCTGGGCGCGTCCCAGATCAGCTGCCCGGCCGTGCGGTGCTGAGCCGCGCGCAGCTCCACGAAGGACATCACCAGCAGCCCGACGGCGATCCCCCAGCCCACCCGGCGCCAGCGCCCCGCGAGGAACGAGGCACAGCCCGCCAAGCCCACCGCCACCAGCGCCGAGAAGCGATACGGCCACCACAGCCTGGCGAAGCCGGGCAGGAACTCCTGGAGCCAGGCGTAGGGCAACCCGACGCGGTGACCGTCCAGCTCGACGGGCTCCACGGGCCGCCACTGCAGCTCGGGGCCGAGGGCCACCAACAGGCCCCCGAGGCCGAGCAGGGCCAGGGGCCGGGAGCGCCGCCAGATGAGCCCGGCGGCCAGCAGCGGCAGCGTCGCGATGGGCAGCACGTCCCGCAACAGCGCCGGCACGTCGCGGACCCACAGCAGGCTGTCCAGGCCCAGCGAGGCGCCCTGCACCAGGTGCGCCCGGAGCACCAGGGTCTCGGGGTCCAGCGCCCGCGCGTAGGTGGAGCCGTGCTCCGACGCGGCCAGGATCAGGTCCAGGGCGGGCAACGCCACCACCACGGCCGCGGTGCCCGCCGCGACGGCCACAGCGGTCAGCGCTGTCCACGACCGCCGCGTCGCCAGCCAGGCGACCACGGGGACCACCAACAGCAACAGGAAGTAGCCGAAGAACCAATAGAACAGGCCGGCGGCCGCCCAGGCGCAGCCCGCCATGACCCCGTGGCGCCGGCTGGGATCCCTGCAGCACAGCACCAACCCCGCGACGGTCAGGGCGACCCAGGCGATCATCCCCTGCTCGATGCGACCCTGGGCGAGCTCGTTCCAGGCGTAGGGGCAGCAACCCAGCACCGCCGCGCCCGCCAGACCGGCCGCGCGGCTCCCGCCCGCGACCCGGCCCAGAATCCAGACCTCCTGACATGGGCCCGCTATCAGGTGTCACCAACTCCGCCCTCG
>CAYZVO010000243.1:0-13149 GCA_964481655.1 uncultured Enterobacterales bacterium | reverse complement strand
TCAACGCTGGTTGTCCGCTTTCATGCTACCCCATGGCGTTCTGTCGCCTGCTCGCGGGAAACAGCATCAACGCGAGGGTTGGCAGGCGCGTCACCACGATGGGAGTGTAGCACCCTGGGCGTGGCGTGGACGGTGTCCAGGACGTAGCGCCCGCGGGAGCACGTGAAGTGCTCCCCTACGTTCACGGGGCGAACCTGCCTAACGCCACATCCGTCGTGAGCGAAGGAGGCCGGCGGCTCGGCGGTGGTCGCGGAACGAAGGCTGTGCCCCACAGTGACGCGGGGGGTAGCAGTGAATCCCCGCAGGTCGCATCGCAGGAACGGCAACGGAGGGCGGCGACGAAGTGGAGCGACCGACCCCGAGCACCAGCCGAGCCGACGAGCGGCAATGGCGAAATCCCGCCACGAGCGGTGTCGTCGAGATCTCCACGCTGCCAGCGACGACCGGAGGGAGACCCCGCGGAGGCTGGCGGTCGGATGGCCCGCCGCCGTTCGCCGCTCACCCGACCCACAATCGAGCAAGAGCCACGGTCGGCGATACCCAGCCAGCCGGAGCGGGCGCCGACCGCAGGAAGGAGCGCCCGCCAACGCAGGGGTCAGATCGACAACGCGCCCCGCAGCCAGAGCCACAGGGCGCGCGTCGACTGGGTCGGACTAGTACGTGTCGAGCTCACCAATCTCGTTCTCGACCGCGTCCAACATCTTCATGTCCAGGGTGGCCTGCTTCATGTTGTTGTGGTCGTTGTAGAGCGGACGGTCGATGTCCAGGAACTCCACGACCTCGCGCACGGCGGCCTTGGCGGCCAGGGTGCCCTTGCCGGGGGTGTACTCGCGGAAGTCCAGGGCCTGGGCGGCCGCCATCATCTCGATACCCAGCACGCCACAACCGAGGTCGTAGATGGTGCGGGACTTGAGCGCCGAGTTCATGCCCATCGACACGAAGTCTTCCTGGTCCGCCGCGGCGGGGATGGACTGGATGTAGGCCGGGGCCGAGAGGATGCGCTGTTCCACGATCTGCATGTCGGCGGTGTACTGGGACAGCATCAGGCCGGACATCATGCCCGCGCCCTTGGTCAGGAAGGGGGGCAGGCCCACAGACAGGGCGGGGTGGTTCAGGCGGTTGAAGCGCCGCTCGGACAGCACGGAGACCATGCAGATGCTGGCGCCGAGCACGTCGATGGGCAGGCTGATGGGGGTGCCCTGGAAGTTGGCGCCGGTCAGCACGATCTGGTCATCGGGGATGAAGATGGGGTTGTCGCCCACACCGTTGGCCTCGATGAGCAGCTGGGACTTGGTCCAGCGCAGCTGGTCGCGGGCGGCGCCGATGACCTGGGGGGTGGAGCGCATGGAGTAGGCGTCCTGGACCTTGACCTTTTCCTTCCCGGTCATCAGGTCGGAGCCGTCCATGATGCGCTTGAGGTTGCCCGCGCAGGTGACCGCGCCCTGGAAGCCGCGCAGCTGGTGCAGGCGCTTGTCGTAGGGCTTCATGTTGGCCTTGAGGGCCTCGAGGGTCATGGCGCAAGCGACCTCGGCCTGCTTGATCCAGCGCTCGCAGTCCCAGACGAACAGGCAGCCGATGGCGTTGATGAGGTTGGAGCCGTTGATGGCGGCCAGGCCGTCGCGGGGCTTGAGCCCCGGGGGCTTGAGGCCGGCCTTGGTGAGGCCCTCGAGGCCGTTGTAGCGGCCGCCCTTGTAGAAGACCTCGCCTTCGCCCATGAGGACCAGGGCGATCTGGGACATGGGGGAGAGGTCGCCGCAAGCGCCCACGGAGCCCTTCTCGCAGACCACAGGGGTGACGCCGTGGTTGAGCCAGTCCACCAGGGCCTGGGTGATCTCGATGCGGCAGCCGGAGTTGCCGTTGCAGTGGACGTTGGCCCGCAGCAGCATGGCGGCCCGGACGTGATCGATGGGGCAGGGCTCGCCGATGCCGGCGGCGTGGTTGTAGATCAGGTAGCGCTGGAACTGATCGGCCTGCTCGTCGGTGAGCACCACCTCGGAAAACTCGCCGATGCCGGTGTTCACGCCGTACATGATCTCGCGGGCTTCGATGCGCTCCTGGATGAAGCCGCGGCAGTGGTGGATGCGGGCGACCGCGTCGGGGTGCAGCTCGACCTTGGCGTCGAAGCGCGCGACGGCGACGATGTCTTCGATGGTCAGATCGGAACCGGTGAGGATGACCTTGCTGTTCATACGAGCCTCCAGTTGGGGGCTCGGGTCTCCGTGCGGAGCGCCCGAGCATGGTTGTCGGGTCACTCCCACCCACCCCGCTGCAACCGGGGGCCGGTCCGCGTGGAGTCAATGTCACCGATGGCCGAATCCTCGTCAAGCACGGCACCCTGCGCGTCGTCAGTGTCAGCGCGGAGGGGCCCGAAATAGGTGGGCGGACCTCGTTCTCCTGGAGCTGTCATGCTCGGTCTCGCCTTGTTCGCACTGGTCGCCGCCCCCGGCTTCGCCGAGGAACCGGTCCTCCCAGGTCAGGGCACCCTCCTGTCTGCAGGCGCCGAGGTCGCCGGCGCCTCCCGCTACGTCTGGCGCGGTATGCCCGCCAGCGGCGGCCCCGCCCTGCAGCCCTCGGTCTGGCTCGGCGTCGAGAACGTCACGATCGCGGCCTGGGGCAACGTGGCCATGGATCCCGCCGACGGCTCGGGCCTGAACGAGCTGGACCTGGTGCTGGCGTTCAGCCAGGAATGGGAGGATCTGAGCTTCGAGCCGGGGCTCGTGGGCTACATCCTGCCCGGCGTCGGCTTCACCGCCGAGGCCTTCGGCAACTTCGCCTGGCAGCCCCAGTGGTTCGGCCTGTACAGCAACCACGCCATCGACTTCTGGGACGCCCGCCCGGGCTGGTGGTCCGAGAGCGGCGTGCAGTTCAGCATGGGCCTCCCCGCCAACCTGGGTGTGGAGGCCTACGGCGGCGTGTCCCTGGCCAACCGTCCCTACAACACCTACTACCTGGCGCTGGACCGCACCGGCCTGCAGTACCTCTGCGCCGGCCTGGCCCTCGGTTGGTCCCACTCATCCGGCCTCTACACCAGCCTGTCAGGCCGCCTCGACGCCCTGACCAACGAGGACATCCAGGCCGCGCTGGGCACCGACCCGCTGCTGATGTCCGCGCTTCTCAGCGTCGGCTGGGAAGGCTCTACGGTGTGGGTCAAGTAGCCTCGAGCTGATTCAACCCCTCGAGCAGCGCCATCAGGCACGGGATGTGGCTGTTCTCCACCGTCTCACCTGGGTGGACGGGGTTCATCCAGAAGGCGGGTGACAGCGCGAGCCAGGGCTTGCGCCTCACCGCCTCCAGGAAGCCCGACAGCTCCACGGTCATGGCCAGGGTGCCGTGGTGGGCGTAGAGCCAGTCGTCCATGTCGCCCATGATCCCGTACCAGGCCTGAGCCTGCTTGATCTCGTAGCGCTGGCCGGGCTGGGAGGCGCAGAAGGCCTCGCCGATGGCCTGGAACTCGGCGGCGTGGGGCGGGGCCTCGGCGTGGGCGTTCCAGGGGTAGAGGATGTAGCGGCCCACGGAGTGCAGGTTGAGGGCGACGCAGGGCTTGTGTGTCAGGGCGAGCTCGGCCAGGGCCCGGGCCTCGGGCTCGCTCAGGGGCTCGGGGCCCCGGTACCAGGGCAGCCAGCGGATGGCGGTGCCCGCCATGGGGTGCCAGGGATCGGTGCCGCCTTCGACCCACGGGAAGTTGCGGTTCAGGTCCACGCCGTTGGCGTTGCCCCGGGGCGCGCGGCCGATGGGCCGCCCCATGGCCAGCGCCTCGGCCGCGATCTCCCGGGAGTCCAGGTTCACCGCAGGCACGATCATCACCTCGGCCCGTCCGAGCAAGGCCGTGGCCGCGTCGCTGGGCTGCGCAGCGCAGAGATCCCGCAGCAGGGCCATGGCGAGCTCGCTCGAGATCACCTCGTTGCCGTGGACGTTCGCCGAGACCAGCACCCGGGGGCGCCCGTCGCGGTCCGCGCCCGGCGCGCCGATGGAGACGATGGGGATGGGGGTGCCCTGCACCGTGCGACCCAGCTCCCGCAGACCGGCCACCCCAGGAGGCGACGCCGCCGCGAGGCGCTCCACCGCCGCCAGCAGGGCGGCGTTGCTGTGGTAACCGGGGACCAGCGCCGTGCTCATGCCTGGCCCTCCGGTCCGTCCTGACCCCGCAGCCCGATGAGCACCACCCCCAGCACGATGAGCGCGGGTCCGAGCAGGGCCAGCAGCGGCAGCTGTTCACCGAAGACCAGGCGGCCCACGGCCAGGGGAAGCACCACCGAGGCCGACGCGAAGACCGGGGTCACCACCACCGCCCTGCCCTTCTGGAACGACAGCTGCTGCAGCATCATCGCGGTGATGGAGAAGCACAGCAGCAGCGCCAGCAGCAGCCAGGGCCACCCGGAGCCCAACACGCCCCCGAAGCCCACGATGGTCAGCAGGCCGAAGTAGCCCTTGGAGAAGCTCAGGCCGACCACCGAGCAGACCGCGGCGGCGAAGGCGAACAGGATCCCCGCGAAGCGCGCGACGCGGCTGGCCGCCAGCCAGGCCAGCCCCGCCAGCGCGGCGAAGCCCAGCAAGGAGCCGAGCGCGAGGGGCTGTGCGTAGACCCCCAACAGCTCCCCTGCGTCCGTGAACGCCCGGCTCTCGGGGAGGGTGAACCCCACCGCGGCGACACCGGCCACCACCAGGCCCACGCCAGCCGCAGCCATGGCGTCGAGCCGCTCTCCGAGCAACAGCCTGGAGGCCAGCACGAGCACCACCAGCCCGAAGCCGTTGAGCGGCTGGATGATGGAGATGTCGGCCAGGCCCAGGGCCACCATGTTCAGCACGATGGCGACGGTGGCCATGCCCCAGCCCAGCAGCCACACCGGGGTGCGGAGCACGGCCTTGATGGAGTCGAGCACCGGGGTCGCGTCGAAGGCGGGCAGCGCGTCCACGGCCCTCTTCTGCAGCACCGCGCCCACGTTCATCATGGACGTGGACAGCAGCATCAAGGCGACGCCGAGCACTGTGTTACCCAAGCCACTCCCAGCGCGGCGCGGGGATGGTCGACCGCACCGACGGGTTCGATAGCACGAGGAACCGCCATGCTCACAGCCCGAACCACCGCCGCGATGATCCTGCTGTCCGGGCTGCTGACCACCGCGGCCGTGGCCGCGAGCCCGCAGGTCCTCGGCTTCGGGGGCACGCCCGGAGCCGACGGCGTCCCCGCCCCCTGGGCCTTCGAGCGCTGGTCCCCCATGGTGGGCTTCGGAGACTACACCGCCGAGGCCCGGGTCGTGACCCCCAGCGGCGCCGGCGCGCCCGACGGGAAGGTCCTGGAGCTGCGCTGCACCGAAGCGGGCTTCCTGGTGGGCTCCGAGCGATCCATCGACGCGAGCCAGACCCCATCAGCCAGCTGGTCCTGGCGCGCAGACCTGCTCCCCACCGGCGCGAGCTTCCGGGCGCGGGAGACCAACGACCAGGTGCTGCAGCTGCTCTTCGGCTTCGAGGGCGGCGAGATCCTGGGCTACATCTGGGACAGCACCGGCACGGTCGGAGCCAGCGGCAGCGGGCTGTCCTGGCGTGAGGACGTGCGGGTGATCGTGCTGCAGGCGGGCAGCGCCAACCAGGGCCGCTGGGTCCGCGAGCGGCGAGACATCACGGCCGACTTCGAGACCCTCTTCGGCCACGCCCCGGGCCAGCTGCAGGGCCTCGCGGTCCAGAGCAACTGCCAGCACACCGAGTCGTCCGGCCACGGCTTCATCGGCGCCGTCACCCTGTCCCCAGGCTGATCCGCGCCCCGGGCCGGGTGGTACGATACGCTCCCATCGACACCCACCCGGAGTGACCATGACCGAGCCTCGCGATCTCGATCAGAGCCGCGGCTACTGGGGCCGTATCCTCAACGTCGACCTCTCCAGCGGCGAGCTGACCCACGAGGACATCCCGGACGAGCTGTACGAGCGCTTCCTCGGCGGCATCGGGCTGGCCGCCAGGCTGCTGTGGGACCGCATCCCGGTGGGCGCAGATCCCATGGGACCGGACAACGTGCTGGCCTTCGTGCCCGGCCTGCTGACCGACACCGGCTCGCTGTTCACCGGCCGCTTCATGGTCGCCGGCAAGTCCCCCGCCACCGGCGGCTGGGGCGACGCCAACTGCGGCGGCTACTTCTCCCCCTTCCTCAAGCGCTGCAAGATCGACGGCCTGTTCGTCAAGGGCCTGTCCGACACCCCAGTCTACCTGCTGCTCACCGAAGACGGCGCCGAGCTGCGCGACGCCACCGAGCTGTGGGGCCTGGGCACCGGCGCCACCGAAGACAAGCTCAAGGAGCTGCACGGCAAGCGCTGCCAGGTGGCCTGCATCGGCCCCGCGGGGGAGCACAAGAGCTTCATGGCCGGCATCTGCAACGACGACGGCCGCATCGCCGCCCGCGGTGGCCTCGGCGGCGTGATGGGCTCGAAGCAGCTCAAGGCCGTGGTGGCCACAGGCCGCGCCCGCATCCCTGTGGCCGACAAGCCGCGCATGAAGCAGCTGACCAAGGACTTCAAGGCGGCCATCTCCACCGACAGCCCCATGAACAAGATCCTGGGGGATCGGCTGCTGGGCCTCACCGGGACCCTCACCCGGGTCCTGCCCGGCATGACCCGCCAGCCCTCGGACCTGTGGCGCCTGCTGCTGGCCCGCTTCGGCACCCCGGCCCTGACCGCCATGTCCTGCGAAGGCGGCGACGCCCCCATCAAGAACTGGGCGGGTTCGTGCAAGGACTTCCCCCTGGCCCGCTCCCAGAAGATCGGAGCCGAGGCGGTCTGCAACCACGAGATCGAGAAGTACGGCTGCTTCTCCTGCCCCCTGCGCTGCGGCGGCATCGTCTCCTACAAGCAGGGCCCGCGCCCCATCGAGCGGATGCACAAGCCCGAGTACGAGACCCTGGGCGCCTTCGGGCCCCTGCTGCTCAACGACGATCTCGGCTCCATCATGGTGGTCAACGACCTGTGCAACCAGGCGGGCATCGACACCATCTCCACCGGCTCGTCGGTGGCCTTCGCCATCGAGTGCTTCGAGAACGGCCTGCTCACCACCGACGACACCGACGGGCTCGAGCTGCGCTGGGGCGCCACCGACGCCATCGTCGCCCTGGTCGAGAAGATCATCGCCCGCGAGGGCGTCGGCGATCTGCTGGCCGACGGCGTGAAGCCCGCGGCCGAGCGCATCGGCAACGGCGCCGACCGCTTCGCCGTGCACAGCGGGGGCATCGAGGTCCCCATGCACGACTCGAAGTACGACCCCGGCTACCTGGCCACCTACTGCTGCGAGCCCACCCCCGGACACCACACCATCTCGGCCTTCACCTACCTGGAGCTGCAGGTGCTCGAGAAGCAGTTCTCCCGCGCCCCCAAGCTGCCC
Organism: uncultured Enterobacterales bacterium; assembly: GCA_964481655.1. Taxonomy (GTDB): domain Bacteria; phylum Myxococcota_A; class UBA796; order UBA796; family JAFGLY01; genus CALDOK01. The sequence continues at coordinate 5,787 of CAYZVO010000243.1, read as the reverse complement.
CCCATCGCCTTCAAGCGCAGCAAGGGCAAGCCCGAGGGCAAGGGTGAGATGCTGGCGGTGGACTCCATGTACAAGATGCTGGTGGACGCCACGGGCACCTGCTTCTTCGGCACCCAGGTGGGTGGCCCGATCCCCCTGGTGGACTGGATGAACGCCGCCACGGGCTGGTCCCTGTCCGCCGACGACTACCTGGCCGTGGGCGAGCGCATCCACCAGCTGCGCCACGCCTTCAACGTGCGCGAGGGCATCAACCCGGCCAAGGACTGCCGCCCCCACCCGCGCCTCTACGGCGATCCGCCCCTCAGCTCCGGCCCCTGGCGCAACACCACCCTGGACGCCGAAGGCTTCATCCGCGAGTACTACCGCGCGATGCGCTGGGACGAGGAGACCGGCCGCAGCGACAAGGCCCACCTGGAGCAGGTGGGCCTGGGTGAGGTCGCGAGCGCGCTGTACGACGAGTAGGCCGCCCGGGGCGGCCGCCTCGCTACATGGCGTCCAGCGCCGCGATGATCTGCTTCTTGGTGTTCTTGGCGTCCACATCGAGCTCGTGGGCGACCGCGAGCGCCAGCAGCTCGGCCTTCTTCATGGCCATCGACCAGCTCGGCTCGACCGGCTCCGGCTCGGCCGGGGCCTCGGGGGCCGCGGGCGCGCGGAAGCGCAGGATGTACTCCATGGTCTCGGCGAAGACCTGGTCCCGCTCGCAGTCCTGCCCCATCTCGTGGCCAGACTTCTCGAACCAATGGATCTCGCGGTGCTGGGATGAGACGTCGCGGTAGATCACGTTCGCGGAGATGGGCGAGATGATCTGGTCGGCCTTCGAGTGCATCACCGAGATGGGCACCTCGAGCTGCCCCAGCCGCAGGCCGGTGTCCCGGGCGAAGTAGCGCAGGGAGGTGAAGGCCTCGGTGGGGAAGCGCGGGTAGTTCTCGGACTCGAGGGCCAGGCTCATGTCGTTGAAGGCGTTGGGCGCCGGCCAGGTGTCGATGAAGCGCGCCATCACCCCCGCCAGGGGGGTCAGGGGGTCCTTGAACAGCAGCGACGCCGCCCAGGTGCACACACCGCAGATGATGTCCGGGTGCCGGATACCCAGGTTGATGGAGATGAGACCACCCATGGACAGGCCCACCACCACGACCTTGTCGACCTCCTTGGCCAGGTCCATCAGGGCCGCCTCGGCGTCGTCCAGCCAGTCCTGGGCGGTGCAGCCTTCGAGGTCGGTGTAGACGCTGCCGTGCCCGCGGAGCACAGGCATCCTGTAGGGGATGCCGGCGTCTTCGAGGTGGGGCACCAGGCCGCTGACGGTCTTGACGCTCGAGGTGAAGCCGTGCAGCAGCAGCACGCCGATCTTCTCGTGCTGAGGCAGCGGCGGGATGGGGACCTGGATGGGGATGTAGTTGTTGTCGTGGTCGATGAGATCGCTGATGGCCTTCATCAGCTTGTTGGTCGCGCCGCGGTAGTCCTCGTAGCTGCACTCCTTGTCGAAGTACTCGTCGAAGTGGACCGGCTCGCCGTAGCGCACGATCACGGGGTTGTTCTTGGGGGGCTCGAGGACCTCGAGGCGGGGATAGACCTCGGGCGGGAAGGAGCGGCCGGTACCGGAGACGCCCACGGGGACGATGGGGACCCGGGCGGCGATCGCCATGCGGACCGCTCCGGTGCGGCCGCGGAGCAGGCCGGTCTCGGGCTCGCGCTCGCGGCGCATCACCTGCTCCTCGCCCGGGATCGTGCCCTCGGGGAAGATGGCCAGGGCCTTACCGTCCTGCAGGGACTGGATGGCGTTGGCCATGCCCTCGGTGTCCCCTCCCCGGCGGATGAAGGGAGAGTCCGACAACACGATGAGGTGACGCAGGATCGGCCAGGTCTCGAACTCGGACTTGGCCAGGAAGCGCAGGCGCCGCGGACAGGTGGCGCTGACCACCTGCACGTCGTTCCAGCTCTGGTGGTTGATGGCGAAGAGCACGCCGCCCCCGGAGGGCACGTTCTGCAGGCCCTCGGCCTTCAGATCGTTCGCGTTCTCGTACATGGCACGCATGCCCGTGGACACGCCACGGTAGACGTGGTCCGTGACCCGCTGGATCTGGCCGGTGCGCTTGAGCGCCCCCACGACCGTGCCCAGGGCGAGGTCCATCGGCTTGAGCGCTGCAAAGACGAGCTTTTCGCGGTCCATCTGTTCCTCCAGAATGAATGACGGCTCATTCACTGTAATGGCCCGGTCGCAGACTTGCACTCGGGCGCACACAAGCGACGAGCCCACCCCCCGTCTCCCCGCTTCGCAGCTATAGTCTCACCATGCTCCGCCCGTCCTTCGTCCTCTGCCTCGCCCTGTCCGCCCTCCCCTCGTCCGGGGCGACGGGCGGTCCAGACGGCTACGGGGTCCACTTCATCGACTCCACAGAGCTCGACGGCCCCCCCTACGGCTGGCTCGACTCCAGCGGGGGCGCGAGCCACAGCCTCGGGGACGACGAGCTGGAGCTGGTCGACCTGCCGTTCACGGTGGAGTGGTACGGCAGCAGCTACGACCAGGCCTGGCTGAGCTCGAACGGCGCCCTGTTCTTCGAGAACGAGACCGCCGCGGACACCGGGGTCTGCCCCGACAGCGGCGGCAGCTGGGCCGGCGTGGCCCCCTTCTGGGACGATCTGCACGGGTCCACGATCACCAGCGAGACCACGGGGCAGTACCCCTACCGGGTCTTCACCGTTTCCTGGGAGAACGCACAACACCCCGGCGCCCGGGGCGACGGCAGCGTGCAGCTCCAGCTGCTCGAGCACAACCACGAGGCGCTGCTGCTCGTCGACGATGCCAGCTTCGGCCTGGCCGCTGTGGACGGAGGCGCGGGCGCGGTGGTGGGCGTCCAGGGCTCCACCGGCGAGGGCCTGTCCTGGTCCTGCAGCGGCGGCCTGGTGGACGGCAGCACCGCGTGGTTCTTCGCCTCCGGCGACCGTCCCGCCACCGAGACCATCCCCACCATCGGGCTGGATCCGACCTGGGACGGTCAGGGCGACTGGTCCTATGCCGGCCGGACCATGGCCAGCGGGGATCTCAACGGCGACGGCTTCAGCGACCTGGTGGTGGGCCAGCAGGACAAGGACACCGGGCACGCCTGGCTGCTCTACGGCCCCGCCACCGGGGGGCTGCTGTCGGATGTGGCCACCAGCCTCAGCGGCGAGGTGTACGCGGATCAGGCCGGGGCCTCGGTGGCGGTCGGCGACATCGACGGCGACGGCCAGGACGACGTGGTGGTCGGCGCGCCCTACCACGACGGCGCGGGCACGAACGCCGGAGCGGTCTACGCCCTGTACGGGCCCGACCTGGCGGGCTTCCTGGCCTTGGGCAGCGACAGCGACTGGGCCGCCGACGGCCCGACCGGCCTGGGCCAGGGCCTGCTGGGCGGCGCGGTGGCCCTGCCCGGCGACGTGGACGGTGACGGCTGGAACGACCTGCTCGTGGCCGCCCCCCACGACGATCCCACCGCCACCAACGCCGGCACGGTCTACCTCTTCGAGGGGTCGCTGATCGCCGCCGGTGGCAGGGTGGACGTCAGCTCGGCGGTCGCCAGCTTCGAGGGCAGCCACACCACCCAGGCCCTGGGGACCACCCTCACCGGCGGTGACATCGACGGTGACGGCCTGAGCGAGCTGCTGCTGGGCGCCCCCGAGGGCGACACCCTCGGCACCAACCACGGCGAGATCTACCTGGTGCCCGGCGGGACCTGGTCCGGCTCCTGGGCGGCCGCCAGCGCCGCGACCACCACGCTGTACGGCGAGAACATCTACGACGAAGCCGGCACCGCGATGCTGCTGCTGGACGTCGATGGCTCGGGGCTGCTGGACCTGGCCATCGGCGCGCCGGGCAAGGACACCGGCGGCACCGAGGCCGGGCTGGTCTACCTGCTCTACGATCCCTCCCTCGGCCTGGGGAGCTTCGACCTGGGGGCCTCGGACACCACCATCCAGGGCACCACCGCCTACGGCCACCTGGGCGAGAGCCTGGGCTCCGGCGACATCGACGCCGACGGCCAGGTCGACCTGTTCATGGGTGCCCCCAACCAGACCGTCAGCGGGATCACCGCCGGCGGCGTGGTCTACGCCTTCACCACCCCGCCCGTCGTCGGCGCCATGAGCGCCACCGAGGCCGACCACCAGGTGCACGGCTCGTTCGCCAGCGCCACCGCTGGCAGCGCCATCGCCTTCCTCGAGGACTGGAGCGGCGACGGCTACGGCGACCTGGCCGTCAGCGCCCCCCTGGCCAGCTCCGAAGGCTACAGCGGCAATGGCCAGATCTACCTGTGGAGCTTCTTCCCCAGCTTCGCCGACAGCGACGGCGACGGCTTCGTCTCCATCGAGGCCCAGGCCATGGACTGCGACGACGGCGACGCCAGCGCCTACCCGGGCGCCACCGAGCTCGCCGGAGACCTGCTGGACAACGACTGCGACGGCTGGGTGGACGACATCTTCCGCCCCCGCTGGGACATCGACCACTTCGAGTGGGACCTGGCGAACGAGTGGGGCGACCCGGCGGTGGCCCTGTTCGACTTCGAGGGGCTGACCCACGGCACCGACGTGACCGGGATCTACGCCGGCTACGGCCTGAACTTCGTCACCGACGGGCGCCTGCTGGCGTCGACCGAGATCGACGGCTCCCTCCCCGCGGACTCCGTGGGGGCCGCCCTGGCTGCCTCCAGCGACAACGCCATCGAGCTGCAGCTGGACGAGCCGGTGGACGCCCTCGCCCTGCAGCTGCTGGACGTCAGCTGCGATCTCGAGCTCGAGGCCGCCAGCGCCGGCATCCCGGTGTTCGCCGGCTGGGACCAGACCCTCCCCTCGGACAACCTGCGCGGTGGGCGCTTCCTGTCCGTCGAATTCGCCGAGAGCATCGACAGCCTCACCGTCACCTGCACCACCAGCGACATGTGGGGCATCGACGACGTGCAGGTGGTCTGGGCCTCCCTGACCGACGCCGACGGCGACGGCTACACCGAGGCCGACGGCGACTGCGACGACACCGACGCCAGCGTGGGGCCCCACGCCAGCGAGGACTACGGCAACGGTGTGGACGACGACTGCGACGGCGTGGTGGACGCCGGCGGGGCCACCACCTGGGACGACGAGGACGACTGGCGCAGCGACGCGGGGCTGGACGAGGCCCTGGTGGACTTCGAGGATCACGCCATCGGGACCATCACCACCAGCGACTACGAGGACCTGGGGCTGACCATCACCGACAGCCCCACCGTCACCACCGACATCGACGGCGCCGCCCCGCGGGACGCCCAGGCCGCCCTGGTCGCCAGCTCGGTCACCGAGGACAGCATCGTGCTGCAGTTCCTCGAGAACCAGCCCGCGGTGTCCCTGTGGCTCATGGATCCCGCCACCAACTTCGACTACGAGGCCTCCCACGACGGCACCGTGATCTACGCCGGGACCGTGCCCATGAGCGCCGATGACGTCGCCGGGGGCGCCTTCCTGGGCTTCACCTTCGACGTGGCCATCGACGAGATCACCCTCACCGCCGGCGGCTACAGCGACCGCTTCGGCATCGACGATCTGATCTTCTCGGCCCTGGGCCTCGATGACGCCGACGGCGACGGCTACACCGAGCGCACCGGCGACTGCGACGACGACGACGACACCGTCAACCCCGACGCCGAGGAGACCTGGTACGACGGCGTGGACCAGGACTGCGACGGGCTGTCCGACTACGACGCCGACCTCGACGGCGTCACCGTGGCCGGAGACAGCGACGACGACGCCGACTACTACTACGCCGACGACGAGGAGAACTACTAC
>CAYZVO010000242.1:0-13204 GCA_964481655.1 uncultured Enterobacterales bacterium | reverse complement strand
CGGCTACGGTCTATGCGACATGAGCGGGAACGTGTGGGAGTGGGTGGAGGACTGGCACCACCGCTCCTACTCCGGTGCGCCCTCTGATGGTTCGGCGTGGACCTCCGGCGGCGGCTCCTACCGCGTCCACCGTGGGGGTTCCTGGTACTTCACGGCCACCTACGTCCGTGTCGCCAATCGCGGCAGGACCCACCCCTCCTACCGCATCAGCCTCATCGGCTTCCGCTTGGCGAGGTAGGCCGCCGAGCCCTTGATCCTCGATCCCTTGATCCCTCGACCCTGTGAAGATTCGCGCCGGAGCGTGGCGGGACGTTGCCGCTCGGGCGCGCGCAGCGCGGGCCCGGCCCACGCGTAGCGAAGGCCCGGCCCCAGCCCGAGCCCATTGAGATTGGAGAAGCCCGGCGCGGCAACTCGGAACGGATCTTCATCCCTGGATGCGAATCCGCGCCCGGCGGCCCTCGTGGCCGGCGGGCGCGGCGGCTTGCCGGCCAGGTCGAGCCGTGTGAAAAGACGCCCGGCGACGGGAGCGAGAAGCCCGAGCGCTGTCAACTTCCGGCGGCGGCTCCAACCGCGTCAACCGTGGAGGTTCCTGGAACAACACGGCCACCAACGTCCGTGTCGCCAATCGCAACAGGAACCACCCCTCCAACCGCAACAGCAACATCGGCTTCCGCTTGGCGAGCTCACGACCACCTCGACTTCGAAGGATATCGGCCAGAACGATGACGACTACGGTTTTCATCGCCGCGCCAGGGTCTTGACCATTCTGCTCCCCGAGCCCGCTCGTGGATGGCCATCTGCCCTCACGACGAAGACACCCCCGCTCCCCCTGTCCTCGTAGGCTCCTGCCGAGCGGTTGGGGGGAGCCCTGTCCGCCTGGCCCCGTGCCAGGGTAGAAGCCGCGCCCCCCGACACCCAAGGAGGCGCGCGTGCACGCCAAGATCATCACCCTCCACCCGGAACCCGACACCGGCCGCTTCGACGACCGCGAGCTGCAGGACTTCCTGGCAGACCGGCAACTCCTCTCCATCGACCAACACTTCTATATCCAGGAGGGCCGCCCCACCCTGGCGCTCCTCCTCACCTGGCGCCCGCTGCCCCTGCCTCGGCGCGTCGAGGTCGAGGTCGCGCAGCCTCGGCCGGACCCCGCGGCCGACCTCGCGGACGACGAGCGCCCCGTCTACGAGGCCCTGCGCCGCTGGCGCAACGAGCGCGCCAAGCGCGACGGCCGCCCCGCCTACATCTACCTCACCAACGCCCAGCTCGTGCAGGTCACCCAGCAGCGCCCCGCCAGCTTGGAAGCGCTCCAGCAGATCCAGGGTATCGGCCCCGGCAAGGCTGGGGACTACGGCCTCGAGCTGATCGCGCTGCTCGAAGCCCAGCCGCCGCGGGTGGACCATGCCTCCTGACGCCCCTGTGATCCTGGTGCTGTGGGAGCGGGTGTTGGGCGAGCTGCTGGACCGCACCCAGCGCTTCCCCAAGGCCGCGCGCTTCACCTTCGCCTCCCGCATCGACAACCTGGGCCTCGACCTGCTGGAGCACCTGGTCCAGGCTCGCTGGGCGCCGCCTGCCCGCAAGGCTGAGCATCTGCGCGAGGCGGACCTGTGCCTGGCGCGGCTGCGGGTGCTGCTGCGGCTGTCCCACCAGCGCCGCTTGCTGGACACCCGCGGCTATGAGCACCTGGCGAGGGAGCTGGACTCGGTGGGGCGTCAGCTCGGGGGGTGGAGCGCAGACGCTGAGCAGCGGGCTGGGGTGCGTGAGTGAGACGCGCCGGTCCGGCCTTCGATCAGGTCGCCAGCTTCGGCCCCCTCTGCCGCGCGGCCCGCGAGGCGGCCCGGGGTCTGAAGCATCGCCGCTCGGTGGCTACCTTCCTGGCCGATCTCGAGCCCGAGGTGCTGGCCCTGGAGTGTGAGCTGCTCGATTCCAGCTACCAACCCCGCCCGCTGGTGACCTTCCACATCCGCGACCCCAAGCCCCGGACCATCAGCGCCGCCGCCTTCCGCGACCGGGTGGTGCATCATGCCCTCTGCACCGCCCTGGAGCCCCGCTTCGAGCGCTACGCCGACCCCGACTCCTGGGCCTGCCGCAAGGGCCGGGGCAACCACGCGGCGGTTCGGCGCCTGCAGGCACTGACGCGGCGACAACCCTGGTACGTCAAGCTCGACGTGCGCCACTTCTTCGAGACCGTGGACCACGCGGTGCTCCTGGACCTGCTCCATCGGCTCGTGCGCGACCGGCGAGTGCTCGATCTCACCACCACGATCCTGGCGGCGGGGGCCAAGGAGCCGGGTCTGGGGCTTCCCATCGGCAACCTCACCAGCCAGCACTTCGGCAACCTGCTGCTGGGCAAGCTGGACCACCACCTGCGGGAGCATGTCCGGGTGCCGGCCATGGTCCGCTACATGGACGACATCGTGGTGCTGGGGCCCGACCGCGCCGCGGTGCGCCGGCTGCGAGACGGAGCCACCCGCTTCGTCCAGCGCGAGCTGAGACAGCGGATCAAGACCGAGGCCACGCGGCTGGGTCCGGTGAGTATCGGGGTGCCGTTCCTGGGTTTTCGGGTGTGGCCCCGGCTCATCCGCCTCGACGCGGCCCGTGCCCGGCGCTTCAGGGCCAGGGTGCGCGGCCTGGAGCGGGCCCTCGGATCGGGCGCCATCAGCGAGGCCGAGGCCGCCCGCCGGGCCCGCAGCGTCTTCGGCTGGGCGGAGCAGGCGGACACCTTGGTGTTTCGGCGAGACTTCGGGGAGCGGCTGGCGTCGAGGTGTAGGGCGACTGTCCGGGGTCCGGGCCGCCGCCGTCTGGTAGGATGACTTGGCCTCAGACCCTCTTGGAACGGCTCGAACGAGCACAGGGGACACCCGATGCATCAACGAACTCACCCTCTCGAACGGACCAACCCCAGGACGCGAAGGCTGGATTCAGAGCCCGGCGAGGGCGCGATGGCCAGCTCCGGTAGGACCCTGACCAGGCTGTTCTGCATCCTCCCCCTGGCGCTCATCTCGTGCTGGGTCGGTCCCGATCACTGGGGTGACTGGGAGAAGGAGCACGGCACGTTCGACACCGACGCGGTCGAGGGGGACACCGACACCGACACCGACACCGACACCGATACGGACACGGACGCTGATGCTGACGCTGACGCGGACTCCGATACCGACGCTGACTCGGATTCCGATGCCGACGCTGACGCCGACGCCGACGCCGACGCCGACGCTGATGCCGACGCCGACGCAGACAGCGACGCCGATACCGACATCGACCCACTCGATCAGGACGACGACGGCGACAGCTTCACCGAGAACGAGGGGGACTGTGACGATACGGATCGCACCATCAACCCCGACGCGACAGAGACCTGGTACGACGGCGTGGACCAGGACTGCGACGGGGCGTCCGACTACGATCAGGACGGCGACGGTCACGACAGCGACGGCTACGGCGGCGACGACTGCCGCGACACCGACCTGAGCGCCTACCCGGGGGCGCTGTCGACCATCGGCATGATCGATGTCGCGTTCATCTGCGCTGGCACGTTCACGATGGGCAGCCCAACCAGCGAGGAAGGGCGAAACTCGGGCTACGAGACGCAGCACTCCGTGACCCTCTCGACGGACTTCTTCATCGGCGTCACCGAGGTCACCCACGACGAGTTCTACGCCTACAACGGCTATCGAGCCTCGGGCTACACCGGGTGTGGTAGCTGCCCGGCCCTGACGACCTGGTACGAAGCCGCGCTGTTCGCCTATCAGCTTTCCAGCGCTGTCTCTGCCACGACCTGCTACACCTGCACGAGCTACACAGGTGGTGGCACTTGCGCCTTGGATTCAGCGTTTGCGGATCCGTACCAGTGCGACGGGGTCAGGCTCCCGACCGAAGCGGAGTGGGAGTACGCCGCCCGGGCGGGAAGCTCCGGAGCCTTCACAGACGGAGGAAACCTCCTGAAGGGCACGTCCTCGGACTGTGGCGGCAGCCTCGTGCTCGACAATGGCGCTGTCTTGGACGACCTCGCCTGGTACTGCGGCAGCACGTCGTCTGTCTCGACGGTGGCTGGGCTCGATCCCAACAGCTGGGGCCTCTATGATGTCCACGGCAACGTGGAAGAGTGGACGAGTGACACTGGGCCCGCCCGAGACTATTTCTCCACTGCAGTGACGGATCCTTGGGAAGGAGGGGCCTACGGCATGGTGACGAGGGGTGGAGCCTACGATGGCTACCCGAACCAGCTACGGCTCGCATCGCGCCGTGGGTTCTACAAGAACAGCGGTGGCGTCGGCATCCGTGTGGTGATGGAGGCTCCGTAGCGGAGCATCGACACATCGTCTGTTTCGGCCTACTCCCGCACCTCCACCCCGTCCACCCCTTCGCGCAGCATCAGCTGCACCTGCCCGTCCGAGCAGCGCAGCAGCTCCGGGGGCAGGCCGGCCGCCTTCAGCCGGTCCCGCAGCCGGGCCAGGTTGGTGTACCAGTTGTCCTCGCTGGCGCCGAAGCGCCAGATGCGCTCGGCGACGTCGAGCCAGTGGACCGAGCCGCCGTCGCGGGTGAGCAGGGCGGTCTCGCGGATCAGGCTGTGGGCGTTGCGGGTGAGCTTGACCGGCTTGGGGCGGCCCTCGAGCCGCACCTCGGTGTGGCCGGGCCAGCAGACCACCCGGATCGGCGGCCAGATCTTGCTGGCGTCGGCGGTGCGGGGGGTGCTCAGCTCGGGCAAGGTCAGGGCGCGGACGGTCAGAGACACGCCGGCCAGCTCGAGTGTGTCGCCGTCCTGCAGCTCCTTTGGCCGCTCGCCGCGCAGCTGGACCCACCACTGCTCGGCGCTGCACCAGGCCCAGGCCGCGGCGTCGGGTCGGGCCCCGGGCTCGGCGACCAGCGGATCGGCGGACAGGGACAGCTCCGGGCGGTCCAGCTCGATCCGCTCGCCGCTGGCGGCCTCGAGGACCAGCACGGTGCCCGGGAGCACCACCTCGACCACCTCGAGGGCCAGCCCCTCGGCCAGCAGGATGGACTGGCCCTGACGCAGCTCGACCTCGCCCAGCCAGCGGCCCCGCAGGCCCAGGGCGCCCCGCAGGGCCAGCAGCACCAGCGCCTGGCCGCGCAGGCTGATCAAGGCGTGGGCCTCGGACACCCGCGGGTCGTCCAGGCGCAGCCCCGCCGTCGCCAGGCGGCCGATGATGGCGCCGGGGTGCAGCGCGTGGAGATCACCGCGCGGTGTGCGCAGCGTGACCGAGGGTGGCTGTGGCATGGCGCGCCCGGAGTGTAGGGGAGCTGTGGGGTTCGACCCCGAGGGGGCGGAGGGTAAGAATAGCCCATGCGCTTCCCCAGCTTCCAGGGCCGCTTCTACACGCTGCAGCCGCGGCCACGCCGCGGTGGGCAGGCCGAGGTGTTCGAGGCCGTCGACGAGCACGGGCAGCGCGTGGCGGTCAAGCTGGCTTTACCGGGCGAGGATCACAGCTGGCTCGACGAGGAGCGCGCCCTGGTGAGCGAGCTGCTCGAGCGCTGGCCCGACCTGGCCGATCACGTGGTGCCGGTGATCGACGCTGGGGAGCACGAGGGGCGACCGTTTCTGGTCATGCCCTGGTACGATCAGCGGCTGGACGCCTGGCTGCGGGATCGCCCCCTCGAGGATCGGCTGCTGGTGCTCGAGCGGCTGGCCGAGTCGGTCAGCCGGCTGCAGTACGGTCCCGAGGGCGTGCGCGGCGCGGTGGTACACCGCGACATCAAGCCCAGCAATGTGTTCGTCACCGAAGGCCCCGACGGGCCGCGGGCGCTGCTGTCGGACTTCGGCGCGGCAGGCCGCCGGCATCGCTACGCCGAGGCCTTCCTCACCGGGCGACACACCGAGGGCTTCGCGCCGCTGGACCAGATCCTGCCCCGCCGCACGGATCGTCTGGATCCCTCGTGGGACGTCTATGCCCTGGCCACCACGGTGTACCACGGGCTCACCGGGCAGACCCTGCGCGGCGTGCAGCAGTCGTATGGGGAGCTGACCCTCGAGGGGCGCAGCCTGGAGCAGGCGGCGTCGGACTACGAGCGGGATCCCTCGGGCGAGCTGTACCACCGCATCCTCGACCTGTCCGAGCTGCCCCTGGGCGCGCTGGCCAACCTGGCCGCCATCCAGGCCATGCGCGACGAGGACCGCGCCGTCCTGCTGGCCACCCTGCGCGCCGCGCTGGCCGAGCGGGTAGCCGATCCGGAGCGCGTGGCGACCTGGATGTGTCACGAGCTGTGTCAGGAGTTGGAGCGCGCGATGGCGCCGGATCCAGCGCGCCGCTCGGCCGACGCCCGCGGGCTGCGCGACGCCCTGGCCCGGCTGCACGACACCCTCGGCCAGGCGTTGCGCGGCGAGTCCACGTTCTTGGATGGGCCTGCCGCGCCGCCCCGCTGGCCATGGCTGCTGGTCGCACTGGGGGTCGGGGTCGCGGGGCTCGGTGTGGCCGCACTCTGGCCCCACCCGCGGGCGGCGGAGCTGACCATCGAAGGTGTGCCCGCCTGGTCCGGGCTGCAGCTCAGCCTGGCTGGCGCGACACACCAGGGCGTACAGGCTCGTTTCGAGGGGCTGCCCCGCGGTGAGCACCGCCTGGTGCTCGTCGGCGGTGTGCCTGGCGAGCAGGGCTGGGATCGCTGCACCTGGCAGCGGGAGCTGCCCTTGACGGTGGGGCCTGGCTTCGGCCCTGTGCAGCGGACAGTGCGGATCTCCGAACCTCCAACCTGCCCCAGCGCCGAGCACGGCCTCGAGGCTGGGGAGGTCCCCGCCGGGACCTGGGCCATCGGATCCACGGATCAAGAGTGGTACCGGGAGCCCGATGAGGTCCGGCGTGAGGTCACGCTCACGCGACCGCTGTCCGTGGCCACCACCGAGGTCAGCCAGGCCCTGTGGCGCGCTGTGGCGTCCCTCGACCCCGCGCTCCCCGCCGATCCGGTGGCGTCCGAGCGCGTGGGCCCGCTGGACGATGGCCGCCCAGGGGAGCCGTGCGCGACCTACCTGGGGCTGCCCTTGCAGGGGGACACGCACCCGGTGGTCTGCGTCACCTGGCGCGAGGCGCTGCGGTTCGCCAACGCCCTGTCCGAGGCCGAGGGCCTGGCGCCCGCCTATGCGGGCCTGGACAGCGATGCGCCCCGCTGGGATCGCGCCGCTGACGGCTGGCGCCTGCCCACCGAGGCCGAGTGGGAGGTGGCGGCCCGGGCCGGGGATCGCCACAGCCTGTTCGCTGGGTCCCACCAGGGTGCCGGCGTTCGAGCCTGCGCGGAGCTGTATCGCTACGCCAACGTGGCCGACCCGGCGCTGGGCCTGCAGCTCCCCCACGTGGCCGTGGTGGAGCCCCTCGAGGCCGCCCGCCTCGAAGACCCCCGCTGTCCGCCCAGCGCGCTGCACGACGACGGCCACGCCGGCCTGGCCCCTGTGGGCAGCTACCTGCCCAACGCCTGGGGCTTGCACGACATGAGCGGCAACGCGCGCGAGTGGGTCTGGGATCGCTACGACCCCGCGCCTGCGGCCGAGCCTGCCACCGATCCCGCCGGTCCATCTCACGGTACCCAGCGCGCCTTCCGCGGCTCCGCCTTCGACGATGGTTCCAGCAACCTCCGCATCGCCAACCGCGGTGCGGGGGATCCCGAGAGACGCTACATCTACGTGGGTCTGCGCCTGGTGCGCGGGCGCTGAGGAGGGAACATGAAGCTCGTCAAGCCCATCACGCTGGCCGCGCTGGCCGCCCTGTCCACCCACGCGGTCGCGGGCGACAGCACCGCACAGTTCCGGTTCTTCATCCCCAGCGATGTCCCCATCCAGGAGGAGTCCTCATCCAGCCAGGAGGCCTACACCAAGGCGGCCGAGGGCACCAGCGGAGACTTCGGCGTGAAGATCGAGCTGCTGGTCAGTCGGGATGGTGGTGCGTTCCAGGCCGTTCCCCTCGCAACGCCCGTCTGCAACGGCGACCACGTCGCGTTCAGGTTCACCCCCAGCGCCGCCGGGTACGCCACCGTGGTCAACCACGGCACCTCGGGGCGGTGGAGTCGCATCTGGCCCGCGCGGGCAGGCGAGGACCCGAGCTTCGGGCCCCAGCAGCCCGTCCGCTTGCCCGCCGCGGCGGGCGCGGGCTTCCCCCTGAGTGGCCCTCCGGGCGACGAGTACATCATGATCTTTTTCTCGCCCGGCCCGTTCTCCGGTGAGCTGGAGAAGCTGCAGGACCGCGTGCTCGCCCTCGAGGAACCCTCGGCCGCCGTCGCCGACGCCATCACCGGCGGCGGCACCCGGGCCGTGCAGGTCACCCTGATGCGCGACCTGGGCACCGCCGAGGCAGCCTACGCCGTGGGCCAGGGCGAGCAGACGGTGGCGTTCGCGCTGGACCACCAGGCGAGCTGTGGGGAGCTGTAGCATCGTGGTCGTTCAACGGATGTCGGGGCCCTGGGGACGCTTGGGGATCACAATCCTCACAAGGTCCCCGCAAACCCGCGTGGCGCAACCGCCTGACACGCAGCTCTGTACGACCTCTGTCCAGTCCCACCCAAACCTGCTGGCGTTAGGCTGACACCATCATCGGAGCCCACCATGCGCCCCCATCTCCTGCTGCTCATGCTCCCTGTCGCGGCCCTTGCCCAGGATGGCGAGCCGGTCTACGCGACGGATCGCTCCCTGCTGCGTCGGCCCCTGGTGCCGTCGGAAGAGGCCTGCCCAACCTGGATCGACAGCCGGGACTTCCGCGTGGCCCGCGGCGAGGCTACCGGCCCCTTGCGTGACAACGCCATCGCGCTGGCCCAGCAAGACGGGGTCCAGCGGCTCTCTGGGACCCTGTGCGACGGCCAGGAGCGCTCGCCTCGCTGCCTCGCGGCGCTGCGCAACATCGCGCCGGTGGGCCCCGGCGAGTGGCAGAAGCGCGGTGTCGCGGGCGGCTGGGCCTGCGCGTCGGTGGCCATCGAGGAGAAGGTCCTGAACAGCCAGCAGCATGAGCTGGGCGCCCTGTCCGATGCCCTCGCGGCGCTCGCCAACGTGGTGCGCGAGGCCGCCGGCGATCAGGCGGTCCAGCTCCTGCCACCGCGCTGGCAGGACACCGGCTGCCCGGCGGGTGAGGTGGGTGCCCACCTGCTCATCCAGCTCCGCCAGCATCTCGCGGGGATCGCACTGCTCGACACCGACCAGCCCACAGGCGAGGCGCGCCAGGTGCGGCTGGACATCGCCACCGCGGGTGGGAAGGTGGCAGTGGCGGCGGTGTCGCGGGTCGGTGACGAGGGCCCATGGGTCGGGCTCGACGCCCCGGTGGTGAGCTTCGCCGCTGACCTGTTTCAGCTTCGTCCGGACGACGCCCGCACCTGCCCCGCCGAGGACGACCTCGCGCTGCCGGGTGGGGAGCGCCCTGGCTCCGGGGACCTCTCGGTCCAGCTGTTCATGGCGAGCCCAGACGGCTTGTTCTGCGACGGCGAGCAGGCCACCCCACGGGTGGAGCTGTCAGCGCCCGCCCGGCTTCGGCTGTTCACCGTGCAGGCCGACGGCCAGGGGTTCCTCGTCTGGCCGCACCAGGTCGCCGACGACCGCGTGTACTCACCCGCCGAGGCGCCCACCCTGCCAGCGTTCACGGCCACCCGCAGCTTCGACGGTACCGACTCACGCTTGATCGTGGCGGCGTTCCCGGCCGACTCGAGCGACCTGGCGCCGCCCGCCTTCTGTCGCCTGGACGAGCCCCTGGATGTCGCCTCGCTCACCGGCGCCGCCTTGGCCTCTGCGGCCTACCACGTGGCCGCAGCGGGTGAACGCCTGTGCCTGGAGCGCGGTGACGTGACCGTGGCGGACACTGCGCGCGCCCACGCCGGGTCCGCCATCCAGCGAGCGCCGATCTGTGCGAGAATCCCCTGAATCCCGCTTCCCCCCGGAGGTCACCATGAACCCCACCCGTTCCTCCCTCATCCTGGCTGCTGCGCTGCTCGTGCTGGCCGCTCCCGCTGACGCCAAGCGCAAGAAGAAGAACAACTCGGGCAGTGCTGCGCAGACCTCGGTGGCCGACTGGTTGCAGCCGCAGGCGCGCAAGGGCTTCTACATCCGAGCCAGCTTCGACACCGATCCGTCGTCCTATGTCGGGCGCTTCATCAAGCCGGGCACCGATGACATCAGCGAGGCCGCGGCCCAGGAGCTCACCTGCTCCGAACACATCACCCACAAGGTGGTCGATGCCGGTGGCACCAAGCGCGACGAGTACTTCGCAGCGTCCACCTCGGCCGCGGGCAACCTGGGCATCCCGCCCGTGTTCCAGATGGGCGCCGGCGCCGACAGCGTCACCCTGGTGCGGGTGCAGTACACCGAGAGCCAGAAGATGCAGTTCGAGATCGCCGACGCGGCCGGCTACGAGGCCTGCTGCCTGGCGGCACCCAACCAGTGCTTCGATCAGTTCGTGGGGGAGTTCCTCTCGGGCACCGGGCGCATCTTCTACTCCGTCGGCACCGCCGCGGAGCTCGAGGCGCAGGGCGTCACCACCGACGTGTTGGGTGACCTGGACATGAAGGACGGCCGCTACTGGAAGTCCAGCATCGAGTTCACCAACCCGGTCTACTTCGCTTTCCAGGTCGCCGACAACGTCCACATGGGCGGCGCTGTGCCCACGGGGCTCACCTCGGGCAGGTGCTCCGATGCGGGCGTGGCCTGGGACGACGTGCCTCCCCAGAGCAGCCAGGGGCAGTACTTCGTGGGCGTGTCCAAGGTCTTCGACAACGAATCCACCGCGCGCGACGACGCCATGACGCACGCCAAGCAGCAGGCCCTTCGCTGGTACCAGGAGGCGATCTCCACCAGCACGAGCTCGTCGATGACCGCGTCGGGATCAGGCGCCAACCTCGGAACGCAGGTGGACACCACCAGCTCGGTGGAGGCCGAGGCTTCGGGCGTCGTCCGCCAGCTGCAGGCCCAGGCCTGGTGTGACCAGAACGTCCAGCGCCCCACGGGTGGTCACGACTACCTCTACAAGGTGGTGACCTTCCTGCCCAACAGCGCCATCGACGAAGGCTCGACGGACGATGGCACGGACGAGTCCTCGGACGTGAGCCCGCAGCGTCCCATCGGGACCCCGGGGCGATGAGTCCTCGACTCAGCCTCCTGCTGGCGCTGTCGCTCAACGGCTGCCTGACCACGGGAAACGTGAGCGCCGTGATCGAGCGCCACGCCACCGGCCTGGAGACCCTGGCCGACCCTGATGGTCAGCACCTGGTGGTTCGAGAGCTGTCCACGTCCGATGACGTGGTGGAGCTGGTGGTGTCCACGGCGCAACGTGAGCTGGAGGTTGAGCGCTACGAGCTGGTCGAGTCCACCACCGAGTCCCGGGGCTGGAAGGCGGGTGGCAAGGCGGGCCGCAACCTGCTCTGGGTGGCCTCGGCCGCGGCAGGCTGGGTCGGCACCTTCGGCGTGTCCTGGGAGACCTCCGATGGCCGCACCGTGCAGATCGGTGGGCTCGGTGAAGACGCCAAGACGTGGCAGGGTGTCACCGCGCTGGTGGCCGCGCTCGGTGGCATCGGGACCGGCGCTCAGCAGACCATCGCCGTTCTTCGGCCAGGCCGCACGGCCTCGTCGGTCATCGGCAGCGAGCAGGTGTTGCTGGGCTCCCAGAGCATCGCGCTGGAGCCGTTGACCGGGCAGGCCTTGGACCTGGCGATCGGCGGCGCCTCGCTGCTGTCCACCTCGACCGACGGCGATGGACGCGCCGCGCTGTCCGCGCTCCAGCTCCCCGTCGGGTCGTGGAGCGAAGGTCTCGGCCTGACCGCGACCGACCTTGGCGGGACCTGGCGCCCCAGCGATGGCCTCCGCCAGAGCCTGACCGCGCTCCCAGCCGACTGGTCCGCGCCGTTCCACGCGTCGTTGCTCGATGACCTTGCAGGCGTAGCCCTCGAGGTCGAACGAGGCGGCGCCTCGACCGAGCTGCCGCTGGCCGAGTTGAAGTCCCCAGCCAGCACCCGCGCGCAGCTCGAGACGCTGCCAGCGGAGCAGCAGGCCGGCCAGGCTCAGGCCTGGATCGATCAGCTCACCCCCCTGGCCGAGGCGGCGGCGGCCCAGCGCGAGAGCGTAAACCTGGGCGTGCTGCGGTCCCAGGCCAGGGTCGCCCAACAGACCACCGGCACCATGGGCGCCAACCTGATCGCCATGGGCGAGCTGCAGACCGACGACGTGTTCCCCCCCTTGGGGCTGTTTCACCAGCTCCCCGACGATGCGATCATCCCGACCGATCAGATCGGGAAGCTCCGCATGGGTTCTTCGGATTCTCGCGTGGTCGTGTTGGAGCCGGGTCCATGCGCCGTCTCAGAGGCCAGCGACAGCTTGGCGGCGGGGCGGGCGCTTGTCGAGTGCTCGGGTGCCCAGGTCATGGTCGTCAGCGACGCCGATCTCCCCTTGTCCGATGCGCGGGCCTGGGCGGTGGTGGGCGCACTGGACGCGCCGGTCGGCCTGCGCGGCCTCGGCAGCGAGCAGACCCGTTGGGTCCCCGTGGTGAGGCCGTTGTATGCGGGCGTGCTGGCGGTAGATGCGGGTGGCGTGGTTCGCTTCGGGCAGGTGCTGGATGAGGAGGGGCTGCTGGAGAGCGGGGTGTTGCGGCGGGTGGGGGAGTAGGGGAGTCTTCGGGCGCGCGTGCGTCGGCCTTCCGCCGTGTGGACTTGCTATTGGAACGCCCGGGGTGGGTGTGGGCTGTCGGCAGGTCCTTGTGCCGTTTCCGGCCTTTTCACGAGATTGGGTACACGGCTGGGGCGGGTCAGTGCTACGGAGTTCCGGACACCTGACCGTATGTGTCATTCCCCCAGCACTCGAGCGTGCCAGATGAGCTGATGGCGCATCCGTGGCTGCTCCCTGCGCCTACGGCGATGTATCCGGTGCCTGTGGGGGCGGTGCCAGTGCTGGTGCCCCAGCATTCGATTCCTCCAGCACTGTCCAGGGCGCAGGAGTATGCTTCCCCAGCGCTGACGGTGAGGAAGCCGCTCGTGGTAGGCGCGTCCGAACAGCGCCCATCCGTATCGTATCCCCAGCACTCGAGAGTTCTCGATGTCGATACTGCGCAGATGTGTACATGTGCCGCGCTGATTACGTCGAACGCTCCGGAAGGCACGTCCGAGATCTGGCCATAGGTGTCGTCTCCCCAGCAGTCGATGGCTGACGTGGCGTCGATGGCGCAGCTCGCCGTATTCCCTGTGTCAACATAGGAGCAGGCGACAGAACCGGGAGCCAGCCTCTGCGGGTGGCCTGCGCCGACAG
>CAYZVO010000241.1:0-13339 GCA_964481655.1 uncultured Enterobacterales bacterium | reverse complement strand
CCCATCACACGGCGGGGCGGAGGCCGCGGCTGGGTAGCAGCGGGTGCTTACGTTGGTCCTCCGTAGGCTTGAACGATACAAGGTCAAACACAGCCTCAAGAGCATCGACCAGCTCTGGCTTGTCGTCGATGTTGACAGATGGCCAAAACTCGACGGCGTGCTCGCAGAGGCGCACCGGGAAGGATTCGAGGCCGCGGTCAGCAACCCCTGCATCGAGGTGTGGTTCCAGCTGCACTTCACCGACTCCCCCGACGCCACCCCACGCAAACGCGAGTCGAAGGCAAGGGCAGCAAAGCGAGCCTGGGGCAAGCTGCGCGCATCACTATCCGACGACACGCCGTGGCCATTTACCGCCGAGAGCGTGCAGGCCGCGATTGAAAGAGGTCGAGCCACCGACAACGACGACTGGATACCGGACGCCCCCGGCACACACGTGCATCGTCTCGTCTGGGAGCTGTTGAGATTCTCCAGCCAGTAGCGAGCGTGGGCACCAAGACCGCTGGAATCGGCGCGTCAGCTCTGCACCGAACTGACGGCCACCCTCCTCGCCAACACCCCACGCAGCACGACGATCGAGACCGCCCCCGTGACCACGTTCGCCACCAGCGCCGCCCCGAAGATGCCGTCCAGGCCGATGTGGCGGCCACCCAGCAGGGCCAGGGGCACGTAGAGGCCGAACATCTGCAGCAGGGTGAGCCCGGACGCGTGCAGGGGGCGCTCGAGGACGTTCAGGGTGGTGTTGCTGACCATCAGCACGCCCACCAGCGCGTAGCCGAAGGGCACGATGCGCAGGTAGCGGACGGTGTGGGCGATCACGAGGGGATCGTCGTTGAACAGCGGCGCCAGCAGGGGCGCCCCCAGCCACAGCACCGCCAAGCCGAGCAGGCCCCAGCCCACCGCGAACAGCTGGCTCGAGCGCACCCCGCGGCGCACCCGGGCGTGCAGGCCCGCGCCGTGGTTCTGGCCCACGAAGGGGCCGAGCATGGAGCAGAGGGCCATGACCATGGCCAGGGCGAAGATGTCCAGCCGGGAGGCCACGCCGAAGGCGGCGACGGCCTCCTTGCCGTGGCCGGCCACCAGGCGGGTGACCACGCCCGCGCCCACGGGCAGGATCATGCGGGTGGCGGCGTCGGGCAGGCCGATCCAGAGGATGCGGCGCCAGGAGGCGAGGGTCACCGAGACCGCCGCCAGGCTCCAGGTGACCAGCCGGTCCCGCACCGCCAGCACCCACATCGAGGCCGCCAGGGCCGCCGCACGGGCGAAGACGGTGGTCAGGGCCGCCCCGGCCAGCTCCATGCGGGGGAAGGGCCCCAGCCCGAAGATCAGCAGCGGGTCGAGGATCGCGTTGACCAGCACCACCACGAGCATGATGGTGGCCGGGGTGCGGGCATCGCCGGTGGCCCGGATGGCGTTGTTGCCCACCATGGGGATGACCACGAAGGGCATGCCCACGTACCAGATGCGCATGTACTCGGAGATCAGCGGCAGCAGCTCGTCGCTGGCGCCCATGGCCCGGAACAGGGGCTCGATGGTGGCCAGGCCCACGACCACCAGCACGGTCACCACCAGCACCGCCAGCAGCAGGGCGTCGGTGGTCAGGCGCCGGACCTGATCCCGGTCCCCCACGCCGATGGCCCGGGAGATGACCGCCGAGGCCCCCTGCCCCAGTCCCAGGGCGAGCCCGCCGAAGACCGTGACCACCGGGAAGGTGAAGGCCATCGCCGCCAGCTCGACCTTGCCCAGCTGCCCCACGAAGAAGGTGTCCACCAGGTTGAACGCCACCATGGCCAGGATGCCCAGCAGCATCTGCAGGGTGGTGCGCGCCAGGGTCCGCTCGATGGGGCCCTCGGTGAACCGGGCCGCGGCTGGCTTCATGGGGACTTCCGATGCGAGGGTCGGCGACGTAGCGCAAGCTCGACACGGGCGCCAACGCGGCCATGCGCCCCTACGAATGTCGACATAGGCTTCAGGCTTCGTCCCCGCGTCCGAAGAGGGGCGAGCCCCGATGTGGAGTGTCCATGCCCGTCCTGCGCGTCAGCGCCCCAGGTCACCGCGATCGACGCTACCGGTTCACCGCCCGCAGCGTCATCGGGCGCGATCCCGCGGTGGACCTGAAGCTGGATGATCCCTCGGTCTCCGCCTACCACGCGGTGATCCACCTGGACGAGACCGGCCTGCTCTGCGTGACCGACCTGCGCAGCTCGAACGGCACCTACCTGGGCGACGAGCGCGTCCACCGGGCGGTGCTCGACACCGGCAGCGTCGTCACCCTCGGCTCCTGCCGGCTCGAGGTCCTGCAGCTCAACGGGCAGCCCACCGAGAGCCCCGAGGCTCGCGGCCTCGGCGCCACCATCGACGACGAAGACACGGCCCCCTGGGGCAAGCGCGGCCCCAAGGCGCCCGCCGACGTGGACCGCCTGAAGCTGGCCTGGGGCGAGCTGGCCACCCTCTACGAGCTGGGCCACGTGCTCGAGGTCGGGCGCAAGGAAGAGGACGTCCACCTGGCGGTGGCGGAGCTGGTGGCGCGCTCCACCGGCGCCCAGCGGGTCACGCTGGTGGACTACGATCCGGTACACCGCCGTGCCCACACCCTGTACGCCTGGCCCGACGGCGCCGACCCCAGCGGGGGCAAGCCGTTCTCGAACAGCATCATCGACCAGGTGATCGTCAAGGGCCGCACGGTGCTGGTCCCCGACGTCAGCCTGGTGGCGGACCTGCGCAACGCCCCCAGCATCGCGGTCAACGCCATCCGCTCCGCGCTCTGCGCCCCCATGCACGGCCGCCGAGGCGTGATCGGCATGATCCTGGCCACCCACCACGAGCCGGGCTTCGAGTTCCAGGAGCACCAGATCCGGCTGATGACCGCGGTGGGACAGGCCGTGGGCCAGGCACTGGAGAACCACCGCCTGTACTGGCTGCAGGAGCGCAGCTTCCTGGGCACCCTCGAGGCCCTGGTGCAGGCCCTGGACGCCCGCGACCCCTACACCGCTGGTCACTCGCTGCGGGTCACCGAGCTGTCCCTGGCCCTGGCCCGCTGGTACCCCCTCGAAGAGGCCCTGATCCGCCCCCTGCGCCTGGGCGCGCTGCTCCACGATGTAGGCAAGATCGGGGTCGAGGACGCCTGCCTGCAGGCCAACCGGGCCCTCACCGACGCGGAGTTCGAGCGCGTCCGCCGCCACCCGGCCCTGGGCCACCGCATCCTCGAGCCCCTCGAGGATCTCGAGGACGTCCGCACCATCGTGCGCCACCACCACGAGCGCTGGGACGGCACCGGCTACCCCGACGGCCTGGCCGGCGAGCGCATCCCGCTGCCCAGCCGCATCATCGCGGTGGCCGACACCATCGACGCCATCACCTCGGACCGACCCTACCGCCGGGGCAGCCCCCTCGATCTCGCCCTGGGCGAGGTGCGGCGCTGGTCCGGGCAGCAGTTCGACCCCGGCGTGGTCAAGGCCCTGGACCGGGCCGTAGCCGCCGGTGAACTCGCCGTGATCACCCACGGGGGTCCCAAGACCATGATCCGGGGCTAGGCGCCCTCTTCGAGCGCCAGGATCGCGGCGCGGATGCTGGGCGGCAGCGGGCACTTGCCGCCGGCCCTGTAGTCGAAGCTCACCATGCGGCCGCTGCCTTCGGCGGCCAACACCCCGCTGCTCACCGCGGTGATCCGGTAGCGCATGAGGAAGCGATCGGCGCCGATGTCATCGACCCCGGTCTCCACGAGGACGCGCTCGGGCCAGCCCAGGGGGGCCCGGAAGCGGCACTCGGTGTGGGCCAGGATGGGGCCCTGCCCCGTGGCCTCCATGTGCTCGAGGTACCCGATGTGGTGGAAGTAGTCCATGCGGCCCGACTCGAACCAGCGGAAGTAGGTCAGGTTGTTGACGTGCTGCAGGGCATCCAGCTCGCCCCACTGGACCGACAGCTCGATGCGGCGCGGGTAGCGGGTGCCCATCAGAGCGTCCGGATCTCGGCGGTGGTGGCCGCCCAGTCCTCGAGGGTGCGCTCGGCGCGGGCGCGCTGGGTGTCGAGGCCTTCGGACAGCTCCGCGGTCGCGGCACCCGGCGCGACGATGCGGCCCTCGAGGCTCTCGAGCTCCCGGGCCGCGGTGCCCAGGCGGTAGGACAGCTTGGCGATGCCCTGCTCGAGCTCGGCGGCGACCCGGGCCTGCTCGGCCAGCGCGTGCTGGGAGCCGGGGCGACCGGCGGAGGCACCGCCGACCTGCTCGGCCGCCTCGGCCAGGGCGGCCTCCCGGGCCAGCTGCGCGGGGGCGTGGCGCCGCAGCCAGGCCCGGGCCTTGGCGAGGCGGTCCGCCAGCTGCTGCACCTGCTCCATGAGCCCGTCCACCGCGGCGCGCAGCTCGGCGGACACCCCCGGCGGCATGGCGTCGTCGCGCTCGAGCAGCTCCCGGCAGCGCTTCGCGGCCTTGCTCGCCCGACCGAGGGCCTGCCGATCGGCGCTGGGGAGGCTCGACATCAGGGCGCCGAGATCCGGCAGGTCCTTGGTCGCCCGCCCGGCCTTGGCCTTGCCGAGTCTGAAGAGTCGATCCGCGATGCCCGCCATGTCGGCCTCCTTGTCGTCCGGGCTACGCCGGGACGAGCAGAGATGTTGCCGGTCGTTTGTCGGCTGTCAATATGGCGTTACCGTGTGCGCGAGAGGTAGGCCATGACTCGACTCCACACCATCGCTCTGCTGGCGGCGGCTGGGCTGACCGGTTGTCCGGAGCCCGTCTGGGTGGACAGCGGCGGCGAGCTCCCCCTGGGCATCACCGATCTGGTGCAGATCAGCGCCGGCGAGTACCACAGCTGCGGCATCGACACGAACCAGGCCGTGGTCTGCTGGGGTTCGGACGCCAACGACCAGTGCCAGAGCCCCGACGGCGCCTACGCGATGGTCTCGGCGGGGGCGCTGCGCTCCGCAGCCCTGGACACCCTGGGCAACGTGCGCGGCTGGGGCAAGCGCTACAACCGCACCTACGAGGGTGACTTCGTCCAGGTGGCGGCCGGCTACCACCACATCTGCGCCATCAACGGCGAAGGCGGCGTGCGCTGCTGGGGCTCGGACAACGACGATCAGAGCAGCCCACCCGCGGACATCACCTTCACCCAGGTCGCCGCGGGCTACCGCCACAACTGTGGCGTGACCACCGACGGCAGCCTGGACTGCTGGGGCAACGATCGCGAAGGCCAGGCCAGCCCCCCCGACGGCTCGTACACCATGGCCACAGCCGGCAAGATGCACAGCTGCGCCCTGGCGACCGACGGCTCCATCGCCTGCTGGGGCAACGACGACTATGGCCAGCTGCAGGCCCCCAGCGGCAGCTTCACGCACGTCGCCTCCGGGCACTGGCACAGCTGCGCCGTGGACGCGGGCGGCGCCCTGCAGTGCTGGGGCGCCAACGACAACGGCGAGACCGACGCCCCCAGCGGCAGCTACACCCAGGTCGCCGCGGGCGGCTACCACAGCTGCGCCATCAGCGGCGACGGCCCCGCCACCTGCTGGGGCATGGGCGACTACGGGCAGCTGGACGCGCCCTAGACCCCTCGTCTACGGGTTGCGCTTCCCGGCCTCGCGCACCACATCGGCCAGGTTGTCGGGCAGGGTGCGGGTGGTGGCCACCCCCTGGACCGCGCCGGGGATGGAGCCGCCGGTGTGGCTGCAGACGTAGTACTGCAGCTGGGTGGCGCCGTCCTTGGGGGTGAAGACCCAGGCGCCCACGTTGATGGGGATCTCCACCGCGTCGGGGTGGCGCTCGAGGACCTGCTGGTAGAAGTCGGCGTAGGCCCCGCCGTCCACGAGGCGGTCCCAGCGGAAGGTGATGGCGCCACCGCTGCGCTCGATGGTGCCGTGGAGGAACCAGAAGCGGTCGCTGGCCATGGTCCAGCCGGGGATGTCCAGGAACTGGTAGTAGTCGAGCAGGGTGGCCGTGCGGGCCAGGGTCTTGGCGTCGGTGACGCCCGCGGTGGACCACTGCATGGCCCCCTCGATGTCCGCGGCGACCTCGAAGAGCTGCTCGGGGGTGTAGGTCGTGGTCGTGACGCCCTGGTAGCAGGGGATGCCGGCGACGGTCTTGCTGTAGACCTCGACCGTGCCGACCACGTCGTTCTTGCGGGTGGCGTGGTGGACCCAGCCCGAGGTGCGGATCTGATCCCAGGTCGGCGCGGCGGCCTGGGCGACGGACAGAGCGGTCAGCAGAGCGAGCGTGGTCATGGGTCCTCCGAGCGACAGGTTCGTGTAGCCAGCCGCGGGCCGGGGCGCGATCGCCACAACCCTGGAGGGTGATGAGGGCGTCCCCTCAGGGGCTGGTGGGCTCGACGAGGGAGACCTTGGGCACATCCATCGCTGCCAGGGGCGCGCTGCTCGAGGCCACCCGGTAGATGAGCACCCGGTCGTCGACAGTGGAGACGGGAGCCAGGGCCAGCCGGTCCTGGTGGCCAGGAGCCACGGCCACGCCCGGGGCGTGTTGGTCGCAGAGCAGGGCCGCCAGGGCCGGGTCGTCGCAGGCCATGCTGGCGGCCAGCTCACCGCCGAGATCGGGGGCCCGAGGCAGCGCCACCAGCAACACCAGGGCCGCCGCGGCGGCGAGCGCCAGGCCGCCCACCCAGGCGCGGCGTGGCGTGCGCTCGCCGCGGATGCGGCGCCGCAGCTCATGGAGCCCACCCGGGGGCGGCTCGAGGATCTCGAAGACGTCGTGGAGGGGATCGCTCATGCTGGATCCTCCTGGTAGCGCGGGCCCAGGGACCGGCGCAGGGACTTGATCGCGGTGTTGCGGCGGGAGGCCACGGTGCCCGCGGGGATGCCCAGGGTCTCGGCGACCTGGGCGTAGCTCATGTCGGACAGCTCGCAGAGGGTGACCACCGCCCGCTGCTTCTCGGGGAGCGCCTCGACCGCCGCGCGCACCGCCCGCTGGCGCTCGCTGGCGTTCAGGGCACCCTCGGCGCCGGGGTCGGCGCCGGCCTGCTCGTCGCCACCGCGCTCGAAGCTCAGCCAGCGCCAGGTCCTCCTCCAGCGCAGCTTCTTCGAGGCTTGGTTGATGGCGATGCGGTAGACCAGCGGCTCCACGGTGTCCATGCGGACGCGGTCCCGCATCCGCCACAGGCGGACGAAGGCCTCCTGGACCACATCCTGGGCGTCCTGAGCGTCCCACAGCCAGCGGTAGACCACGTTGTAGACGGGACGCTCGAGGCGCTGGTAGAGCTCCTCGAGGCCCGCCTGGTCCAGGCCGACGCTGGCGTGGGTGTGCTGCACCGCGGGGTGCCTCCGCGGGGGCTACTGGGCGCCGATGACGCTGGGGCTGATGATGTAGTACAGCGTGTCGAAGGGCTGATCGCCGGTGATGTCGGCCACCTCGCCCAGCACCACCACCTGGCCGGGCTTCAGCCGGATGTCGGTGCGCATGCCGGTCCCGCCCGCGGCGTCGATGGCCACCTCGGCCGTGATGGCGCCGCCGGCGGAGCTCCAGCTGGCCTCCTGCTCGATGAACAGGCCGTCGGAGCTGATGCGGGCGCTCTCCTCGTCCAGGGAGGTCAGCACCTTGTGGGCGTACAGCTCGAAGTCCATGGGGCCTTCGGTCTGCTGCACGGCCTCGAGGGTCTCGGCCAGGGCCGGGGCCGGGTAGTCGCTGCTGGGGGCCTCGGCCCGGACGCCGTGCACCAGCCAGTAGTCGATGCGGATGTTGGTGGGGGTGCGCAGGGGGGGCTTGGAGGCGTTGAGCTGATCGATGAGCTTGGCGACGCCGGCCTGGACGCTCTCGGGGGCCACGACGATGATCTGGCCATCGGGGGTCTCGATGACCCGGCCGACCTTCTCGTTGCCGATGGCCATGGAGCGCGACAGGGCCGAGGCCATGATGCCGGCGTAGCCCTCGGGCACGCTGTAGGACTGCAGGGCCATGTCGTTGGTGGCCTGGTCCATCACCTGCGCCGGCGTGCTGCAGGCGGTGGCGAGGAAGAAGGGCAGGGTGAACGCTGCGATGCGAAGCATGGGAGGACTCCTGGGTAGGGCTGGGAACGCCGTAACGCCCCCGGTTCGTCCTGCTGCTACCCACGAGGCAGGGAATCCTTCAGAAAAAAATCGGTACAGTGGGCCTGGAGGTCAGCCATGGGTTCCCCGCTCCGCCGCTGGTTCGTCGATGACGTCGAGGCCGAGGTCCCCCTGGGGACCCACACCCGCGGCCTCTACTGGCTCACCCAGCGCGCCCTGGTGGCACGCATCGACGGTCGACGGGAGCTGGTCATCGAGCGCAGCAGTGGGATTCGCAAGCTGGGGTCCGGAGGTCTGCACTACATCCACGTGCCGTCGGATGGGCTCGAGAACCTGCGGATGGTCGCGACCCGGCTCATGGAAGGCGACATGGGCCCACCGCCGGGGTTCCCGGAGCGGTTCTCCCGGGCAGTGCTGCGCGCCGCCGCGCTCCCCTTCATGCTCCTGTTCCTGAGCTTCCCACTGTTCATCATCGCGTTGATGGCCACGGAGGGCTCCGGCACGCAGCCGGAGGCCGTGGTCAACCCGCTCTGGCTCTTCGCAGGCTTCGGCGCCGCGATCTTCGGCGTCATGGCCCTGCAGTACGGCTCGTTGTGGGTGGTCGCCACGCTCCGGGGGATGAGCGTGGACGCCGCGGAGGCGCTGCGACGCTTCGGACCCGTGCGCCACGCCTCGAGCCTGGGCACCTACCGCGGCGCCCTGGGCAAGGGCGGCTGGGACCAGCGCCTGCGCCCAGCCACCATGCACGTGATGGCCTCGGAGAGTGGGCCGGGCTGGCTGCTGCTCACCCGACTCAGCAGCGGCGGCATCGCCTGGGGCGTGGGTGTCTACGAGCTACCGGCCGAGGGGGTTCCGGCGCTGTTGGCGCTGGTGGAGGGCTGGGAGGACTGAGGGATCAGCGACTCGCCACCGCCCCCTCACCCACCAGCTCCGCGGCCTGACCGACGAGCTCGAGCAGCTCGCCGTCCTCGTCGAAGTGGGGGCGCAGGGCGTCGCGCACGATGGCGGCGATCTGCCGGTAGCTGACCTCGTCCAGGTACTGGGAACCCCGCAGCTTCTCGGCGAAGCCGGCCGCGCCGGAGGCGATGCGGAAGTCGGGGCTGGCCGAGGCGAAGGAGCCGCGCAGGGCCTCGCGCTCGAAGCTGGTGGTCCACTCGGCCGCGGGGGCGTCGGGGCCCGGGGGCTTGGCCCGCAGGCGCACGGTGGCGATGGGGCCGCAGCCGTCCTCGTTGAGCACCACGTCGTACAGGGCGGTGACCCGGTGGCCCGAGCCTACCTCGCCCGCGTCCACGGCGTCGTTGCGGAAGTCCTGGTCGGCGATGTCGCGGTTCTCGTAGCCCACGAGCCGGTAGGCGATGACGGTGGCGGGGTCGAACTCGACCTGGATCTTCACATCCCGCGCGATGGTCTGCAGGTTGCCCGCCAGGTCCTGGCCGAAGACCTTGTCGGCCTCCTTGATGCTGTCCACGTAGTGGTAGTTGCCGTCGCCACGGTTGGCGAGCTGCTCCATCAGGGTGTCCTTGTAGTTGCCCATGCCGAAGCCGATGGTGCTCAAGCTGATGCCCTGGCCAGCGTGCTGAGCGATGCTGGCCAGCAGCGCGGTGTGGCTGGCGGGGCCCACGTTGGCGTCGCCGTCGCTCAAGACGACCACGCGGTTCTCGGCGCCGTCGACGTAGGCCTCCTGGGCCATGCTGTAGGCCAGCTCGAGGCCGGAGCCCATGGCGGTGGAGCCCCCGGCGCTCAGGCTGTCGATGGCCCGATGGATCTGGGAGCGGCGGGTGGTGGGGGTCGGCTCCAACACGGTGGTGACCCGACCGGCGTAGGTGGCGATGGCCACCGAGTCCTCGACGCCGAGCTGATCGACGAGCAGGTGCAGGGACTCCTGGGCCAGTCCCAGCTTGTCGGCGCTGGACATGGAGCCGCTGACGTCCACCAGGAAGGTCAGCCGCACGGGCGCGCGGTGGGTCTGATCGAGCTCGCGGCCCTTCACGCCCACCCGCAGCAGGTGGTGGCCGGGCTGGTAGGGGCTGGGAGCGGCCTCCATGTGCACGGCGAAGGGGCGACCGCTGCGGGGCGCGGTGTAGTCGTAGGGCAGGTAGTTGACGAACTCCTCGACCCGCACCGCGGCCGAGGGGGGCATGCGCCCCTGCTGCAGCTTGCGGCGGGCGATGGCGTAGCTGGCGGTGTCCACGTCGATGCTGAAGGTGGACTGAGAGTCCCGCTCCGCAAGGGTCATGTCGTTGATGCCGTAGTCGGTGTACTGCTCGCTGCCGACGGCACCGCCGCTCTCGCCGCGGGTGTTCAGCATCATGAGCAGACCGCGCTCCCTCGCTTCCTGCCGTTCCCGGGCGTGCCGCTCGGCGTCCTCGCGCCGCCACTCCAGCTCCTGCGGGGTCATGGCCTGGCCGTAGCCGTCGCCGGCCCCGCGACCCTTGGTGCCCAGGCCACCGTGGCCGTAGGCCACGCTTCCGCCACCGCCGAGCCCCGAGCCCCGGGAGCCGAGCCCGCCGCTGCCGTACTGGGTGCCCTTGGTCCCGATCAGGCCGCCGATGCCTCCGCTGAGGCTGGCGTCGAGTCCGTTCGAGCCGAACACGCCGTCCAGCCCCGATCCGTCCCGCAAGGCGCCGAGCACGCCGGCGTTCTCGGCGATCTCCTTGTCGACCTGGCGCTTGCCCAGCTCGACCTTCTCACCCTTGGCGCGCTCCATGCGGCCGTCCTTCTTGCCCACCTTGCCCTCGGACTTCTTGGCCCGGGCGCCCTCGCCGGCGTCGGGGTTCGAGGTCGGTCCGCTGTGCGGGGCCTCGAGGATGATCTCGCAGTAGCGGGTCGGGAGGTCCTCGATCTCGTCGAGCAAAGGCTCCTCGGGGAGGAACCCCACACCGGAGGCCACCCAGATGGCGCAGACCGAGCCCAGGGCGGAGGCCGCAGCCAACGCAGCCAGCGGGCTGATGAACGGGCGACGACGACGGGGGAAGGGATCGCGAGGGCTCATGGTGCACTCCGTGGGGTTGCACCCACCCTCGACAGCCGCGCCGGCGGAGCGGTTCGTGAAGGGCTTGCAAACAGCGCTGGAAGACCGCGCCCGACGAGCGTCTAGGGGCTCTCGAAGATCCAGAGGTAGCCGTTCTCGTCGCTGCCCAGGTTGGGCGAGGCCACCAGCAGGTCGTCGGCGCCGTCGCCGGTCAGGTCCGCGACGCTCAGGGACAAGCCGAACAGGTCGTAGGCGCTGTGGCCGGCGATGAGCAGGCTGGCCTGATCGCTCGAGCTCAGCGAGCTGCTCAGATCCGCGCCGGCGAAGACATAGACCTCACCCGGCTCATCGGCGTACAGCGACGCAGAGCTGGGGCTGTCGTAGTCCGGGGCGCCCACGACCAAGTCCTCGATGCCGTCGGCGTCCACATCGCCCTTCTGCAGGGTGTGGCCGAAGGCGGAGGGGCCGGCGCCGACGATGGTGATGTCGGCGGTGTTGGCCCTCACCACGCCGGACAGGGCCGAGGCGCCCAGCCAGACGTAGACGGTCTCGATCTCGTCGCTGGCGATGGCGATGTCGGCGGCGCCGTCGCCGTCGAAGTCCCCCACCTGAGGTGCGGTGCTCTGGCCCAGGGCTTCACCGGGGCCACCGCCGTAGAAGTGCACATCGTAGGCGTCGTCGGCGGCGCCAGTGGCCGGGAACCCCGCGGCGCCGTCGCCGTAGTAGAGGAAGACCGAGCCGGTCCCGTCCGATCCCTGGTCGCCCTGGGGTGCCGCCAGCAGCAGGTCGTCGTAGCCGTCGCCGTCCACATCACCGCCGCCCAGGGCGTAGCCGACCTCATCGCCGTCGTCCTCACCGCTGAGCACGAAGTCGGCGTCGTCCGCGAGCACGTAGCTCGAGCCGGTGGCCAGGGACGAGCCCATGAAGGCGTACACCCAGCCGCCGTGATCGTAGTAGGAGGACGAGTAGTGAGCGTCGCCGTAGAAGACGTCGCTGAGGCCGTCGGCGTCGAAGTCGAGGTGATTCAGGGGCACCGTGTAGTAGTACATGCAGTCGGTGAAGACGACGTCCGCCGAGGGCAGCTCCAGGTCGCCGCTCACCCCTGATCCGCCGAAGAAGATGCCACCAGCCACGTTGCTCGAGTAGCCGTAGTCCGACGAGGTCAGGAAGAGGTCGTCCACACCGTCACCGTCGATGTCCCCCTGGATGGGGTCCATCTGACCGACGTAGTTGTAGTAGGTGCCCCCCTCGATCCAGGCGTAGTCGTTGTCGTACACGGCGCCGGCGTAGCCGTCGTAGGGAGCGCCATCGACGACGTAGACCCCGCCGGTGCCGTAGTAGGCGTACTCCGCGTAGTAGCTGCCGGTGATGATGTCGAGGGTCCCGTCGCCGTTCAGGTCGCCGGTGGACACCGCGTGCCGGTAGCCGATGTTGTCGTCACTGCCGCCATACAAGAACGCCACCGCCGCGTCGGTGTCCAGGTTGTCGTTCACGCCGTCGCAGTCGTTGTCCACCCCGTCCCACTCCTCGCTGGCGCCGGGGTTGACGCCGGCGTCCGTCTCATCGCAGTCGCCCTCGTTCCCCGTGTAGCCGTCGCCGTCGTAGTCGTAGTTCCCGCAGTCACTGTTGGCGCTGCCCGGGGTGCCCAGGTCGCCGTCGCCGAAGGGCACGAAGCCCGGACACCAGGCCTCTGCGCTGGTGGCATCGGCCGCGCTGTGGGCTGTGCTGGACAGGCTGATGCTCGCCCCGGCCTCGAGCGTCCACGCGCTGTCCCAGGCCAGCCCGAACACCTCGCCGCCCCCCATCACGATCCGCAGGGAATCTCCGCTGTCGGAGAGGGACAGATCGGAGCGGCTGTAGGCCAGGTCCACCGTCACGCCGCCGTTGGCCGCGGGATCGGCGTCCACGCCCAGCACCACCCGACCGCCGTCGGTCACCACCAGGCTGCTGGAGATGGTGATGAGGTCGCCGTCGTCGGCTTCGATGGTCCAGCCCACCAGATCCACGTCCCGGGCGCTGGCGTTGTACAGCTCGAACCACTCGCCCGCGGCGTCGCCGACGGCCGATGGGGCGGCCATGATCTCGCTGACCAGCACGTCGCCCACGGCGACCCAGTCCTCGTCCACCAGCCCGTCGCAGTCGTCGTCCGCGCCGTCCTCGCTGGTCTCCCCGCTGTCGTAGTAGACCGCCGGATCGTCGTCGTCGCAGTCGTCGCCGCCGTAGGCGTCGGAGTCGCCCCCGTCGCCGTCCGCGTCGTAGTCGGAGTTGCCGGCGCAGTCGCTGTCGATGCCGTCGTACCAGTCGTCCGGGGCCCCCGGGTAGATGGAGGCGTCCTGGTCGTCGCAGTCGCCCCCGCCGTTCTCCGCGTCGCTGTCGTAGCCGTCGCCGTCC
>CAYZVO010000240.1:0-13507 GCA_964481655.1 uncultured Enterobacterales bacterium | reverse complement strand
GTTGTACATCATGTACTGCAGCGACATCACCATATCCGCCGTCGCGTTCTTCGCGACACGGAAGCTGGCGTAGACCACCTTGCCCTCGCCCGCGGTGAACGACGCCAGGATCGGCCGCGCCGGCAGGGAGATCGTCTCGGTCCCCTCGCGGTACTCGACCGTCGCCGACAGGTGGATGGAGACGGACCCATCGACGCTGTCCATGACGGGCCAGACGGGCAGGTCGAACTCGACCTCGATGTAGTCCTTGCCCAGGAACTCGGCGAGGGCCGAGTCGGACACCGCGGCGTTGACGAAGGCGTACTCGCCCTTCTGGGCGTCGTCCGGCACGTTGTCGTCGCCCACGTAGTTGATGCGGGTGGGCCAGCCGCGCTCGATGACGTCGTAGGCCCAGTCCGAGCCGTAGATGGTACCGCCGGCCTCGACGTAGTCGATGATGTTCTGCTGGATGGTGTCGATCTGGCCTTCGGGGGCGCTACCGTCGGAGTCGTAGATGACGTCCTCTTCGACGTGGCCGCCGTTGAAGAAGATGATGTCGTAGGGCTCGAGGGCGGCGGGGTCGGAGAGGAAGTGGACCAGTTCGTCGGCGGTGAGGCCGTCGATGAGCTCGTAGTTGGCGAAGCCCATGTTGGTCAGCACATCCTGGAAGTCGTCGTAGTCGCCGGTGACGACCGCCACATCGACCTGCAGGGGGTCGAAGCAGTCGGGCTGCTCGAGGATGACGTGCTCGCCGTCGTCGACCCACACGCGGTGGGTCTCCAGCACGTCGTAGCCGTGCTGGACGTAGATGTCGTACTCGAAGCCCATGGGGAGCTCGTCGAGCAGCCAGTACCCGTTCCGGTCGGAGTAGGCGGTGCGCGTGTCGTAGATCTTGCCTTCGTCGGTGCGCAGGTAGGTGTACACCAGGGCGTCGGCCAGCCAGGTGCGGCCGGAGGGATCGCAGACGCGGCCCTCGACGCTACCGGGCTCCGGCGTGGCGACCGGCTCGGACGGCACGAAGAAGTTCTGCTCCTGGCAGCCCACGAGGGCCAGAGCGAGGGCGATGAGGAGGATACGCATCGATGGCCTCAGGGTTCCGGAACGCACACAGTCTGTACGGGTTTTCGGTCGATGGCAAGGTGGCAGGCTCACCCTGCCTCGTCATCCTGGGTCACGGCGTCCGCCACGGCCTCCGCCAGGCGCTCCTGCTGCCAGGCGAGGTACACGTCGCCGGGGGCGTGGCGGCGGGCGCGGCTGGAGGCCTCGAGGGCCTGCTCGAGCTCGCCGCGGCGCCAGTGCACCATGGCCAGGGTGTCCAGGTAGTCGGAGCGATGGGGGAACTCGGTGGTGGCTTCGAGGCTGTGCTCGAGGGCCTGGTCGAGCTCCACGCCGGCCATGGCGTTGTACCAGGCGTAGCAGTTGGCCTGGGAGGCGCCGGGCTCCAGGGGTTCGCAGTCCCGCTCGATGCCCCGGGGCAGCAGCTCGAGGACCCGCTCGGTCTGGCCGAGGCGCTGGTAGGCGGCGGCCAGGAAGTCCAGCGGTCGGTCTCCCGGGTGCAGCCGCTCCATGGCGAGCTCGAGATCGCGCTCGAAGGTGGCCAGCTCGGCGTCTCCCTGCACCAGGTGCTGGTAGAACCAGATGGCGAAGCCAGATGAGGGCAGGATCTCGAGCAGCCGGCGGCTGTGGGACAGGGCGGCCAGGCGGTCGCCTTCGGCCAGGGACACCCGGGCGCGGCGCAGTAGGTGGCCGTCGGGGGACTCGTCCAGTCGGTTGGCCTCGGCCAGCGCCCGGCGCGCGGCTGCGGTGTCGCCGCTGGCCAGCAGGGCGTCGGCCAGGGCGATGCGGCTGAAGCCCTGCTCGGGCAGGGCGTCGACGCCGGCCTGGGCGAGCTCGAGGGAGCGGGCCGCTTGCTCGGCGAGCACCAGGCCGTTCACCACGGAGACCAGCTCACCTTGCTCACCGAGCACCCCCGGCTCGAGGGGGGCCAGGGTGTCGCTGTAGGCCTCGAGGTCGCCCTCGTATTCGTGGAGCCGGGCGAGGAAGACCCTGGCCTCGGCGTCCTCCGGGTGCAGCTCGAGGTAGCGCTGGACCTCGGCGATGGCCCCGGACTCGTCCTCGAGCCAGGCCAGCAGCCGGGCCCGGTAGTAGGCCCGCTCGGGGTCGTCACCGTGGGTCTCGATCTCGTGGTCGAGCAGGACCTGGTGGCCCAGCAGCTCGCGCTCGGGGCCGGTGGTGGGGATCAGGGCGAAGCGCTCCCCGGGGATGTCGAACACCACCCGGTGCTCCTCCATGATGGCGTGGCCCAGCAGCCCGGGCATGCTGGCCGGCCCGATGCGCACGGGGCCCTCGAAGTTGACCCACTGGGCGTCGCCGGGGTCCTCGATGGTCACGCCGCCCACGGTGACCCGGTCCAGGGGGATGCGGCGGGTGCGGCGCATGAAGCCCGTGGCGGGGAGGTCGTCGCCGCTGCCGATGCCCATCAGCGCCTCTTCGCCTTCGGTGGCGAGGGGGGCCAGGGGCGCGCCGGAGAAGCCCGACAGCAGGACCCCGCGGGCGCCGGTGTCCACAGCCAGCAGGACCTGGTGATCGAGCTCGCCGCTCTCGAGGCGGACGAAGCTGTAGCAGTGCATCCCGTCGAAGAGCATGGGGCTGGGGTTGGCCAGCTCGACCGGCTCGCCGCTGCGGTCCAGCTCCAGCCGGGCCGCGGGGTAGTCCACCGTGAGCACGAAGTGCTGGAAGACATTGTTGCCCAGGATCCCCTGCAGGGGCGGGCCGCCGCTGAAGGTGGGCACGCCGCGCACGTCCGCCGCGGCGTCGACGTGCTCGATCTCCACATCACCGATGCGCATGGACGGGATGACCACGGAGGACCAGGGGGTGGCCCCGCCCATGCCTTCGATGACGCCCCGGCCGGGGGTGGGGATCAGGCCGAGGGCCTCCACCACCGCGGCGTTGACCACGGTGACCGAGGCCCCGGTGTCCACCAGGAAGAGGGCGGGATCGTCGAGGCCCAGGTCCACCTGGATGAAGATCTTGTCGCTCGCGGGGCTGTCCACGAGCAGGTCCACCGCGGTGCGCTCGGCGCCGCTGACGGTGAGCTCGTAGTTCGACAGGCCCAGGTTCCCGCGGTGGGCGGGGCAGCCGACCAGCAGAGCCAGGGCGAGGGGCAGGAAGCGCATGGGGACCTCTCGGAGGGGTGGGACACCCCTTGGAACCCTATCCTGTCCTCGAGGTTCCCCGCTGGACCCTTCCACGTCCCTTGCGATACGATAGGGCAGAGCGTGAGCTTCGTGGCCGTCTCATCAGGTCTCCGGCTCCTTCCCCCCGTGCGCAGCCCCCCCGCGCCGACCCTTCCCCCCGGTGTCGCTCGTCTCCCCACGCGAGCCCACCCCCCAAGCGGAGCAACGGATGGAATTCTCCGAGCGTGAGATCAAGGATCTCGCCGTGTTCTTCGCCAAGCGCTTCCCCAGCTATGAGCAGCGGGCGGCCCTGAGCGAGGCGGCGGGCCTGGCTGGAGAGGCTCAGCTCACGGGCGACGCCCGGGTGGCCTGGGCCGATGTCGTGCGCGTGGCGGTGGAGCGAGGCCGCCTGCACGAGCTGGTCGAGCGGGCCCGACAGCAGCGGCCGGACGACGACAACCTGGCCGAGATGGCAGCGGTCATCCGCGGAGGCGGGCGCTGGCGCAAGCGCCGCTGGGGCCTGGTGGCCGCGGTGGCGGTCGTGGCGGTGGGCGGGCTGGTCATCTGGTCCCCCTGGTCGGGGGATGGTCCAGCGCCGGTGGAGCCTGCGACCGAGGACGACGGGGTGGCGATGGTGGATGACCTCCGGGATCCATCCCCCGAGCCCGAGCCCGAGCCGTCCCCCGAACCCGCGCCTGAGCCGGCACCGGAACCCGCGCCCGAGCCGGAACCGGTGCCCGAGCCAGCGCCGGAGCCCGTGCCCGAGCCAGCGCCGGAGCCCGTGCTCGAACCAGCGCCGGAGCCTGTCCCCGAGCCCGTCGCCAAGCCCCCGCCCGTCCCCGGCACCCCCGGCTCCCGCGGCCGCTGCACCGGCGAGCCCGGCGAGATCGTCGGCTACTGGTTCGCGGGCGAAGAGGCCCCGGGCTCCGTGGGCGACAGCTACGAGGTCGATGGCGGCATCAACGTGCGGCGGGAGTACCCGTCGAGCAGCAACGGCTACCAGCTGACCGAGGTGGTCTGCGCCCTGGGCCACGGCTGGTCCGTGCGCATCGGGGTGGAGCCCGTGTTCATCCCCGGCGGTGCCTACTGGGTGCCGCTGCGGGTGGACGACATCACAGCTCGATAGCGTCCGCGGGCATCACGGCCGAGGGCTCCGGCTCGTCGCCTCCCAGGGGAGGGTGGACCGCCACGGCGCCCTCGAGCCCGCTCTCTGTGGGGTCCGGCAGCTCGAGCTCGGTGGAGGTGTCGGCGGCGGTGAGGTTGCCGCTGAACTGATCGACGGTCTCGAGGCGCTTGGGATCCTCGAGGATCAGCTTGATCTCCCGCGCGATGGCGGTGGCCTCGTGCACCTCGAAGGAGCGGGCGTCGAAGGAGGCGCCCATCAGCAGCATCCTGCGGGTCACCACGGCGCCGTGGATGGCCAGCGGGGCCTGCTCGATGGGGTTGAGGGTCAGGTGGAGCGGACAGGCGGCCCCCGGCGGCAGGGGCGCGCGGGTCAGGGAGACCCCGGAGTGCTCCTGCCCGGTGAGCAGGGCGGCGCAGGGGGGCAGGGGCGTGCCGGCGGGCACGGGGGCGAGGCCGACCTGCATCTCCTGGCACAGGGCGGGCACCGACGCCTTGTGGGCGTGGGTGCGCAGCCAGCGGTAGAACACCCGCCGGTCGTGGTCCGCGGGGTCCGGCCCGGGCACCTGCAGGCAGAGGTCCACGCCGGGCAGGGCCTGGGGCTTGCCGGCGACGACCACGGAGCGCGACCAGGGCTCCCGCTCGAGGGCCACGGCGGTGGCGCGGGCCACGGCGTGCATGGGGGTGACCCCGACGCCGGAGACCCGGGTGAGCAGGTCCAGCCACTGCACCAGGCGGGTGGCGCTGACCTGGATGTCCAGCTGGATGGTGGGGGCGGGGCTGGGCCCCTGCAGCCAGCGGGCGATGCGGCGGAGGGGGCCGCGGCGGGATGAACCGGGGAGGGCCGGGAGGCGGGACATGGGCGGTCCGGGGCGGAGGATGGGGGGGGGAGGAAGCATTAACCACCTGTGTGTGTCCCTGGTGACAGCCGCTCCCCTGCTGCTGGAGGCGCGGGGCTGTGATAGGAGGTGGGCGGTGGCTGTCCGATCACTCGCGCTGGTTCTCCTCATGCTGCTGGCCTGTGAGCCGGGGGTGGGCAGCGATCCGCCCAGCGGCCCCGTGGTCCACGGGGACTTCGTGGTCACCCTCGCCCTCGCCGGCGAGCTGCAGGCCACCTCGTCGGTGCCCGTCGTGGTGCCCGACATCGGCACCGGCGCTCAGGTCACCGTCATCGCCGCCGAGGGCGGGCGGGTCGAGCAGGGCGAGACCGTCATCGAGCTCGACCGCAGCGCCCTGGACCGCCAGCTCATCGACGCCCGCAACCGCCTCGAGATCGCTCGCACCCGCATCGGCCAGCAGGAGGCCCAGCTCGAGCTGCGGCTCGCCGATCTGGCCGCCGCGGTCGAGCGCTCCGAGCTGGCCCTCGAGGGTGCCCGGATGCGGGTCACCGACTCCGAGGCCGTGCCCCGGGTCGAGCGGGAGTCCGCCCGCCTCAACGTGCAGACCGCCGAGCTGGCCCTGGATCAGGCCCGCGCGTCCCTCGAGCAGGCCCGCCTCCAGGGCGAGGCTCAGCTCGAGCTGCTCGCCATCCAGGCCCGCCAGGGCCGGGAGAACGTCGAGCGCACCCAGGCCCGCCTCGACGCCACGACCATCATCGCCCCGGAGGCGGGTGTGGTCGTCCACGTCGACGCCCCGGAGGGTCGGCCCGTGGGCCAGGGCTACATGGTCTACCCTGGCACCAAGGTGCTCGAGCTCGCCGATCCCGCCGAGCTGCAGGTGGTGACCTGGGTCCACGAGCTCGACGCGGGCTCCCTGGTCGAGGGTCAGCGGGTGGCCGTGGTCCTCGAGGCCCACCCTGAGCTCACCCTCGGTGGTCAGGTGGCCAGCATCAGCGACATGGCCGTCAACCGGGCCACCCTGCCCGGCAAGCGGCTGCGGGCCGTCGTGGCCCTGGACCACGTGGACCCCATCCTCCGCCCGGGCATGTCGGTGCGGGCCGAGATCGAGGTCGAGCGGCTCGACGATGTGCTCTCCGTCCCGCGCGAGGCCATCTTCGAGCGCGACGGGGGGCCCTGCGTGATGCGTCGGGTCGCAGGACAGTGGCGGGCCGTGCCCGTGGAGCCTGGCACCACCAACGACACCCACGTGGTCATCTCCGGCGACCTGCAGGCGGGCGATCGCGTGGCCCTGGTGGAGCCCGACCACGAGTCCCTGGACCCCGGCCGAGAGGCCGGCTCGTGAGCCTGGCGCCGGGCCACCCGTTCACACTCATCCTCCGCGCCCCATGGCGCAGCCTCCAGGTGGCCCTGGGGGCTTGCCTGGCCTGCGTCGCCGGAGCCCTCGCCCTGGCGATGCCCGCGCCCTGGCAGGCGGGGCCCTCCACCGCGGGGCAGCTCGTGCTCAGCGCCGAGGCCGGCGACCTGCCCGCTGTGGGCGCCGGTCAGCTCGATCGCCTGCGCGCCGCCATCCCCGATGTGCCGGTGGGTGGGGCCCAGTGGGTCGAGGTGCGGGAGCTCGCGCCGCCGGTGCTGCCGGTGAGCGAGCTGGTGGTGGTGGGAGCCGAGCCGGCCTGGCCCGCCCTGGCGGGCTTCGAGCTCTCCGATGGCCGCGGCCTGAGTGCCGAAGACGCCCGCGCGGCGTCCCCCGTGTGCCTCGTCTCCCAGCGCCTGGCCCACGCGCTTGACGCGAGCGCCTCCCCGGCGGGGCTGCACCTGCGCGTGGACCAGACCTGGCTCACCGTGGTGGGCGTCCTGGCCGCCACCGATCCGGCGCAGCCCGCTCCGGATCTGGTGCTGCCCCTGCGAGCGAGCACCCGCCGTCTCGGCGCTGAGGCCGCGGCGGGGGTGGACGAGCTGCGGGTCGGTCTGCCAGCCGACGATCCCCTCGGTCGGCGGCTGGTGCGCCGGGTGCTCTCCGGCGACGCCAGCAGTGCCAGCGATCCGTCCGGGGGCGACGTCGATCCCGACGCGGCGCCCCTCCGGGCGCTCCGCGGCGCCCTGGGGCTCGCGCTCGCGGCCCTCGTCGCAGCGGGGTTGCTGCTGCAGGGCCTGGGCCTGCCGGCGGTGCTCGGTCCCTCGGCGCGGCGCGGCCTCCGGGGCGCGGCGTCCGGCGGCCTGTGCTCCCTGCTGCTGGCGTCACCGGGCATGCTCGCGGCGCTGCCGCTGGTCGGGGTGCTCGTCGAGGGCGCCGCGTTGGCGCCCGTCGGCTGCTGTGGGCCCGGTCTCGCCCTGATCCTGCCTGTGGTCCTGGGCGCGGTCGTGGGGGGGATCAGTCCTCGAGCCCCAGCTTCGTGAGCAGCAGTCCCTCGATCCTCATCAGCTCGAGCACGGTGATCTGGAGCTGGATCTCGGCGTGCAGGCGGCTGACCTGGGCTGCGTCCAGGGACTCGAGGGAGCGCACCAGCTCGCGGGTCGAGCCCCGGCCTTCCGCCACCAGCTCCTGATCGGCCTCGAGGGCGGCCTGGGCGATCTCCACGGTGCGCCGCGCCAGCTGGACGCGCTCCATGTCGCGCTTGACCGAGCGGACGGCGATCTCGACGCTCTGGACGAGATCCTGCTCGGCGGCCTGCATCGCCAGCCGCGCCTCGAGGCTGGAGAGCCAGGCTTGATCCGCGGCGAGGTCTTCGGTGCGACCGGGGATGGGCATCGACAGGGTGACCCCGAGGGACCAGGCGGGCTGGTGCCCCGAGAAGACCTGGGTGCGGGCGTCCCGGGGCTCGGTGTCGCTGCCGGCCAGGCCGACGCTGCCGCTCAGGTCGAGGTCGGGCAGGCTCGCGTTTCGCGTCAGCTGCAGCTGCTCGGCCGCGCTCTGTACCAGGATGCGGTGCTGCAGCCAGCGCGCGTTGTACTCGAGGGCGATGTCCGTGGACAGCTGGAGATCCGGGGGCTGGGAGGGGTCCACAGGGCGATCCCCGAGCTCCAGGGGGGGGCGGCGCCCCAGGTCGTGGCCCATCAGGCGCAGCAGGCGCGACTCGGCGTTTGCCGCCCGCGTCTCGGCGAGCAGCTCGGCCTGTCGGGCGGTGTAGACGGCCCGCTCGACCTGCAGCTCGTCGCCCAGGGCCGCGAAGCCCTCGGCGCGGCGTTCGCGGGTCTCGGCCAGCTGCTGCTCGGCGATGGCCAGGGAGCGCTGGGCGATGGTGAGGGTCTCCCGGGCGCCGACCACGGACCAGTAGGCGGTGGCGGTGGCCAGCACGAGGTCTTCCATGGCGGCGCGGTAGGCCAGCTGCTCGAGCTCGTGGTTGCGCTGGGCCGAGCGCAGGTCGTAGCGGGCGGCGAAACGCCCCGCACCATCGAGCAGGGGCTGGGACAGGGAGAGGTAGAGCTGGTTGTCGTGGCTCTCCGAGCCTGTCGCCAGGCCACGTTCGTGGCTGCCGTACCAGGCGAAGCTCGCGCTGCCGCCGGTGCTGAGGGGCTGGGACAGCCCCGTGGAGAAGCCCACCGAGCGCGCGGCGTCCTCGTCGTCGGCCGCCCCGGTCCCCGCACGGTCCGCTCCGGCCCAGAAGCTGGGGTCGAAGTCGCCCTCGGCGGCCTCGATGGCCAGCTCCGTGCGCTGCAGGGCCAGGCGATCCTGGCGCAGCTCGAGGTTGGCGCGCACCGCCTGCTCGAGGCTCTCGTGCAGCGAGAGCGGCTCGGCCGCGAGGGTCGAGATCAGCGCCAGGGTGAGGGGTCCGAAGGCAGGCATGTCCTCGCTGTGTGTCAGCACTCTGCCTATCCCGCGCTGTGGTGCCCCGCAGGCTCGGCCTCGCGGCGAGTGTTACCCCATGTGCGGAAGGTCGAATCCACCGGGAGGGATGGTGCCTCACTGCACACCCGCGCCCGCGCACCGCCCTGGACGGCCGCCCCTGCGCGGCGCGCTCATCCTGGTCGGGGCCCTGGCCCTGGCAGGCTGCGTCGTCGGTGTCGCCGTGGCGGTCGATGAGCCCGCCCCCGAGCGGGTGGTGCTCGCGCTGGGCGAGGGGCTCTCCCTCGGCTTCGTCTCGCTGCCGGGCGGCAGCGTCCAGATGGGCAGCCCAGACGGTGTCGGGTACGCGCACGAACGTCCGGCTCGAGCCGTCCAGGTCGAGCCCTTCGCCATCGCCGAGCACGAGGTCACCGTGGGCGTGTGGAGCACCTTCGTCAAGCGCCCGGTGCACTCGGCCGGGCAGGGCCAGGACCGCAGCGCGCGCCCGGTGGACAAGGTGCCCTGGTGCGAAGCGCTGCAGCTGGCCAACCACCTCTCCGGCCTCCACCCTGGCGCCGAGCCGGTGTATGCGCTCTCGGACTGCGAGGGGGGAGGGGAGGTGCGCTGGGACCGCGATCGCAAGGGCTTCCGCCTGCCCACCGAGGCCGAGTGGGAGTACGCCGCACGGGCTGGCACCCGGACCCTGTGGTGGACGGGCGATGATCCCGCGTCGCTGTCCGACGCGGCCTGGATCGCCGAGCGGGGCAGCCCGGGGGTGCGGGATGTCGGCACCAAGTCGGCCAACCCCTGGGGTCTGTACGACGTGCACGGCAACGTGTGGGAGTGGACCTGGGACGCCTGGGCCCCCTACGACGGCTCCGAGCCAGCCGACCCCCGGCGGCGCGTGGTGCGCGGGGGTGGTGCCTGGTGGGTGGCCGACATGGCGAGATCGGCGTTCCGCTATCCCCGGGATCGGCGGGCCCGGTTGGCGGGCCAGGGCCTGCGGCTGGTGGTCGACGCCGAGGTCATCGAAGGGGGAGCGGAGTGAACGTCCAGCGACCAGGTCTCGGCTGGCTCGTCGCGCTCTGCGGTCTGCTGCTCTGTGCCTGTACACCGGCCAAGGACCGGGAGGCCCAGCCGGACATCCTGCTGGTCCTGGTCACGGGCCTGCGCACCGACACGGCTGGCCA
The DNA here is from genome assembly GCA_964481655.1 of uncultured Enterobacterales bacterium. Taxonomy (GTDB): domain Bacteria; phylum Myxococcota_A; class UBA796; order UBA796; family JAFGLY01; genus CALDOK01. The sequence goes on along the minus strand of CAYZVO010000240.1, from coordinate 3,438 downwards.
GCCCAGCGCCGAGGCGGCGCTGCTCGCGCCCTTCGAGGGCCAGGCTCGGCGGAGCTTCACGGCCGCCTACAGCCAGAGCATCTCCCCGCCCCTGAGCCTCGGGTCGCTGCTCACGGGGATCTACCCCTCCGCGCTGCCCCAGTGTGGGTTCGTGGAGTTCCAGGAGCCGGACCCCGCGCTGCAGCCCTGGTGCGCGTCCCTGCCCAGCGAGCGGGCGACCCTGCCCGAGGCCCTCGCGGCCTATGGCTGGCGCACGGCCCACGTGCATCCGTGGTTCCTCGAGCAGCAGGTCTTCGCCGAGCGGTTCGCGCACGATCTGGCCGTCGGGACGGCGCGTGGAGAGCTGGGGGCTGGCTGGGACGAGCTGCGCCAGGGCGTCCTGGACTGGTGGGGTGAGCCCGACCAGCCACGCTTCGCCGTGCTGCAGTTCGATGGGCTGATGGGCGCCATCGTCCAGCGCCGCGGCCCGGGGCCCGAGGCCGCCCAGGTCCTGGTGCCCGCGGAGGCCGACTACACCCAACGGGCCGCGACCTTCGGTCAGGACCTGGCCGCGCTGGTGCGCCAGCTCGAGCGCAGCTCCGACCGGCCCCTGCTGGTGGTGCTCACCGCCCCCCACGGGGTGGACCTGGGCGCCGGCGCACCCCACCGGATCAACGCCAGCCAGCTGATGGCCCCCGCGCTGCTGACCGAGGAGACCCTGCACGTGCCGCTGCACCTGCTGGGATCGGACGTCCGCAGCAGCGCCAGCTCCGACCATCCTGTCGAGCTGCGCGCCCTGGTGCCCACGCTGCTGGGGCGGGTCGGAGCGACCCTGCCCGCCGGGGTGGACCCCATCGACCTGCTCTCGGACGATCCCGGGGATCACGGTCCGGGCCTGGCCTACGCCGAGGTCGGCGACATGCTGGCGCTTCGTCAGGGTTCATGGCTGCTGCGCTTCCGCACGATGATCCATCACAGCACGGCCCTGAGCACCGACCTCACGGGCTTCCTCGAGCACCCCGTGCAGGCCGAACGGCCCGCCAGGGACGACAGCCGCTTCTACTCCCTGTTCGAGCTGGGGACCGGGGAGCGGCCGGCCCCGCCGCGCACCCAGCTGGCCTGGCCCCGGGCCCTCGAGCTGCGGGACGCCATGATCGAGCTGCGCACCGGCGCCGCGGCCCCCCACCCACGCGCGACGGAGCCCGAGCGGCTGCTCGAGCTCCGGATGACGGCCAGCGAAGGCTACTGGTAGTCCCCCTCGTCGCGGTCTAGAGCAGGCCGCACTCCAGGTGGCTGGTCTGCCAGCACTGGGACTCGCAGGCCTTCACGGCCTGGGGGTCGTCCTGCAGGTACTCGAGGTCCTGCCCCAGGTTGGCGCAGAGATCGGCCCGGGCCCGCTCACCGTCCCGCCAGGGGCGGCCTTCCACCGCGAAGCCGTGGCCGGAGCCGCATTGGGCGACGGGCAGGGCCAGCCGGCAGTAGCGCGCCTCGCGCAGGTGCGGCTCGGGGAAGCAGGTCACGACGGCCTCTTCGGCCAGGTGTTCTTCGCAGGCGCGGGTGGCGTTCATGACCACGGCGCGCATGATGTTCGGGGCGCCCAGGGCGTGGGACTCGCGCATGGCCTCCATGGCGGTGACCAGGCGGTCCATGGCCAGCTCGCGGGCCTGTCCTTCGTCGCGGCCGAGGGCCTCGACCCGGATGGGCTCCTGCAGGCGGCAGTCCTCCGCCGGCTGGTGCCAGCGGGCGATGCAACGGGTGGGCGTGGCAGACGCGCTCTCCGCCACGTGGGCGGTGCCGCTGCTGATGAAGCCGACGAGGGCGACGACGGGCCAGATGACCAAGGTGCGACGGTTCATCCTGGTTCTCCTTCGCTTGATGGGGCGCGCGGGGTGTGGGGCGTGCACCATGCTCATCGGCAGGCCAGCCGGGGCGTTCCAGCGGTGGATCCACTTTTTTTTGTCGCGGTTCGTCACGCCCCCTCCGCCCGTCCGTCGTGACAGTCTCGGGCCCTGTCGCATCCTGGGTACCGAAGCCCCGCAGTGCGCTTGTCCAGAGCGGGTCCGGGGTATAGAACTTCGCCCACACAGGAGGGTCACATGTCCAAGGTTCTCGACGTCGCCATCTTCGGCTCCGGCCCCGCCGGGCTGACCGCCGCCATCTACTCCGCCCGCGCCAACCTCGAGCCCGTGGTCTTCGAGGGCTTGCAGCCTGGTGGCCAGCTCACCATCACCACCGAGGTCGAGAACTTCCCGGGCTTCCCCGACGGTGTGGACGGCAACGAGCTGATGGCCAAGCTGCGGGCCCAGGCCGAGCGCTTCGGCACCACCCTGCGCCCCGAGCGCGTCGCCGAGACCTGGTTCGACGAGACCCCCTTCCGCTTCCGCATCGACGGCGGCGAGGAGATCCTCGCGAAGACCGTGATCATCGCCACGGGCGCCTCCGCCCGCTACCTCGGCCTCGACAACGAGATCCGGCTCCAGGGCCGCGGCGTGTCCGCCTGCGCCACCTGCGACGGCTTCTTCTTCCGCGGTCAGGAGATCGTGGTGGTCGGTGGTGGAGACTCGGCGATGGAGGAAGCCATCTTCCTCACCCGCTTCGCCTCCAAGGTCACCATCATCCATCGCCGCGGTGAGCTGCGCGCCAGCAAGGTCATGGGCGACCGCGCCAAGAAGAACCCCAAGATCGAGTGGGCCCTGTGGAGCCAGCCGGTGGACGTGGTCGGCGAGAACGCCGTCGAGGGCGTGGTGGTCGAAGACACCCGCACCGGCGAGCGCCGCACCATCCCCTGCACCGGCATGTTCCTGGGCATCGGCCACACCCCCAACACCGAGCCCTTCGTCCAGTGGCTGGACACCGACGAGTCCGGCTACATCAACACCAAGCCGGGCACCGCCTCCACCAACATCGACGGCGTGTTCGCCTGTGGCGACTGCCAGGACAGCACCTACCGCCAGGCCATCACCGCCGCCGGCAGTGGCTGCATGGCGGCCCTCGAGGCCGAGCGCTGGCTCGAGGCCAACGAAGACTGAGGGCTCCGTCCGCTTGCGCCGTCAGGGGGCGTGGATTACCCCGCGCCCGCTGTGACGGGGTTGTCTCGTTGCGGCGTTGAAAGCTCGATCCAGCCACAGTGTGTCAAGGGAAGCCGGTGAGATTCCGGCGCGGTCCCGCCACCGTGAGCAGTCTCGATGCCCCGCCATCCAGCCACTGGGAACCACCCTGGGAAGGCGGCGGGGATAACGGCTGCGAGCCGGGAGACCTGCATGCTGTGCACCACCAAACACCCCCGGGCCTGGGGTGGGTGGGGCCGTGTGTCCTTCCCCGAACGCCCGTGGGTCACGAGGACACCGATGAAGCGTCTCGACTGGATTCTCCTCTCCGCCCTCTCCCTCGCCATCGCCTGCGGTGACAAGGACGACACCGCGCCGCCCGAGGGCGACACCGACACCGACACCGACACCG
>CAYZVO010000239.1:0-13681 GCA_964481655.1 uncultured Enterobacterales bacterium | reverse complement strand
ACCTCGCCAGCTACGGCGTCCGCGCCGGCTTCGCCGTGCACGACCGCGTCGCGGTGATCGCCGGCTGGCACCACGGCGCTGACGGCTCCCGCGTCGAGATGGACGGCTACGACGGCTACGGCGATGAGTACTACTACGAGGAGTACAGCGTCGGTCAGGCCCTGGGGGTCGCCTACTACAACGACACCTTCAGCCTGGGCGCCAAGGCCGATCTGCCCGTCGCGACCTGGTTCCGGCCCTACGCCACCATCCAGGGCCTGGGCATCATGTCCAAGGTCCGGCTGGACGACGACACCAGCACCGACGACAACCCCAACCAGATCGAGCGCTCGGCGTTCAGCCCCGGGGCTGCGGCCACCGGCGGCCTGGACTTCCGCATCCCGTTCAACCAGGGAGCCTGGGCCCTCGCAAGCTACCTGGAGCTCGGGTACCAGCTCGGCAGCGACTCCAACTTCGACGAGCTCGGCTCCCTCACCAACCGTGGCCTCGTCTTCCGTTGGGGCCTCGGTGCGCGCTTCTGATTCCGTCGTGACGAACCACGCGTCCCGGGTCTATGATCCATCCGGGGCGCGCCCCCCGTGGAGGCATCCATGAACGTACGCAGCTTCCTTCTCATCGCCGTGGCCGGCACCATGGCGTGCCGGGTGGCCGGCTTCGCCAGCAAGTCCGACGACACCGGCGCCATGGGTGCGCCGGAAGGTGACACCGACACCGACACCGACGCCGATCTCGACTGGGACGACACCGGCGACGACTGGGGCAGCGAGACCGAGCAGGACTTCCTGATCCTGCCGCCGGCCACCACCGACAAGTACGTCTTCGTGGCCAACCCGGAGCGGGACACCCTGACCCGGGTGGCCGTGCCCTCCCTCGAGGTCGTCACCGTCGATGTGGGCAACAACCCCGCCGCGGTGGCCACCAGCCCGGACTACAGCAAGGCCGTCAGCTTCAACGCGGACTCGAACGACGTCTCCATCGTGGACGCCGAGAGCCTCGAGGTGGTCGACGTGCCCGTGCGCGCCAACCTCAACGCCATGGAGATGTCCAACGACGGCCGCTGGGTCGTGGTCTACCACGACGCCGACGTCGACGACGACGAGCTGGACGATGAAGGCGGCGCCCAGTCCTTCAACGAGATCTCCCTGGTGGACACCGACAGCTTCGAGGACTTCCCGATGGTGGTCGGGGCCAACCCGCGCCAGGTGCAGTTCACCGGCGCGAGCGACCAGGCCATCGTGGTCAGCGACCAGTACCTGGCGGTCATCGCCCTGGACGGGGGCGACCCCGAGCCCACCATGGTCCAGATCGCCGTGGACCTGTTGGATGCCCCCAAGGCCGAGGAGATGGAGCTCTCGCCGGACGGCAGCTTCGCCTTCGTGCGCCAGTTCGGCTCGAGCGAGATTGTGGTCGTCGACCTGGTCAGCCTCGACGTCGAGCGGGTGGCCGTGGGCTACAACCCCACCGATCTCGACATCACCCCCGACGGCAGCAAGGCGGTCGTGGTGGCACGCGGTGACTCGGAGCTGTGGCTGCTCGACACCAGCGACCCCTTCGACACCCCCGAGGTGGTGGAGCTCCCCACCAGCTTCGTGCTGGGCAGCCTGACCATGGTGCCCGACGGCGGCACCGGCGTGCTCTACACCACCGCAGCGCTGCAGGACCGGTACGCCACCTGGGACGTGGGCAGCGGCGAGGTCGAGGTGCGCAGCCTGGTCAAGCCGGTGGACACCCTGTCGGTCTCACCCACGGGCGAGACGCTGCTGGTCTTCCACACCGAGGACAACGCCGAGGGCGCCGATCCCGACAGCGCCTTCTACGACCAGTGGGCCTTGTCCATGATCGACCTGGGCGACTTCCGCGCCAACCCGCTGACCCTCGAGTCCGAGCCCCTCGAGTACGCCAACAGCCTCGACGGCGAGCACGGCTACTTCGTGCAGGACGGCATCGAGTCCCTGGTGCGCCTCGACTACGGCACCCTGCTGTACGAGGAGATCGGCCTCAAGTCCCAGCCCGAGCACGTCGGCGTCCTGCCGGACACCAGCTACGCCTGGGTCAGCCAGGCCCACGACCTGGGGCGCATCAGCTTCTACGACGCCGACCAGGACTCACTGGAGACCATCACGGGCTTCGAGCTGAACTCTGAGATCGAGCACTAGAACAGGCGGGACCGCCTACTCGACCCCACACATCCGCCGGATCTGCTCCAGCACCGCCTCGAGCCGCGCCTGGTTCAGGCCGGCCTCGAAGATGTCGCCCTCGAGCAGCTCGCCGCAGACCCGGGGCACGGAGAAGTAGGTGAGGTGGATGGAGGCGATGCTGAGGGCCAGCTGGTGGGGGTCCTGGTAGGGGATCTCGCCCTGGAGCATGCCCGACTGCAGGAACGCGGCGATGCCGTCCAGGGTGGCCTGGATGGCCTGGGCGCCGGGGCCCTCGTAGAACGGGCCACCGTCGAGCAGTTCCCGCAGCAGCAGCTGGGCCGCGCCGGGGTTGTCCCCGAAGTAGCTGGTGGCCAGGGTGCCCAGCCGGTCGAGCCGCGCTCCGAACTCGCCAGTCATGAGCCGCGCCTCGGCCACGCGGGCGCCGAGATCGGCGGCGATGCCGGAGAGCACCTCGAGATACAGGGCTTCCTTGCTGGTGAAGTGGTGGAACAGCGAGGCCTTGCGCAGGCCCGCTGAGCGAGCGATCTCCGCCATGCTCGCGCCGGCGTAGCCGCGATCGGCGAAGGCCGCGAGGGCCAGGGCCAGCAGCGTCTCGCGCGCGATGGGGTTCTTGGGCCTGCCTGGACGACGCTTGCGACCGTCGGACGCCATGCTCACCTCCGGATGGAGTTGTTTAGCACGCTCGACAATCTACCGATAGATAGGTAGTAGGTTTTCATCGAGCACCGTTCACCCCTGGGAGCACCCGATGCGCAGCTTCATCCACCTCTTCGGCGCCCTCCTCGTCTGCGCCTGCGGCGATCCGGTCGATCCGGATGACACCGACAAGGCTGACGACACCGGCGCGCCGGCGGACACCGACACCGACACCGACGCGGACACCGACACCGACACCGACGCCGACGCCGACGCCGACGCCGACGCCGACGCCGACGCCGACGCTGACAGCGACACCGACGCCGACACCGACGTGCAGCCGGCGGTGGACTACGGCCAGGCGGGCGATCAGCGGGTGGGCAACAGCAGCGGCAGCTACCAGGTGAGCTCATCCTGCAGCATGACCGTGGACGTCTTCACCCCGGCGACCGTCTCCGGTCCCCGGGTCATCCTGAGCCACGGCTTCTCCCGCGGCGCGGCCAACGTCGAGGGCTGGGCCAGCTCCATCGCCTCCTGGGGCCTCGAGGTGGTGACCCCGGGGCTCTGCCACGCCTGGGTGCTGGACTCCGACCACCAGGCCAACGGCGACGAGCTGGTGGCCCTGAACGACGCCCTGGGCGGTGGCCCGGTGATCTACGCCGGTCACTCCGCTGGTGGGCTGGCCTCGGTGTTGGCCGCGGCCCAGGATCCGGACACGGTGGCGGTGCTGCTGATGGACCCGGTGGACTACGACGGGCTGGGCGCGGCGGCGGCCTCGAGCATCTCCGTGCCCCTGCTGGGCATGGTGGGCGAGGCCAGCACCTGCAACAGCTCGAGCAACGGCGTGGACATGATCGGCAACACCAGCGGGGCCATCGGCCTGCAGGTCACCGAGGCGGACCACTGCGACTTCGAGGACCCCACCGACTGGCTCTGCACGGCGGTCTGCACGGGCACGAACAACCAGTTCAGCGACGCCGAGATCCAGGACGCCGTCCGCGGCCTGCTCACGGCTGGTGCCGTCTGGGCGGCTGGGCTCGACGACACGGCGCGTGCGCACTGGTGGCAGAGCGGCGGTGAGTTCTATGGACCGCTGGCGGCGAGCGGGGCCATCAGCCCGCTGTAGAGGCGTCGGGAGCGTCGGTCGGGTTGACGCGGAGGCTAGGAACCGGCTCTGGCGGCAGCCACGATCTGCTGCACCGTCGGCTTGTTCCTGCGGCCGATGAGAATCCACAGGCCGATGGCCAGCATCACGAAGCAGCCGAACTGGGCCGGGGTCAGGCCCCAGTAGCGCACGTCGGTGCTGGGGTGGCGCAGGAAGTCCATGCCGAAGCGCACCGGCGCGTAGGCGGTGATCATCCAGCCCATGAAGAACCCGCTGTGGCGCGGGCGACGGTCCAGCCAAAGGAAGGCCAGCAGCATCGCCAGGGTGAACAGCGCCTCGTAGAAGCCCAGGTCGTGACAGGCCACGAAGCAGTCGACGCCGCCGCGGGAGGTGGAGACGGGGCACATGCCTGGGACCGCCAGGAAGAACTCCGACACACGGCCAGGGTGGTCGTGCGCCGCGGTGCAGCCCATGCGCCCCAGGAACCAGCCCAGGGACAGGCCGTAGGCGATGACGTCCGCGAAGGGCCAGATGGGCAGCTTGTTGCGCTTGAGGAAGATGTACACGAAGATGGCCGAGGCGATGAAGCCGCCGAAGCTGGACAGGCCCTGCCAGACGTGGAGCAGCTCCAGGGGGTTCTCCCAGTAGTGCTGGGGGTCGTACATCAACGCATGCCCCAGGTGGCCGCCGATGAACACGCCCGCCACGACCCAGAAGAGGAACTTGTTCACCACCTCGGGATCGAGACCGTCCCGGCGGCACTTGCGCTGGCCCAGGTTGGCGCCGGCCAGGAAGCCAGAGGCCACCAGGATGCCGAAGCCGTGCAGCTGCAGGCTTCCGAGGGCCTCCGGCAGGGTGAAGACGATGCGCTCGAAGCAGGGGATGATGGGTTGCATGAGGGCTCCAGGGCCGGCAGCCTAGCGCGCTGACAGGGACGTGGCCAGCGGCGCTGGACTCCCTGGTTGTCTGTGGCATGATGGCAGTCGGACCAGGGAAGAGCGCCATGGCCATCATCCACTTCAGCCAGCGGGAGATCGAGGCCCGCATCGTGTACTGGGGCCCTGCGCTCTCGGGCAAGACCACCAGTATGCGCGCGCTGCATGACTTCACCCCCCGCGGGCGCCGCGGCGTCCTCGAGACCCTGGACACCCAGGAAGAGCGCACCCTCTACTTCGACTACCTGCCGCTGATGTGGGGCACCATCGCCGGCTTCAAGGGTCGCGTGAAGATCCTGGGCGTGCCGGGGCAGGCCCTGTACCGCGCCACGCGCCGGCTGCTGCTGCAGGGGGCCGACGGGGTGGTCTTCGTGGCGGACTCCCACCCCGACCAGCTCAGCGCCAACGTCGAGAGCCTCAACGAGCTCGAGCGCGCCCTGGCCAGCCTGGGCCGCAGCCTCGACGAGATCCCCCTGGTCATGCAGTACAACAAGCGTGACCTGGACGACGCCCTGCCCCTCAAGGTGCTGCAGATGGGCCTGAACGCCCGGGGCGCGGAAGCCGTCGAGACCGTGGCCATCGAAGGTGAAGGCATCGCCGATGCCTTCCAGGCCGTCCTCGAGGCCGTCTCGCAGCGGGTGGAGAAAGAGATCGCCGGCGGCTCCGATCGCGATCTGGTGCGCGGCGCCATCAGCGCCCCGCTCCCCGACGCCGAAGAGGTGCGCCAGACCCTCCACTCCATCGCCCAGCTGCGGCCCACCGAGACCGCCGATCAGCTCGAAGACGCCGATCCCGATCCCACGGGCCCGGTGGAGCCGCCGCTGCAGCCCGACCCGACCGAGGAGCGCGCCCCCCCCCTCGAGGATGACGCCGACTCCGACACCCTCATCCGGGGTGACCTGGAGCCCCCCGGCTTCGAGTCGACACCGCCGGACGCCCCGCTGTCCGCCCCGCGGGAGGACACCCAGCCCGCCTTCGATCCCCCGCCACCGGCGGAGGCCGCGGAGCCCGCGGTCCCGGCGAAGTCCGGCGAGCCGGCCCCGGTGGACCCGATGCCGGCCTACGCGGTGGTCACGCTGCCCTACCTGCCACCTCAGCTCGACGGCTACGAGGTGCACACGGTCTCGGATCCCATCATCGAACCCGACGGCACCGTCATGGTCCGCATCGCGGTCATCGATCCCGACAACGGGCGCTTGCGGCGGGTGCGAGTGCGGCTCATCACGGACCTGGCCCCACCCCGCGCCCCCATCGAGCAGGACGACCCGGTCCCGCGCGAGAGCCACGCGATGCCGACCCTGTTCACGCTCCTGATCGGCTTCGGGCTCGGCGTGGGCGTGGTCTGGCTCTTCCTCTCTTGAGCGCCGACGCCCCCCTCTCGTTCACGGGCGCGCGCTGGGAGCTCGCGAGCCCCGAGCCGGCCCTGGCCGACGGCCTCGAGGCCGCCCTGGGGGTGCACCCCCTGCTGGCGGCGTGCCTCGCGGTCCGGGGCCTGGGGGAACCCGAAGCCGCCCGGGCGTTCCTCGAGCCTTCCTGGGAGCAGCTGCACGATCCGGCCGCCATGCTGGGCGTGGACGCCGCGGTCGCGCGGATTCGCCGAGCCGTGGCCGACGGTGAGCGGGTACGCATCGTCACGGACTACGACGTGGACGGCACCACCTCGGCCTTGGTCCTGCGCGCGGCCCTGACGCTGCTGGGGCTGCGCGACGGGGTGGACCACCACATCCCTGATCGCAAGGGAGAAGGCTACGGCCTGAGCACCGCCGCGGTGGCGGCCGCCGCGGACGACGGGGTGCAGCTGCTGCTGGCCGCGGACATCGGCGTGCGGGATCACGCCGCGGTGGCCCTCGCCGCCGAGCGCGGGCTGGACGTCATCATCTGCGACCATCACCTGGTGGACGAGATCGGGGTCCCGCCCGGCGCCATCGTGCTCTGCCCTGGCCAGCCAGGCTGCGGCTACCCCAACACGAGCCTCGCGGCGGTGGGGGTCTGCTTCACCCTGGCCCGGGCGCTGCTGGCGGATCATCCCCAGCGCCAGCGGCTGCTGGGCTCGCTGCTCAAGGTGGTCAGCCTCGGCACCGTCGCCGACGTGGTGGACCTATCACCCCTCGAGAACCGGGCCATCGTGGCGCTGGGGCTCGAGGCCTTGAGCGCCGGGCCCCACGCCCCGGGGCTGCGGGCCCTGCTCGAGGTGGCCGGCTGCATCGGTCGGCCTCTGCGCGCCGGAGACCTGGGCTTCCGTCTCGGGCCGCGCATCAACGCGGCGGGCCGCCTGGCCCACGCCGGCGTCGCCCTGCGGCTGCTCCAGGAGCGGGATCCCACCCAGGCTCGCGCCCTGGCCAAGGAGCTGGATCGACTGAACAAGTCCCGCCAGAAGCTGCAGGAGCGGCTGGTGCAGGAGTTGATGGACCGGGCGCTGCCGGACCCGGAGGGACCACCCCGCTGCGCGGCCTTCCCCGTGTTCCACGGCCCCGAGGACGAGGGCTGGCACCGGGGCATCGTCGGCATCGTGGCCGGCAAGCTGCGTGAAGCACTCCAGCGCCCAGTGGCGGTCGCGGCGGTCTACGACGGCATGGCCACCGGCAGCATCCGCTCGGTGCCCGGCGTGGACGCGGTGGCCGCCCTGGGCACCGCCGAGGACCTGCTCACCCGCTTCGGCGGGCACAAGGCCGCGGCGGGGTTCTCCCTCCCCGCCGAGCAGCTCGCGGCCCTCGAGCAGGCCCTGTCCGAGCACGTGCGCCGCGACATCGATCCCGACGCCCTCATCCCCCGCCGGCGCGCGGACGCCGCCGCCTGCCTCGACCAGCTGGGGGAAGCTGCCGCCCGGGCCCTGCAGCTCCTCGAACCATGCGGCCGCGGCAACCCCAAGCCCCGCATCGTGGTCACCGGGGTGCGCATCGATCGGGTGCGCCGGGTGCGCCAGCACGTCTTCTTCGAGCTGGGCCCGGTCCAGGGCGTGTGGTGGAGCGCGGCCCGTCACACCCGCGCGCTGACGAGCGGGCCGGTGGATCTGCTGGGGAGCCTGGGGCCGGATCGGCGGGATGGATTCTCCCGCCCGATGTTCACTGTGGAGGATGCTCGTCGGTCGGCGCCGGCAGGCTGACCCCACCCTCGAGGGCCTGCTCGAGGTCCACGACCTCGGCGTTGTCGGGCACCGGGGTGCTGAAGATGTCCGGGACCTCGCCCATCACTTCCCAGGCCTGGAAGTCGGCCTTCATGCTGAGGTCCAGGGCCGGGACCTCCATGGTCAGCAGCTCCGGGTAGTAGGCCCGGGCATCGCGGAAGGAGCCCTCGTAGGCCACGCGCACGAGCACCTGGTCTTCAGGGTCGGAGATGACCAGGCCCCGCAGCCGGCCGCGCTTGCGCTCCACGGTGGCCTCGACCTGGTAGTCCCCGGGGGCCTTCAGCGTCAGGTGGCGGGTCTTCTTCTCGAGGCGATCTTCGAGCAGCTCGAGCTCCATCATCGGAAGCCGGGCCAGGAGCATGGCGAGCACGCCGTCGATGCCCAGCGCGCCCCCGGTGAGGGCCTGCATGGCGGCGTCGGGGCTGGTGGCGGTGAACGCCTTGTTCATGGGCGGGACGACCAGCACCAGCTCCTGCTTGTTGGCGGTGCCCTGGAGCATCACGTTGTTCACCGGGCCGCGGACCTGCAGGAACATGTCCGAGGGTCGGCGGATCACCATGGTGGTGGAGGTGGTGCCCGACACGTCCCAGCGGGGCGCCTTGATGGTCAGGTACATCCGACCCTTGATGGCGTAGCCCGAGGGCTCGGTCTGGATGCCGGCCAGGGGATCGTCGCTCACGAAGCGCCCCGTGTGGGCCGGACAGCCCACCAGGACCAGCAGCAGCAGCGACAGGGTCAAGAGCAGTGTGCGGGAGTGGGGGGTCTGCATGGGGCGCATCTACCGTGTTTTGGACCCGTCCGCCGCACCGCCCGCCAGGGCCTCCGACAGGTGCTCGGCGATGACCGGGTCGTCGGGGTCCAGGCGGGCCGCCCGGGTCAGCGTGGCGAGGGCCTCGTCCCGGTCGCCGCGGCACCACAGCACCCAGCCCAGGGTGTCGGTGAAGGCGCCCGAGGCGGGGCGCTGGTCCACCGCCCTGCGGGCCATGGCGAGCACGGCGTCGTCGCAGGTTCCGGCCTCGGTCTCGAGGTAGGCCAGGTCGTTGAGCAGGTGGGCGTGGTCGGGGTGTGCCGCGAGGGCGCCACGGAGCAGCTCCCGCGCCCGCTCTGGGGCGCCGGCCTCGATCTCCAGCAGGGCCAGCTGGCGGGTCAGGCCGGGGTCGCCGGGGACGCGGGCGACGGCGGCCCGGGCTTCGGTCAGGGCCCGGGGATCGTCGTCCGCGCGCAGCCAACCGACCCGCAGCGACGCGGGCGCGGCGAGGTCCGGCCAGCGCTGTGAGGCTTCGTGGACCAGCTGCATGGCCGCCTCGTCTGCGCCCGCCTCGCGGTGCAGCTGGGCCCGTGACAGCAGCCGCTCGAGCTCGCTGGTCAGGGGATCGGGGTGCTGCTCGATCAGGGTCAAGGCGGCCTCGAGCCCGCCGGTGCGCGCCTCGAGGGGAGCCAGGGCGTGGGCGATGATCCACGATGAGGGGCCCACCGACATGGCCTGGCGCAGGCTGTCCCGCGCCTCGTCCAGGCGCTCGGCGCGCTCCATGAGCTCGGCGTGCAGGAGCAGCAGGTTGGGGTCCTGGTCCCAGGCGTCTTCGTCCTCGATCAGAGCGATGGCCTGGTCCTGTTGACCGGCCTCGAACAGGGCCCGGGCGCGGAGGTCGTGCTCGGGAGGTGCCTCGGGATCCAGCTGCTCGCTGCGGTCCAGGGCCTCGAGGGCGTGGTCGGGCTGCCCCGCGGCGAACCGTGCCTGGGCGACCATGCGCAGCACGCTGGGGTCCTCGCCGCCCCGGAGCAGATGGAGCTGCTCCCAGGCCTCGACCGCGCGTTGGTGGTCCCTGGCCTGCTCGGCCAGCCCTCCCAACCGCACCACCATCTCCTCGTTGCCCGGCTCCCAGCCCACCACCCGCTCGAGCAGGGTCAGGGCCGAGCCGTAGCGGCGGGCCTGGTGGGTGGCCTCCATCAACAGGTCCACGGAGGGGCCATCGGCGATGCCCACCTCGAGCAGCCGCGCGAGCTCGTCCCAGGCGTCGTGGGGGCGGCCCAGCTCGAGCTGGACGGCGGCCCGGCGCCGGCGCCAGATGGGCTCGCTGGGATCGTGCTCGCACCAGGCGTCCAGCACCGCGGCCGCCTCGGTGGGCTCGCCCAGCATCAGGTGCAGCTGGGCCAGGCTCCAGGCGGCGTGGTCATCGTGGTGGTGCAGCAGCAGGGTCTCGAGCTGGCGCACGGCGGCGGCGTAGTCCCCCTCGACCTCGAGCACCCGGGACAGCAGCAGCCGCGCCCTGGGGTCGGTGGGCTCGAGGTGGATGGCGCGGGTGAAGGCCTCCCGCGCGTCGTCGAGCTCGCCCATCTCGAGGTCCAGGCGGCCGCGGGTGGTGTGCAACCAGGCGGCCTGGGGGTCGAAGAGCAGCGCGATGCCGAGGTGCTCCTGGGCCTGCGGGCGGTCCCCGTCCTGCCAGGACAGCACGGCCAGGGCGTAGTGCTGCAGGGACTTGGGGGGCGGGCTGTGGCGCTCGGGAGCCGTGGCCTGGGGCAGGGTCGGGGTCGGGATGCGCCGCGCGGCGCCTCCGCAGCCCATCGCCAGCAGCAGCAGCAGCGTCCAGCGCACCTAGAGCCCCCGGCTCCACAGCCGGCGGGCGGCCCGTCGCATGGGGAGCAGGCCCGAGAGCACGCAGACGGTGGCCGCGGTGGCCAGCAGGCCGCCGGAGAGGGCCCAGGCCTTCAGGCCGACGGGCTGCTCCAGGGCGTCGGCCCGCAGCCAGGCGTAGACAGGGTAGGCCTCGAGGGCCAGCACGACGCCCACCAGGGTCAGGGCGAAGACCATGAACATCACGCCGGCGGGGCCGGTGGCGACCTTGGCGGCGTTGTCGGCCTTGAAGTTGGGGTACATGGCCCCCATGGCCGTGGCGATGCCCCCCAGGGCGAAGGCCAGGAACAGGGCGGTGCCCCCGGAGACGATGGTCAGGTAGGCGCCCGCGCCGAGCAGGAGGCTGCTGGCCACGGTGAGGATCTCCCCCACGATGAGCATGGGCACCAGGCCCAGCAGGCTCTTGGCCCACAAAAAGCCCACCGGATCGACGGGGCCGGAGCGCACCACCCAGAACGCGCGGCCTTCGCCGCTGACGGCGGCGAACTGGAAGCGGATGGCCACCCCGGCCATCACGAAGCCGGCCATGCCCAGGTTCAGGAAGGCCAGGGCGCGGCGCAGGGCCAGGGCCCAGGGGCCCCGGAACTGGTCCATGGGGATGGCGTTGATGCTGAACAGGTAGATGACGATCAGGCTGCCCAGCAGGAAGACCTGGCTCCACTGGGAGGGGTCCCGGAAGAAGCTGCGGATGTCCTTGGTGACGATGGGGCGCCAGCCAGCCGGCAGGAAGCGGTGGGTCGCGCTCACCAGCAGGCCCATCCACGCCGTCTGGGCGCCGCGGGCGGAGCGGGCCTCCTGGCTCTTGGACCAGCCCTGGATGTAGAGCTTGGTGGTGGACCAGCGGCCGATGGCCACGATGGCGGTGGAGCCCAGCACCAGCATGCCCAGGGACAGCCACGGCACCGCTTGGCCCTGCAAGGAGCCCAGCAGCACGTCGGAGGCCCAGGTGGGCGGGAACAGGGCCGGCATCGGGGTCTGGATCTCGGCCACGTAGGCGGCCAGGGAGTCGAAGGCGCGGGCGTCGGTGAAGCGCTCGGGCTTGAGCAGTCGTAGCAGTACGAACAGGGCCACCACCGCCAGCACGCCGGCCATGGCCATGAACTCCCGGGTGCGGCGGGCCGGGAAGACGTTGACCAGCAGGGTGGCGATCAGCGCCCCCAGGGCCACGGGGATGGCCACGAAGGCCGGCATCACCACCGCCAGCAGGGCGTAGAAGTGCCAGGGGGCCTCGTAGACGATGCCGTAGGCCAGGAACACCGGCAGGCCGAACATGGCCATCATCCAGCTGGACTGCACCGCGGTCTCGGCCAGGCGGGAGTAGTGCAGCACGGGCCGGGGGATGGGCAGGGCCAGCAGCAGCTCGAGATCGTCGCTGAGGAAGAAGGTGGACAGCGCGGTGACCACGTTCGAGAAGCACAGCATCATGAACAGGCTGATGAGCAGGATCTCGAGCAGCTTGCGGGTCAGCAGCGGGCCGAAGACCTCGACCTGGTGGAAGCCGCCGATGATGAAGTGCAGGAACCAGAACAGCCCGGCCCAGAAGGCCAGCCCCATCAGGCCGAACACCGCGTAGGCGGCCCGGGTGCGGGCGTCGGCCTGCAGCCAGGTGTTCCGCAAGCCCACGAAGCGGGGCTTGATGAGCTGGTGGGGCAGGATGCGGGCGGTGGCGAGGGCCTGTGCGGTCACGGTTGGGTCTCTTCGAAGCTGGCGGCGTCCTCTTCTTCGGCCTTGGCCACGGTACGGCGGATGTAGGCCTTGAGCAACTTGTTGCGCTGGGCGCCGCCCATCAAGGCCCTGAGGTCCTCATACAGGGCCGGATCGTTGGCCAGCATACCGGCGGTGCCTTCGCCGGTCTCGATGGCCTCGGCCACCTCGCGCAGGGCGGTGGCCGTGGCGTGGAGATCCTCGACCATCTGGGCGCGCTCGGTGTCGTAGACCAGGGCGTGCACCAGGCCTTCCTCGTTCTGGATGTCGTCGGACAGCTGGGACAGGGTGCCCGCCAGGGTGCCCATCTGCTCGGCCAGGCGGCGACCCTCGTCGCCGAAGACCATCTCGTGGGCGAAGCCGTCGCCGCTCTCGATCTCCGAGGTCATCCGGGCCAGCCCGGCGCTGCCTTCCTCGAGGTTGGCCGCGGTGCGCTTGACCGAACGGGCCAGCTCGTCGTCGTAGACCAGGGCGTGCAGCAGCCCGTCGCCGTTCTCCATCTCCCCGATCAGCTGCTCGAGGTGGAAGATCGCGTTGGCCAGGCTGGCGCGGGCGGAGTCCTGATCCTCGCCCAGCATGAAGTTGACCTTGCGGGAGATACCGGCGGACTGGTCGAGGATCTCACCGGCCTTGTCCATGTAGGACAGCCACTCCAGCGGTTCTTCGGTGGAGATCCAGTCGCCGTGGACCAGCATCTTCTCGTCCGGGGAGCCCATGGAGATGGCGATGTACTTGTCGCCCAGCACGCCCTCGGTCTGGATGGAGGCGATGGAGTCGTCGCGGATGCGGGTGCGGTAGCTCTCCATCATGTTGAACTCGACGTAGACCCGCCGCTCGCCGATGTCCTCGGAGAACTCGATGTGGGTGACCTCGCCCACGTCGATGCCGGCCAGCCGGACCACCGCGCCCACCCGCAGGCCTGAGATGTCCTCGAAGCTGGCGTTGAGCCGGTAGCGGTCCTCGAGCAGGGCGCTCGAGCCCCCGAGGACGAAGACCACCACGCCCAGGACGATGACCACGCCGAGGACGGCGAGGCCGACTTTGATCTCCTGGCCGAGGTTGCGCTCCATGCAGTGTCTCCAAGGGGTGAGGAGCGGATTGTATTCCTATCTCGTGGTGGTGGCGGTGTGTTGAGTATCCAGCCGGACCTGCCCCCCTCTCCCCGCTCGGGGGGAGGGGGGCGCTCGGCGCCGTGGTCCGGCAGCGCCGGGCTGTTTGTCTCACCCCCGCTCCCGCCCTTCGGGCACCCTCTCCCCCGGTGGGGGAGAGGGGAAGGCGTTCATCCGTGCCCCCCTCTCCCCGCTCGGGGGGAGGGGGGCGGTGGGTGTGCTGTCGTGCTCGTGCTCGTGCTCGTGCTCGTGCTCGTGCTCGTGCTCGTGCTCGTGC
>CAYZVO010000238.1:0-13709 GCA_964481655.1 uncultured Enterobacterales bacterium | reverse complement strand
AAGAATGATATTATCATTTATATTTGGTGTTTTGGTAGGAATTTTTATTACTTTTTTATTATTTTTAAGAAGGAGGTTCAAAATGGCAAAAATGAAATATAAAACTTTAGGTGAAAAGATTACGGAAAAGTATTATACAGGTTTATATAATTATCCTGCTGATGATTATGAGATAATTGACCAATTAATAGTAGAGGAATTATTTTCACAATTTAAATAAATGGTGATAAAGAATGATATTATCATTTATATTTGGTGTTTTGGTAGGAATTTTTATTACTTTTTTATTAATTTTATATTTTGGGAGGTTTCCTGAAGGATGTCTATAACAGCAAATTCTAGTCGTCAATGGCTTGAAAAACATTCTTTGAAGGTAGAAAGGTATTTACGTCGTTATCATAAAAAAGTAGATAGACCTGTAGTTTTTGATTTATTATTTAATCAGAATCCAGATGAAGGTCTCGGTTTGATTGAAAATTTTGATTTAACAGAAAAAGAAAAATTTGAGATGTTTTTGGAATGGATAATTTTTCAGCCTGCTGTTACAATGGCAGGCTTTGGCGATCAACGGATGGGCAAAGATGCTACTATGTGTTATATTTTTGACAATGCAATTAATTATTGTTTAGAAAATCAAATCCCTCCTCCTCGTGTTGTTACTTTAGGAAATATAAAAGCCCCTCCTTTTGTTTTTTGTGGTTCTAATACAAATTTATCTTATATGTTTTCACATAATTTGGTAGAAATTATATATCAAGATTTTTATTTATTTCCTCCTCCTGTTAATTTTGTTAATGATATGTATTTTTCTTTTTTAAATATTCCTTCGGGTTCAGATAAACAAGATGTATGGATTTATTGTTCGGAAATAGAAACAGTACTTCCTGCACGTGAAGGAGCAAGTCCAGAAAATCGTTTATTTTCTCAACTTGCAGGGACTTTGGCTCAAAATCACCAAAAGCTTTTTGGTATGACAAAACTTGCTTCAAGAGTTGATATTAATTTTATAAGAGATTGTAATGTTAAATTTTTCAAATATATATCTCCCGATAAATTAAATGTTGAAGGTGTTGAGAGAGATGGTGTTTTATCAGGTCTCGGTCAGTGGCTTTTACCTCATGATGTTGATGATAAATCACAAGTTCTTTTTTCTTTTAATAATCAGTTATTTACAATTCATCATGATTTGCCTGAATGGTATGATACAGAATATTCTGAGATGTATCGCGACATTCCTATGGGGAAAGTTTGGGAATATGTGGATGTTGTTTTTAGTAATGGTCTAGATATTAATTCGATTCGAATTGCTGTTGCTCAAAAATTCCGAAAAAAATTGTCAATGTCAGATTTGGCTGATTATTTTGGTCGTCAAACATCTGAAAAGAAAGTTTCTATATAAATGCTATACATTTGTGTAGTTATCATATATAAACAATATAGATATTATTCTTATAAATATTGTCCTAGATAAAGACTTTAAACTTTCTGGAGGAAATACAAATGGCAATTTTAGATATTTTTAGTAATCCCTCGTTTTATGCAATAATGTTGGGATTGGTTTTGTTTGCTTATGGAATAATCAAACCAATAGTAAAGAAACTTCCTATTCTTAGGAACAAACAAGCACTTGTTCTTGTTCTTATTGGTGGTTTTTTGGTAACATCTGGAATCTTAGGAAGTATGGGATTTGGTAGTGTTGCAGGTGCTTCATCTAATAAAGTACAAATCGCAGATCTTCAAGTGACAACTTCATTCGCAGGTAATTGTACAATTGCAGCGAATAGCAACCAAGATGATCTTTTAGATGTAAGATGTACAGATGCAAATGTTGATGAAACAGCAGGTTATGAAGAACTTGACACAGGAATTATCACTGTTTTTAGAGGTGGTAATTTAGACGCTATGTCATGTCCAGTTGTAGCAACAACCCAAGAAGGCTTTACTTCAGAAAAGACTCCTGGTGATGGTTCTGAATATACCATTGTTGAAGAAACAACTGTTGGTGAACTAGAAGTTTATCTTAATGCGAAAGCTTCAGGAAGTGGCGCAGCAGCGACAACTTCTTCAGTTAAAGAGAGAACAACACTTGAGTTTGCTGAAGGTATTTCACAAGCACATTTAGGGGTAGTTCTTGAACTTGAAGAAGGCGCTCACGACTCATTAAATCAATATTCATATAAGGATGTTGTTATTAATGTATGTGGTAAACCTTTCACAATGAGGGTTCACAGAATGGATTAAGGATCTGATTAGATCCTTTTTTTCTTTTTTTTATTTTTGATTTAAAATGGTCGGAGTATCATCATTTCGTCGAGCAATGCACAAGCTTATGTTAGATGGTTATTCAAAAACAGAAGCGTATGAAAAAACAAAAATGTATTGTGATTTGAATAAAAAAGGTATGCCTTTGCCTGATATTTTTAAGAAGGAGGTTCAAAATGGCAAAAATGAAATTTAAAAGTAAAGCTTCACGTGAAAGGTTTTTCAAATATGTAAAGCCTAAACTTGGTAAATCTAAATCTTCAAAATTAAATTCTTCTCGTTATGTATATCAAACTGGGGGTGATTTTAAAGGGAATTATTATGATAAAAAAACACAAGATATTGTGGATAGAAATGGTCAATTTGTGTTTCATATTTAAAGAGGTAAAATGAAACGACATAAATTATCATACTGGGCGAAGCGTTACAAGATTCAAGAGATTCCAACTCTTAAATCTAAGTACAAAAAGAAAAAACAAAAGTCAAAAAAACACAGGGGAACAGACAACCCTCATCAATGTGTGAATGGTGTCTGTGAATTATAAATGAACAAATTGAATTATTTTAAAGATTGGAAAAAAATAACGACAGTTAGCTTTGGTCTAGTTTATATTTTCTTCAATCTTTGGGTTATTTTCCATGTTCCTGATTTTGTTCCAGTGCAACAGCAATCTCTTTGGTTCAGAATTTTTATTTCTTATGGTGTTTTAAATAGCATTATTTTTGCAAATGCTGATTTAAGAAACAAGCTTTTTAATGTAAAATTTACAAAATTTTTGCCTAGATTTGCAATATTTTTCTTTTCTTTTTTGTTTATATTTTATTTTGTGTTAAATTGGGCAGATCCGACAGGATCTTCTTTTATGGGTGTTTTATCTAATGTCCCCCTATGGCTTGCCGTGATCCACGCATTAACGTTTGCCACTACTGAAACTGTAATCTGGCAAGGTTTTTTAGATGAAAAAATCGGTCATCCGTGGAGCGAACTCACGGCAGGCATTTTTCATTTATTTGTTTGGACAGGTTCGGCAGTTGTTGTTATTATAACAGCTTCTATGTTGTTTGCATTTTTTAGTTTAGTAAATTTATATTTTAGAAATAGCAAGAATGATTTAGCACCTGCGATAGGATGTCATACTGCTTTTAATATTGTTAAAGTTGGCTTAATGGCTGGAGCAGTGGTTGGCTTATGAAAAAATATTTATTTTTATTAAGTTTATTAATTCTTCCTTTAGTGGTAGCTGTTGATGAATTTTCACATAAAGAATGTGACTATGGAATGTGTGTAACTGCAACTATACAAGGGCAGACATATAGAGATTCGAATGGTTGTTATGTAGAATTTAAATGTCGTTATGCTTTAGAAGGTATTCCATCTTCTACAAAAAGAAAATTATATTTTGATACAACTACTTGTAGTGCGACTTCTTGTGGGGGTGGTTCTTATAAAGGTTCAGGTGTTAGTGGTAAAAGATATTATTATGAAGATGGTGATACTGTTGAAGCAGTTTGTCTTTATTATGCAAAAGATAGTGATAGTTATGGAGATAGTGCTTTTGTTTATTCTTATCAAAGTATGTCTTATTCAGATTTAAGTTGTTTTGGTGGTGTTGTTTCTACTGAGTATCCTATTGTTTTTGATGGTGGTTATTTTTATCCAGATTGTTCTCTTGGCGATCATTGTTATGGTTCTATATATATGCAAGATTGTGAAGGTACTTATATGCAAGGTCAAATGATGGCAGGGTATAACAAACAATATGTTAATGATATTAGATGTGGTGGTGAGATTGATTATTCTTTAACTAATCAAGAAGAGGGTATTATATTTCTTTGGGATAATGAAAAACCTGAAGTTTATGAAGAAGATACAGTTACAATTATAGATAATTTAAATTTAAGTGTTGAAGATTCAGGTTTTGATCCTTTTGAATGGTTGTCTGCTTTATGGCAAGAAATATTAGATTTATTAATAGGTTCTTCAAGTACTGCTGTTATGATGTCAGTTTCTGAAGAACCCAATTCATACTATGGAGGTAGTTCAAAATGAAAAAAGTAATTGTTTTTATGTTAATGTTATTATTTTTACCTTTAGTTTTTGCAAATCCTTTTCAGGATTTTATTAATTCATTTACAGGAGCAGGTTCAATTTTTGGTCATGGGAATTATTGTTTAGAAGGTCATGAGACTGATTTAGGTCAAGAATATGACTCTAGAGGTACAGTGCCTTATTTTGATTCTAATGGTATAACAGGTACTAAAAATGATGTTTGTTTAGTAAATGGTCAGTTAAGAGAGTTTGCTTGTTTTGATTCAACTGTTATGTATTGGGATGTATGGTGTGATAATGGTTGTTCTGATGGTGCTTGTATTTCTGATTATGCTGTGGGTAATACTTGTCCAGATGGTTATATTGATATGGGTGATCCTATTGGATGTATTACACAAGGTGATTCTGATGATAGTTCAGGGCAATCTTGTGTTTTGTCTTCAGATTGTGGTATTGATTATAATTGCGAATATTTTCAATGTGTAAAGAAAGAAAATACTGTTATTTGTGATGATCCTGATGGTGATTCAGTAATTACAAAATCTACTTTTTATTATCAAAATAAAGAATATACAGATTATTGTGTGACTGAGACAACCATGAAAGAGTGGGTTTGTGATTGGTTTACTATGCCAAATGAACCTTATGCTAGAACTATTACTTGTCCAGAAAATACAAAATGTGAAGGAGGAGTTTGTAAAACAATAACTTATGAAGAGTCTTTAACTGAGGTTTATTGTGGTTATCTTTCAACTGTTACAGATTATTATGTTTGTGGAAAGCGTTTCGGTGATTGTCCTACAAATTCTATTGAGTATGGTTCAATGTCTGATTGCGAGGATTATATGAATTCATATAATGGTCAATATGTTGATGATGAAGGTTGGCAAGGTGGGGATACATCTGATGTAGTTTTATCTCTTTGGGATAGAATAAAATTAGAAGGTTTAATGGGAATTTTTACTTATATAGGTGATTTATTTGATACACTTGCAGGTTTATTAAAAACAATTTCAATAATTGCTCTTTTAATAATAGGATGGAAATTTTTTAGTCCATATATTAAAAAATTAATTTCAATGATTAGAAAGTTTTTACCATTTTAAGGAGGTTTTCACAATGAAAAAGAATATTTTGTTAATTTCACTATTTTTATTTTTACCTTTAGTTTTAGCTGCTGTAGAGGATAATCTTGTTTTATATTTGCCTTTTAATGGGACTTTGACAGATTATGGTCTTGATAATTTGACTGCTAATTTTACAGCACCAGATTATTGTTTTCAAGAAAATGCTTCTGCTGTAAGTTCTTGTGGGGGTCTTTCTACTGGTTCTTATAATCTTGATATGGCTCAGGTAGCTAATCCTACTTATGCTATTGATGATGATTGGGGTAATTTTGCTTATGAACCTACTGGTGGGACTTATGCTTATCTTTTTGTTAATTATTCTAAACCTTCTAATACAGAGGGAGCTTTGTGGCAGATCAAATTTGATTCAGATGCTGGAATAGATAATTATACAATTCCTCAATCTTGTTGGGATTATAATTCTTCACAGATAGAGCTTCAGATTGCTTTTGATTATTCAACTGCTGATGATTATGTTAAATGTAATAATGGTACTTGGATTACTATTTTTACTACAACAGGCAGTGAAAGTAGGGTTTATGATGAAGCAGTTTATTGGAATATTTCTAAGTCTGTAAATTATACTTTAGATAAAAATAATGTTTCAAATTCATCATTATTTTTGAATGGTGTTGATGAATATATAATGTTTAATGATAATACCAATTTGGATGCTATAGGGTCAGGTAATTATTCATATTCTCTTTGGGTTTATTCAAATATTTCAACTTTAGGTGTTATATCTACTAAGTATAATACGTCTCAATATCCTATTCATTTATATACAAATGGAGGGTATATAAGTTTTGAAGCAACAAACGGGACAAACATCAATATTAATACAACCATTACTAATAATGCATGGAATAATTATGTGTTTGTTAGAGATATATCTAACAATAATATTTCTCTATATGTTAATGGTGTTTATTTAAAATCAGTTACTGAAAATTTAGGAGATATATCTACTATTAGTGATTTAAGTTTAGGTAATTTAGGTGCGACTCTTTCTTGGTGGTGGAAAGGATCTTTAGATGAATTTAGGATCTATAATAGGACTTTATCATCTAATGAGGTAGCTGAATTATATTATTATTATGATTTTGCTGTTGAAGAAAATGTAACAATTCCTATGTGTGATATTGGTGATAATTCCACAGCAGATAATTGTTATTGTCCTAATACAGCTTATAAAGATGAAGGTGGTTTATGTGTTATGATAGTAGGGGGTTCTTCTAATAACAAGGAAGTAGGAGAGGATTTGCAATCTTCTTCTCAAGATGATGATTTTTGGCTTGATGCAGGTTCTTTGATAGTAAATCATCCATGGGCTTTTTTTATTGTATTTATAGCTTTAATTTCAGTTTTGCGTACACAATCAAAAAGGTGGTAAAATGAAGAAATATCTTTTTTTATTTTTAGTTTTATTAGTTCCTTTAGCTTTTGCTGATGTTATTAAAGATGGGGATGATTATGAAATTATCACTTCTTTATCTTTAAATAATAGTAATTTTTATTCTCAGTCATTTAAAGCAGGTCTTACAGATAGTACATATCAGATTTCAAATGTTTCTGTTTTGGTTAATTGGGAGGTTGAGACTTATGGTAATGTTTCTTTAAATCTTTATTTAGCAAATGCAAGTCATCAACCAATAGGTTCATCTTTAGCTTTTGCTTCTGTTAATGATAGTGATTTTGGTAAAAATGTTTATATGAATTTTACTTTGTCTGAAAATAATTTATCTTATTCTAATTGGTATAGTTTAATTTTTAATTATACTGGAACTGCAAGCAATCTTTTTGATTCTTCTTTAGGTGCTTCAGGTATAGAGTATTTTGGACGTTTATTTATTGGTTATGGTGGTTTTAATTGGGCAGAATATACTCAACATGATATGATTTTTGCTTTATATGGTACTCAAGGAGAAGTTATATCTAGTAGTGAGTTAGGTGGTGGTTCTTCTTATATTACTGTTTCTGATTATGTTCCTCCTATTAAAGATGTGTGGGACGTTTTTATTGAAGGTGGTTCTTTGTCTGAAGTTTTAACTGCTTGGAATCCTTCTGCTTCTCTTAAAATAAGTGAGACTTTTAAAATAATGGTAGCTTCTACTAATTTAATAGATCTTTTTTCTTCTTTGACAGATTTAGTAAGATATTCTTTATTGTATGTTTTTCGAGAGCCTGCTTCTTTAGTTCCTCAATCTGCTATTGAGTTTTGATGGATGAAACCTCTCAGCGAGTTGTAGGACTTGTAGATATGTTTTTGATGCCTTACTGGTCTCGGGCGTAGCACCCGAGCAACTCAAAAAACCGAAGGGATGCCTGTCCATCCCGAGAGGTTTTTTGCGTTGTTTTTTGTCTTATAGCAAATCTTTTAATGCTTCTAACATTGTTTTATTTGATGTTTTCCCTATATATCTATCTATTGTTGTACTGCTTTTTTTATGGCCTAGGATAGTTTGTATTAGTTTTACATTATTAGTTTTTTTATATAGTTCATCTGCCACAAAATGCCTTAATGCGTGTGGTGTCATGTTAAATTGTTTTTGTCCAGATGTTTTTATTCTATATGGTGTGTTGTATCCATATTTATCTCTGAAAATTTTGAAATGTGTTCTTATTGTTCCTGTCTGGATATGTTCATTATATTTGCTAAATGCAAGATATCCGTTTGCTTTTGTTATTTTTTTCCTGAAAAAAGAAATATATTGATTCAAGAATAGGAGTATTTCTGTTGGTATTGGTAATTCTATAATTTTTTTAGTTTTTACCATTTCTTTTATTAATTTTCCTTCTTGGATATTTTCTATTTTTATTGATACTGCGTCACTGACTCTTAATCCGAAGTGTCTCATCCACATATATGTTAATTTGATAGGTGGTTCACATTTGGAGAAATAGTTATCTAATTCAATTATTTGTTTGTCAGATATAGATTTTATATATCCTGTTTCTATTCGGCTCATTTTAGTACCCCCTTTAGTTACTATGAAGTACTTAAATTCAATGGTTTATTTAATAGATTCGTATATATTTTACTTACTTCTTCATATCCTTTCGTTAGTATTCCGAAGTTAGAAATTGCACGTTCTCTAGATGCTGTTACGGGGCTGTTGTGTGTAGTGGATTCTGATTTCTTTTCTGTTTTTAAAACTTGTGTTATTCTTTCCTGAAGTAAGATTCTTGCAATTTCATTTATATCATAGAATTGCAAGTCTTCTCTTCTTTTTTTGATTTCTTCCATTGCAGGGTATAGTTTTTCTAATCTTGTAGGCATTTTGTTTCACCATCTAGTAAAATAGGTAATAACTATATAAACTTTGTGGTTATATTGTTCCATATTGTATATATTTGTACTAAACTATCTTTTTTATTATAGATGTTTAAGATTAATAATGTTTATATATTAGTATGTTTTAGAAAGTTACATAATGGAACAAAGCGATTCAATTCAATCCACCAAAATTAGTTTTTCTAAAAGAGTTGTAGAAGCTTATTATACTTCTCGGATGCCTGTTCCTTTTAATGATTGGGCGAGAGCAGTAGTAATAAGAGAAATTAATCAGCTTCCTAGTAAAGAGGGTAAAGAATGAAAGCTATAATCAAAGGAGGAGTTTTTACTATCTGTGATGATGGCTTGAATGTAAAACTCCCTGATTTTATTGAAGATGATGAAAGAAATTAAGGAGGTGTTAGAATTGAGAAATGCTATAACAGGGTTAAAGGATAAGAAAGCTTCATGTCCTCCATATAATAGGGGGAAATGTTCTGCTCGTGATTTGGATGAATATATGAATCCAGAGGGTTATCAATGAATCCGACAGATGAACAAAAACAAATGCTTAAGCAAGCAGAACAAGATTTTTTTGGTTCTTTTCATACCGAACATTTAGAGCAAAGAGCAAGGAGGGATGCACAACGTGATTTCGAAAATCAATTTCAGTAATGATAAGAGCAGTATTCAGATACTTCCCATGAATTTTTTATCATGGTATAAGGATCGTGATCTGCAATCTTATGATACAAGTTTTTCGAAAATATTCCATCAATTTTCACAATTTATGGAAAATAAGGCTGAGAAAGTTATCAATATGACACATAAATACAAATCTGAATATTATTTTAAGTTCTTTATGATAACTCAAACAAGGCGAATTCCTTTTACTATATATATTAATTTTAATTATATAGAGTATTTAAATCAATGTGGTTTTAATTATATTATATATTTATCAGAGTATGAAGATCTTAAACCTTTTGTTCGAGATATTATTGATGAATATATGACTTTACTTGATGAGTTTTTAAGTTTATTTAAAGATAAATGGGATGATATGGATGTATTTAATACTAAATATGACAGAAAATTAATAAAATATTTTAATGAATTAATTATTCAGGAATATAAAGATACTAATCAAATCGCATTATCTCAATTATCTGTCACTTGTGACATTCATTTTAATGATTCAGCTTCAAAGTCAATCTTTTTTAATGCTATGTCAAATATTAAAAAAGAGCATTATAAAGTTATGACAGTTGATGATGAAACAATTTTCTTTTATCCTTTTAATAGGAATTTACAGAAATTGAAGAAAACTATTCCTAAGATTCGTTTTTATGATAAACAGAAAGATACAATATTTAGGTATCATAAAAAGAGACACGCAGGGCAACATTATTTTTTATTAAAAAATTATGATGATGTCTCTCAAATGGAAAGGTTTGAAGCGATTGATATTTATAGTCAAGATTCCAAAAAGTTAGAAAAGGAATTTATTGAAGCGTTTTCATTCTTACATAACACTTTAAGGTTTGAGTTAGAATGGAATAAACACGCAATAAAGGAAGAATTTGGATCACGTGACTTCTTTACTCTTGATATAGATAATCAGGCAATAATGGAGAGATATCTAGCTTTTTTGATAGATATGGAAACAGTATCTTATAAAGATTTGATATATCATGACTCAGTCACTAATTATAAAAAAATTATTCATTATGTTCGAGCAAAAGTAAGTCCCCTAGAAACTACAGGGGATTTAACAGAAAGGTTCAATTTTGTTGTCAAGAATGCACATTTTTTAAACAGAATGGCTTTTGAGACTTCAAATAATTCTGTGTACTCTAAGGTAAAACGGCTTCGTAAGAAAGGTGTCCTTAGTGGTTATGGCAAAAATGTACATCTTAATGAACCTTATCGGTCTTTGCTTGATCTTTACAATCATTATTTTGTAACTGATTATATAAACACACATCTCGTGCGACAAAACGACCCCTTGCCGAAGGCAGGGGGAGGTTGTCGCTTAGTGCGTTAGCAGTTATAATATAAGTATAAAGTAAAAGTACAAAAGGAGACGTAAGTCTCTTCAAAAAATAAGTTTTTGAGTTCAAATCAAAAACGGAGGACAAAAAAAAATGACAGAAAATCAACAAAGTGGGACTTGTGAACAAAAAATTATCGCAGATTTGCAACCTTTTTCAACTGCTGATAAAAAGAAACGGATTAAATTAACTCGTATGGATTATAATTGGTCTAATACAGGGGGGTCAGGAGTTTCTCAACAAATCAGAGTTCAAGTTGCAAATTTAGATACAGATGGCGATCCATCCAAAAAAGCAGAGATAGGTATTCCTCTTGAATTAGTGGAAAAGGTATCTCAAGGAATTTTGACTTTAAGCAAACAGAAATAGGTTTTTTGAAAATGGGGAGACAGAAAAAATCTTTGGTAGGTATATTTTTACTTTGTCTAATTGTTTTGATTATTATTTTGATTACAATTAATCAAGCAGTAGCAGATCATGTGTATTATGTTCAAGATACAGCTTATACTACTGCGTCACGACCTTTAGTAATGATTGATATACCTGAAATCATTAAACAAAAGGTTGATTTGTCTCCTTATGCTTTAAATTCTTCTTTTGATGATATAGAAGAAGAATTGATTTTTTATGTCGATAAAAAATTCGATTATTTTCATTCACTTCTTAAAAATACTACTTTAGAAAAACAATTAGATTATAATCATGAGTATAGGATGAAACAATTAGATTTAGGTGTTAATGTAACAACTCCTGAACTTAATATTTTATTTGATGATTATTATACTCGTGATGAAGTTGATTTTCTTATATCTGATTTTATTTCTAGTGCCAATCCTCCACAAGCGAAAACACCCTCATCATTATCATCTTTTAGTATTAAAGATTTCTTTCGTTTTGATGTTATCATTATTTTGATAATTGTTTTTTGGATTGGCACATTTCTTTATAAGAAAAAACAAGCTAAAGATAAAGAAATTAAAAATATTGTTGAAAAATATCCTTCAACAGGTAGTCGTCCAGATGTGACTCCTGATAGGGAATTTTTACTTGACCAAAAGATAAAAAATGTCGTCCAACAAACACCAACTCAACATACGAATCAGCCGTCATCTTCGTCAAAAGATTAGAGAGAGGGCAAAGGAGAATAAATATCCTTCTCCTTATGATGAGAATGAATGGCTTTATTTTTGTAGTGAAACCGAATATATTGAATATTTATTAAAGTCTGCTGTGAAGATGTCTCCTGATGAATGGGAGTCATATTGTAATTTATTTAATCCAAATAGACCATATTAAAAATGAATGTTGTTGAATTATTTTGTGGAACTAAGAGTTGTAGTAAAGTAGCTAAAGAGTTCGGTTATAATACTTGGACTACTGATATAAACGAAAAATTTAATCCTGATTTAGTTGGCAATATACTTGATGAAAAAATTCAAGATAAAATTTTTGAACAAGTGAAAAAAGCCAATATTGTTTGGATGTCTCCTGTTTGTACTTATTGGAGTTTATCTGCTGGTAATACTTATTGGACTAAATTTCGTATGCCTAGAAAGGATATAACTGTTGATGGAATAAAGATGATGATGTTTTGTAGATTTATAGCTGATTATTGTGTTAAACATAATAAATTATTTTTTATTGAAAATCCTAATGGTCGTGCTGTATGGATAATGGATAATAAATATTTGAAAAGATGTTGGTATTGTCAATATGGTGATAGTAGAGCAAAACCTACTAATATTTGGACTAATATGGATATTGAATTTAAGACTTGTTCTAATGGAAATAAAGAGTGTCATCATGAATCTGCTCCTAGGGGTAGTAAAACTGGTACTCAAGGATTAAAGAATAATGAGGAGAGGTCTGTAATCCCTTCTAAATTGTTTTATGATATTTTTGATAGTATAAATAAAAAATGAATCTAAGAATTTTTATTATTTTCAATCAAGTAATTTTAGGGGTTTTATTAGTTATTTTTATGTTTGTTATGATTTTTCAGATAGATGATTTACATGAAGCTACTGATAGGTGTGAAATGTATGATCCTAATAATTTTATTTTGACTAAAACTAATGGTTTATATTTTTTTGAAGGTTATTACTGTGTTTGGACAGAAGGCAGAACACTAGAAGAAATTAATCGAACTGATGTACATGAAGTGTGTCATTCATTAGTTGTTAAAGATAAGGAGCATTTTTGCGAATGGCAATAAAAGACACTTTGGATATAGTACCTAGATGGGCCTATATTGCATTTGGATTGATTTTATATTATTTATTTAGAAGAAATTCAGGAGAATACTTCATAAATAAAGCTTTATTTGAAATTATTATTTTTTGTTTGCTTTATTTTGCTTCAGAGTTTTCTTTTTGGTATTATAGGTATTTTATGCCTCATGTTGTGACTAATAATTTTACTGGATCTATAGGGGGTCGTCCTGTCCCTGTTGGAGATTATTTTATTTTCCAATGTGGAGAGGTTTTTGATCCTATTCATCTAAAGGGTAAACTTGCAACTTTAGTAGTTCCTAAAAATCACATGGTTCGTGCAGGCAAGAATTATATGAGTCGTGTTTTTGTTCAAAAGAGAACATTAGTTCAATTTCCTGAAATTATTCAAAGATATATATATCATCATTCAGATAATTTCAATATAAATAATATGTTTTTCGGAGAATATACAGAAGAATTTCTTCATATAAATGAAGAACTTCCAGAATATTTGGAGGAAAGAGCAAATTTCAATAAACAAATCAATATTCGGAATAGGATGATTGAGGGAGATAATGATTTGTTAGTAGAACAGATGGAAACAGCTAGAGAGTTAGGAGAAAAATCTAAATTTAGTGGTTTCCTTCCTTTTAAAAAGAAAAAAGTTGAGGATGAAGAATGATATTATCATTTATATTTGGTGTTTTGGTAGGAATTTTTATTACTTTT
>CAYZVO010000237.1:0-13988 GCA_964481655.1 uncultured Enterobacterales bacterium | reverse complement strand
CGCAGCCGTCGGCGTGAGCGCCACGCCCCACCCCGGCGCAAACCCTGGCGTTGTGTCGCCGCAACGCGGCCGGCACCAACGCCACAAGGAAGCTAATACACGTTGTATCGCGCGCGGTTCTTTTCGTGCTCCCGGCCGTTTCGCGCCCAATGCACCTGCCCACTCGAGTCGTGCAAGTAGTACCACCACTCCGACTCCACCGGCGCCACCGCCGCCTCCAGGGACTCGATCCCCGGGTTCCCGATCGCCGTCGGCGGCAAGCCCTGCCTCAGCCGCGTGTTGTAGGGATCATCCGGATCCTTCAACTGCCGGATGAACGCATTGGTGTCGTTCCAATTCTCCAACGTATAGTGACTGGTCGCGTCGATCCCCAACGCCCAACCCCCATCCAGGCGCTTGTAGATGATCCCCGCCGTGGTCGGCCGATGCCGCGGAGTTGGCTCCTCGCGCTCCAACATCGACGCCACCACCACCACCTCGTGCAGGTCGTGATCCCCGTGACCGTCAGCGTGGTCTGCCCCGAAGCGCTCCCAGAAGGTCCCCACCTGACGCTCGATGAACTCGTCCACCTCGAAGCCCGAGGGTGACACCTGATACGTATCGGGGAACAGATAGCCCTCGAGGGTGGGCCCCGTGGGCTCGAAGGGCAGCTCGAGGGCGTCGTAGCCTTCTGCCAGCGCGGTGTAGGCCCCGGCCTCGATCAAGCCCTCGGCCGCCAGGGCGGCGTCGATGTCGCGGATGCGCCACCCTTCGACCACCGTGAAGGGCACGTCGTCGGCCAGCGGCACACCGCACAGGGTGTCCATGACCTCCGGCATGGTCATGGCGCGGTGCAGCTCGAAGTCACCGGCCTTGAGGCAGGCGCCTTCGCCCGACAGCTTCAAGAACAGCTTCCAGCGGTCCGCGGAGGAGATGAGCCCGGCGTCCGCCAGGGTCCCGCCGATGCCGCCCGCCGTGGAGCCGGCGGGCACGGTGAAGCGCTCCCGCTCGGTGTTGCCAGGGTCAGCGGGGGCGTACAGGGCGCTCTCGACGGCGGCGCAGGAGGTCAGGGTCAGGAACAGGAGGGAGACAGTGCAGCGCATGTGTGGCTTCTGTGCAGCGGGAAGCAGCATCCTAACCCCAGGGTTAGCAAGGCACATCCAACCGCTCACCGTGTCGCTGTCGCCCATGCTCCATCTCGCCCTCGCCGCGCTGCTGTCCATCGCGCCCACCCCGGCCGACGAGCCGGCCACGCCTCCGGAGCCCGCCATGTCCCAGCTCGAGGTCCTCCCCGTGGTCGAAGGCACCGAGGCCATCGAGCTCGGAGACCCCGAGGCCCCGGTGCACTGCCTGCTGGTCCACGGCTTCGCCGGCTCCCGCAAAGACTTCGCCGACCTCGGCGAGCGGCTGGCCGACGCCGGCTGCCACGTGCGCCTCGAGCGCCTGCCAGGCCACGGCACCACCCCCGAGGACATGGAGTCCACGACCGCCGATGAGCTCGTGCAGCACGTGCTAGGCGCTGTGCAGACCGCCAAGGCCGAGCACGAGCACGTGATCCTGGTCGGCTTCTCCATGGGAGGCGCCATCAGCTCCATCGTGGCCGCCCAGGAGCCCGTCGATCGGCTGGTGCTGCTCGCGCCCTGCTACGAGATCCAGCACCAGTGGTACTACATCGAGCGGCCGGAGTGGTGGGCCGAGAAGCTGCAGCCCGTGGTGCGTTGGGTGCCCAAGACCTCGAGCACCATCCAGGTCAACCGCCCCGAAGCCAAGCCTCACCTGTTCTCCTACACCCGCATCGCCACCCGCTCGGTCCTGACCCTGGCGGAGCTGGGCCGGCGGGCGAGCCAGCCCGAGGTCCTCGGGGCCATCGAGGCGCCCGTGCTGATGGTGCACTCGCCCAGCGACTTCGCGGCCGCGCAGGCCGCCTCCGCGGCCCTCTTCCCCTCCATCGGCAGCCAGGACAAGCGCTACGTCGAGGTCGACCCCCGCAACAACCACCACCTGCTGTGGGACTACGATCGAGAGCTGGTCAAGACGGAGATCATGGCCGCTCTCCGCCCTCTGCTGGAGCCGCCTGTCGCCGCTGACGAGTAGCGCGGCGCCGGGGTTCCTCGACGAAGGGTGAGATCCACTGGAAGCCCACGCCGGTGAGCGCCGAGAAGGCGTCGTCGTTCAGCTCGGGGTCGTCCAGCAGGAAGCCCATGTCGTAGCGCAGCCCCAGCTGGAAGCGCAGCCGCTCGAACACCGGCACCACCACCAGGCCCTGAACCATCGGCACGGTGCAGAGCATCGAGTCGTCGTCGAAGCCGTCAGTGTCGCAGGGCCGACTGCCCCATCGATCGCCGCTGGAGGCCTGCAGGCCCACACGCCCCACCAGCCGGGGCTGCAGCAGCGCGCCCGACAGCCTGGTGTGCTCGAGCTCGAGGCCCAGCATGGGGTTCACGGTCACCACGTTGGGGCTGGAAGACAGGAAACGTCGGAGCCCGTCGACCTGCAGCGCGGTGTGGAAGCGCACCCAGCGAGCGGGGACCCAGCGTCCGGTGCTGCTGGCCCCCAGCTCGACGCCGTTGCCCAGGCCGATGTGCAGGCGGGTCATCGGGGGCGCGTAGTGCAGCAGGTTCAGCGCCGGCTTGCCGCCACCGAGCACCAGCGCCCGGGCCCGACCGTCGAGCTTGGCACCGTAGGCGGTGACCATGCCCCCCATCTCCTCGCGCAGGTAGCTGGTCCCGAGCCAGGCCTGGCGGCGGCTGAGCCCGAAGTCGCGATACTCGAACTGATACAAGACCAGCAGGCGGCTCAGGTAGTCGAAGTCCGCCTCGAGGCTGCCCTCGTGACCTCGGCGCCGCCACGCGCGGGCGGGGGCCGGGGCCGGGACGTGGGGCACCAGGGGGCGCGTCGTGAGGCCGTCGATGGCCGACTGACACAACCCGTGCTCGGTGATTGTGTCATCTGGCAGCCGCTGACAGTGGTCCCAGACGCGATCGATGGAGGTCTGCAGGAGCACCTCCATCCCGCCGTGGTCCTGATCCGCGCACGCCACCGCCGGGTCGCCGACGCCGTCCACCACCGCGCGGATGCAGGCGTAGGGCCTCCAGAACTCGAGGGGGTCGGCGGGATCGGGGTAGCTCAGGCCCAGGTCGTGGGCCTCGAGGACCCTGGGCTCGACCACGTTCTCGAGGAAGCGCCGGGCGTCTGCCATGCCCAGGAAGAAGTCGTAGCGCCGAAACCGCCGGTCGAAGAAGCCGAAGAACTTGAACAGCTCGCCTGAGACTGGTGGGATCGTGGGCTCCACCAGGGCCAGGCGGCTGCTCAGGGCCGGCTGCTCCTGGGCCAGGTGATACAACTCCGACGCTTGAGCTGCGCCCGCGAGGTCCCCCGCGAGGCCGGCGAAGGTGGCCAGGATCTTGTCGGTGCTGGAGCCCTGGGGCACCCCCTCCGGTGACGGCAGCGGCGGGTAGGAGGCGTGGGTGGGGTCCATGTAGAGGAACAGCAGGTCATCGGGCAGGGGGGCGCCCTGGTCCAGGGGTCGATCGAGCCATGTGAGCTGCCCGCCGACGCCTTCGTCCAGGCCCATGTCGGCCAGGCGCCAGGCCAGCCGGAGGGGGTGGCGGTCAGACACCGCGCCGTCGATGAAGCTCGCGTGATGTGTCGGCGTGACACAACCGTGGTCGGGGTCAGCCAGCGGGGTCTCGCAGTAGCCGATGCGCTGAGGCTCGAACGCCCCGGGCAGCGCCGAGCTGGCGAAGAGCACATCGGCCAGCACGTCGAAGGACGGGGGCGGCGGATCCTGGACGCCCGGCTCGGGGTCCAGGGGCAGCAGGAGCTGCGGCAGGTGGGAGTCCAGCTCCACGTAGTTGTGCACCAGGGGGGGCTGGCCGGGTCCTTGTCCCCGGATGCGGATGGCGAAGTGTTCCTGGTTGCGGATCACCGACAGGCCGTCGCCCAGCTCGACCCTGCGATGCTCCAGGCGGGTCACCGCGGCGCCCAGCACCACGTCGAGGTCCTCGTGAACACCCCGCTCCCAGCCGGTCGCCACCTCGTCGGCCAGGCTCTCGAGCACGGCGCCGGAGGACAGGTAGGGCCCATCGGCCCGGGAGACGTCGAAGATCTCCTCGTAGGTGAACTCGTTCCACAGAGCCCAGAAGAGGCTGTCGCGGGGATCGTCCAGCGGCGGCTCGGCCACCTCCATCGCCGCGATGAGGGCGTTGATGGTGCCCGCCGAGGCCCCCGTGACCAGCTGCAGCTCGACCTGCTCGGGGCTGCGCTTGAGGGTCTCTGCCAGGTAGTGCAGGAAGCCGGCCTGCCAGGCCCCCAGGGAGACCGCCCCGCTGACGGTGATGGCCAGAGGCAGCGGACGGGGTGAGGCCGCGATGTCGGGGGGCTCCGGCGGCGCCAGCCCGAGGGTGTCAGCGGGCTGGGTGGCCAGCTCCACGGCAGGCTGCTCGGCGCCTGGCTGCGGCTGCGGGCCCGCGCCGGCCACCGGCGCCACCAGCACCCCACCCAGCAGCAGGACGCCCAGGGTCCGACAGAGCTGCTCGACCATCGGCTGGTGCCTGTCCATAGCCCCCACGGCTACCAGTTGCTGCCCTCGCCGCCGTAGGCGCCCATGTCGGCGGTGCTGCCGTCGGCGTCGTCGTAGCTGGGATCGCCGGCGTCCACGCAGGGGCTGCTGGAGTCCAGGGTCAGGTCGTCGGAGTGCGGATCGCCCGCGTAGTCCATGAACATGGGATCGTCGTAGAGGGACTTGGCGCCCTCGATGGCGTACTGGGCGTTGCTGTCGTAGTACAGATTGCCGTAGCTGTTCGAGTAGAAGTCGTTGTACCCACCGCTCAGGTAGCTGTAGGTGGACTGGGACAGCTCGAGCCCGTAGCCCTGGTTGTACGCGACGATGCTGTTGCTCAGGTTCAGATAGGACGACGACAGCAGCCGCAGCGCGTAGTCTCCCTGGGTGCCCACCAGCGTGATCCAGTCAGCGCTCAGGGTGGCGTAGTTGTACGCGGTGAGCGCGGCGCCGTAGTAGGACGAGCCGCCGGTGGACGAGCCGTCGCTGTTGCCGTGCAAGATGACGTTCTTCAGGTACAGCTCGCCGTAGTCCCGCACCCCGAGGCCGCCCACGTAGGTGGCGTCGTTGGCCAGCACCTGGACGTGTTCGATGGTGGCCACGGATCCATCGACGACGCCCGCACCGAAGCTGTAGCCGTAGTTGCCGCTGAACTCACCACCGTCGACCTCGAGGATGGACGACGAGTCCACCACGAAGCCACCGCCGTTGCTGCTGCCGACGGAGTTCTCGTAGAGGTTCAGGTTCAGCGCGTACAGCTCGGAGAGGTTGTAGAGGTACAGGCCGCCACCGGCACCGTAGGTGGCGATGTTGCCCTGGAAGGTGAGGTCCTCGGCCAGGATCGCGGCGCGGTACTGGGCGTAGAGGCCGCCGCCCGAGCCGTAGGTGACCACGTTGTCGGTGAACGCCACCGAGGTCAGCTCGGCGGTGCCGCCGTACATCCACAGGCCGCCGCCGTCGTCGTCGTAGGAGCTGTTGGCGTCGAAGACCGCGTCGGTGATCACGGCGTCGCCCGAGTACAGCAGCATGCCGCCGCCGTAGCTCTGGGCGTCGTTGTAGGAGATCTCGCCGCCGGAGAACGACCAGTCCACGTCGTAGAGGTAGCCACCAGCGCCCGCGTAGTAGGCGGAGTTGTAGCTGATGTTGCAGGTGCTCATGGTGAGCGTGCTGTTGTTCGCCATCAGGCCGCCGCCGTAGTAGCCCTCGTTGGTGTCGATGGACGCCCGGGCGATGTCGACCCCAGCGCTTTCGAGGTACATCCCGCCGCCGCTGGAGGCGAAGTTGCCGGACACCACCAGATCCTCGAAGGTGGCCAGGGCGCTCGAGACCACCAGGCCGCCGCCGTAGGAGCTCGCCTCGTTGCCGTTGAGCTGCAGGTCCGAGAACACCGGCGCGCCGCCCTCGACGAGCAGGCCACCGCCATACTCGGAGTAGCCCTGGGTGAGGGTGAAGCCCTCGACCGCGATGTCGTCGGAAGACGTGGTGGAGATCGTCATGACGGAGCCGGAGGAGCTGCCGTCGATGGTGGTCTCGGAGGACCCGTTGGTGGAGAAGAGCCAGACGGGCCCCTCGTCGATGTCGACGTTCTCGTAGTAGGTCCCAGGGAGCACGGCGATGCAGGCGGCGCCGTCGTCGATGGCGGCCTGGATGGAGTCCATGGGGTCTTCTTCGCTGCCCATGCCGTTGGCGCTGCCGTCGGTGGAGACGTAGGTGGCGGCGCCTTCGTCCACGCTGCCGTCGCAGTCGTTGTCGATGCCGTCACAGTCCTCGAGGGCGCCGGGGTAGATGTACTCGGCGCCGTCGTCGCAGTCCGCGCTGTTGGCCACGTAGCCGGTGGGCTGCTCGCAGCTGGGCTCCAGCGCATCGTCGGCGGTGCCGAAGCCGTCGCCGTCTGCGTCCAGGTACCAGCTGATGTCTGGATCCTCGTCGATCTCTTCGTCGCAGTCGTCGTCGACGCCGTTGCAGATGTCGACGTTGCCCGGGTATCGATCCGGATCCCGATCGTCGCAGTCCAGATCGTCGGTCACGCCGTCGCCGTCGCGATCGCGGAGGACCGTGGGATCGCCGGTGTCGTCCGGGGGCGTCCCGGTGTCGTCCTTGACGGGTTCACCGCAGCCGAAGGCGGCGAGGGCTGCGAAGGAGACGAGAACGAGGGGAAGCGGGCGTGCCATCGGCCGAACCTCCGGGCGCTGGCGTGAAGGTCACCAGTCTAGCGCGCCGAAGGGGGTCCTCACCACCTGAAGCTCACCGGAAGCTCGAACCCGAAGCCGTCCGGCAGGTCGTGGGCGGGGAATGCGGCATAGCGCAAGTTGTCGGTCACGCAGTCCACCAGCTCTTCCGGGAGCGCGCCGTCGTCGATCACGCGCACCGTGGACACCCGCCCGGTGCAGGCCACCTCGATGTCGAGGGTCATCACACCGTCGGGCTGGCTGCCCTCGGGCACACAGGTGACCAGCCCCTGCAGCGCCGGGCCCATCACCGTGTCCACGGCGGCCTTGGAGAGCCCCTTGCTGGCGAGGTAGACGGCCTCGTCGCCTTCGCCGACCGCGTCGAGGTCCGGCGGTG
The DNA here is from genome assembly GCA_964481655.1 of uncultured Enterobacterales bacterium. Taxonomy (GTDB): domain Bacteria; phylum Myxococcota_A; class UBA796; order UBA796; family JAFGLY01; genus CALDOK01. The sequence goes on along the minus strand of CAYZVO010000237.1, from coordinate 6,883 downwards.
GCAGGCAGGGCTGCTCGGGGGGCAGGCTGCGGGCAGAGCCGCTGGTGGCGGTCGAGCGGGGCCTCGGCGTCGAGGCGCTCCGGGCCGATCCGACCTGCGGCGCGGGCTCACCCGCGTGGATCCGCAGCACCTGGCCCACCTGGATGAGATCGCCCTCGAGCCCGTTCCAGGCCTTCAGGTCCTCGACGCTCACATCGTGGGCGGTGGCGATGCGGTGCAGGGTGTCCCCCCGCACGACCAGGTAGTCGATGGCGGCGGGTCCCCGCCCGAGCCAGAGCACCGCGGCGATCAGCGCGGCGCCGATGACCAGGCCCGCCACCGCGGCGAGGGGCCGACGAGAACGGGGCGAAGAAGGCGGAGACGGGTCCATGAGGATAGTTAGCCCGTCCACCTGGAGGCTGTGTGATGACCACCCTGGTGACCGGCGCGTCCGGCTTCGTAGGCAACAACCTGGTGCGCGAGCTGCTGGCCCGCGGACGAACCGTGCGCGCCCTGGTGCGCAACCCCAGCCCCGCCCTGGCCGAGCTGGGAGTGGAGCAGGTCATCGGCGACACCACCGACGCCGAGACCCTGCCGCCAGCCTTCGAGGGCGTCGAGGTGGTCTTCCACCTGGCCGCCCTGGTGCAGGTGGGCGACGTCAAGACCGAGCAGCTCTTCGAGACCAACGTGCAGGGCCCCAAGAACGTGGCCGCCGCGGCGCTGGCCGCCGGGGTGAAGCGCATGGTGCACTGCAGCTCCTGCCACGCCCTGTACGAGCACCCGCTGCACGCCCCCATCGACGAGACCCGGGCCCTGGCCCTGTCCGACGACTGCCTCCCCTACTCCCGCTCGAAGGCCGAAGGCGAGATCCAGGTGCTCGAGGCGGTGGCAAACGGCCTCGACGCGGTCATCTGCAACCCCACCGGCATCATCGGCCCCTACGACGATCGGCCCTCCCACCTGGGCGAGCTGTTCATCATGCTGCACGACAAGGCCATGCCGGCGCTCATCGACGCCACCTACGACTTCGTGGACGTGCGGGATGTCGTCGGCGGGCTGCTGGCCGCCGAAGAGAAGGGCCGGACCGGCGAGCGCTACCTGCTGTCGGGCCATCGGGTCAACGTCAAGCAGCTGGCGGGCTGGGCCGAGCAGGCCACCGGGGTCAAGTCTCCCACCATGACCTCCCCCATGTGGCTGGCCATGCTGGGCGCCCCCTTCGTGGCGTTCTGGGCCAAGCTGCGCAACGAGCGCCCCATCTACTCCCCCCAGGCCCTCGAGGTGCTGCGGGGCAACTCCGACTTCGACCACGGCAAGGCCACCCAGGAGCTGGGCTACGAGCCCCGCCCCATGGCCGAGACGGTGCAGGGCTTCTACGACTGGTACCTGCCCTGGAAGGACGCCCAGCAGGCGGCCGAGGCCGACTAGCCGACCACCCGCCGTGGACTTCGCGGTATACTGCCCCCACAGTCGGGGATCGCCAAGGAACACACCAGGCGCCCGCGCTGGAGGCGTCATGTCGAGTCGAAGTTCGCGCGGTCCAGCTCCCTCCCGCTGGCTCGCCACCCTGCTCCTGCTGACCGGCTGCGTGACCGCGCCCCGGGCCGATGTCACGGTCCAGCAGCCACCGGCCATCGCCCAGAGCAGCCCCGCGATCGGGGCGCTGGACGTGGATCCCGCCACCACCGAGATCCGGGTGACCTTCGATCAGGACATGCTCACCCGGGGCTACTCCTGGACCGGCGGCGGCGATCTGTTCCCCGAGACCACCGGGAAGCCCCACTGGGAGGACCGCCGGACCTGTGTGCTGCCGGTGACCCTGGAGCCGGCCCACGCCTACCGGGTGGGCATCAACTCCAGCAGCCACCACAACTTCCGCACCACGGCGGGCACCCCGGCAGCGAGCGATGTCATCTGGTTCACCACCGTCGGTGCGAGTGAAGAGACCATCCAGAGCCTGGAGCTCCCGACCGTCACATCCTTGCTGCCCGCCGAGGGAGCCACCGATCTCCCCGCGGGCAAGACCACGCTGCAGGTCACCTTCGACCGGCCCATGGGCAAGGGCGTCTCGTGGGTTCGGCTGGGTGATGACTTCCCAGAGGGCGACGCCAAGCCGCGCTGGTCCAAGGGAGGGACCGTCTGCAGCCTGAAGGTCGAGCTCGAGCCAGGCCGGAGCTACCGCGTCGGCCTCAACAGCAGCCGGCACAACAACTTCACCAACGCCGCCGGGATCCCCCTCGAGCCGGTGGTGTGGACCTTCTCCACGGCCGCCGCGGCCGAGTAACCGACGTCAGACCAGCCCCTCGAGCCCGACCCGCGCCAGCGCCTCGGGGGTCGGCGCGCCGTCGGCGTCCCAGCCGCGCAGGGCGTAGTACTCGTCCAGCATGGTCTCGAGATCCGGCAGCGATCCGGAAGCGGCGCCGTCGGGCCGGGCCTGCTCGAGGAAGCGGGCTGGCAGGGTGTCATCGGCGCGGGTGACGCCCAGGCGCACGTTGATGAGCCGCTGCAGCTGGAAGATGCGCTCGCCCACCAACAGCAGCTCGGCAGGCTCGATCTCCCAGCCGGTGACGCCGCGGATCCAGGCGCACAGGTGGGAGGGGCCGACCTGGGTCTTGATCAGGAACTTGCACAGACCCAGGGGGTTGAACAGGGTGATGAAGTCCTGCATGTCCCGGGCCACCCGGGCCTTGCCCACCGAGTCCATCAGCGACGGCGGGCCGTCGTAGCCCAGCTCCGGGATGGGGATGCCCCGGTCCACGTGGTAGCTCATGGACGACAGGTGGCAGGCGCCCCGGTTGGAGGTGGCGTAGCTGACGGCCATCGAGTGCAGCGCCCGCGGGTCGTGGTAGGGCAGCTCGAGCCCCTTGCTGTGGGGGGCGAAGGCCGCGGCCTCCGGGCCCAGGGTCGCGGCGGCGTGGCGGGTTCCGCGCCCGAGCAGCGCCCCCAGGGCGCGGCCGCTGGCGATCTGATCCACCAGGCCCAGGATGCTGTCGGCGTCACCCCAGGACAGGGACAGCCCCTCGGCGTCGCCGGGCCCGACCATGCCGCGCTCGGCGGCCTCCATGGCGAAGGCCACGGCCGCGGAGGTGGAGATGGTGTCCAACCCGGCCCGGTTGCAGGCGTCGTTGGCGGCGATGATGATCTCGACGTCGTCGTTGAGGCAGTTGCCCCCGAAGCCAGCAAGGGTCTCGTACTCCGGGGCGTGGCCGTGGATGCCGGCGTGGGCACCCTCGCCCACCCGCAGGTGCTTGGAGCAGCGCATGGGGCAGCCCCAGCAGGCATGGTGCGTGTCCAGGTAGCGGGGGAAGAAGGTCTGCGCTGTGGTGGCTGTGGCCCCCGCCGTCCAGGCACCACCGGCCCAGTTCTTCACGGGCAGCGCGCCGATGGCGTCGGCGCCGGCGATGCCACCGGCGGTGCCGAAGTCCTGCAGGCCCTTGGACCGGGCTCGGATGGTCTTCATGTCCGCGCGCACCCGAGCCTTGAGCCCCGCGGCGTCGGCCACCTCCGGCGAGCGCGCCCCGAGGGCGACCACCGCCACCAGGCCCTTGCTGCCCATCAGCGCGCCCATGCCACCGCGGCCCGCGGCACGGGCCGAGCGCCCGTCGACCATGATGCCGGCGAGGGGCACGCCCCGCTGCCCTGCCGGCCCCACGCAGGCGATGGAGGCCTTGGCGCCGTGCCGAGCCGTGAGGACGTCGTGGATGGCGAAGCTGTCCCGGCCCCACAGATCCGCCGCGTCCAGCAGCTGAGCACCGCGGTCGTCCACCAGCAGGTAGACGGGAGCGGCGCAGCGCCCGTGGACGCGGACGCCGTCGAAGCCGGTGCGCCGGAAGCGGGCCGCCCAGTCACCCCCCACCGCGGCCTCGTTCCAGATGCCGGTCAGCGGCGAGACGCCGCAGATGGACAGCTTGCAGGCCGCCGGCACCGGGATGCCCGCCAGCAAGCCGTTGACGATCCACAGGGCGCTGTCGGGGTGCAGGGGATCACGCCCCGGCACGAGCTCGTCCAGGACCGAGCGAGCGGCGAGCCCGCTGCCACCGAGGAAGCCGCGGAACAGCGCGGGATCGAGGGCCCGCTCGCGGAGCTCACCCCGGCCGCAGTCGACCTCGAGCAGGCGACCGTAGAAGCCGTGGGCCATGCCCTAGCAGCCGTCGTTGCGGGGGCCGGGGGTGCCGTAGTCGCCGGAGCCGTAGGTGCTCGAGGCGTCGCACCAGTTGCTGCCGTTGTCGTTGGCGGCCGCGCTGGTGGAGCTGGGCGCCAGGGACATGGCCTTGCCGTCGGCATCGGGGAAGGTGGAGTCGTCGTAGACGACCTCGTCGATGGTGCCAGGGCTGCCGACGTAGACCTCGTCGTCTCCGTTGGAGAGCGTGTAGCCGCTGTACTCCACGTCGCAGGAGACCCCGCCGTTGGTGCCGTAGTCGCCGTTGCGGCACAGCACGATGTAGGCGCCCGCGGAGAAGACCGCGGTGGAGCTGATGGTGGTGCTGTCGGAGCCGGCGTCCCAGAGCACGAGGCCGTCGAGGTTCACGGAGCCACCCGAGGCGTTGTACAGCTCGAGGTACTCGCCGTCGCTGTCGTCCACCATGGTGGGGTTCTTCTGGATCTCGGTGACCACGAGCTCGCCGGATGACAGCTCGTCGGCGCACAGATCCGCACCGCAGGAGGCCTCGGTGGCGTCGATGTCGGAGGCGTCGCGGGGCTGGATCTTGAACTCGCTGTAGGAGTAGTACAGGGGCCCGGTGACGCTGTTGATGATGTCGCCGGTGTCACCGCCGTAGGCGTAGAACATGTCGTCCAGCGAGATGCCCCAGTCCGTGTCCACCTCGCCGTAGCTGTCGGGAGGCGCGGTGACCTCCAGGCCGTTCAGGGTGAGCAGGGCGCCCTCGTAGGGCTCCCAGTCGCTGGGGGTCGAGGACAGGCTGGTGGCGGACGGGGAGCAGGAGCCGGTGATCTGCACGTCGCCCGAGGAGGCGGGGGCGATGGAGGTCAGGTCGTAGTACTCGTAGACCTCGCCGGTCACCTGGACCATGTCGCCGGTCTCGACGCTGGCGGTGACGTCGCCGAGGTAGACGAAGAGCCCGGACCACTGGCCGCCGCCGCTGTCCTGGACGAAGAAGCCGATGCCGTTGGTGGCCACCGGGCTGGTCGCACACACACCCTCGAGGGTCACGGTGTCGCCCTCGGACACGCCGTCGTAGCCCTGGATGTCCGCGCAGCTCAGATCGACGTCGGCGTCGCTGTCGGCGTCCGCATCGGCGTCGGCATCGGCGTCGGCGTCGGCGTCGGCGTCGGCGTCGGCGTCGGCGTCGGTGTCGGTGTCGGTGTCGGTGTCGGTGTCCGTGTCGCCTTCGGACTCGCACTCGCTCGTGCCGGTGCAGTCGTCGTCCTGGCAGTCCACCAGGCCGTCGCCGTCGTTGTCTTGGCCGTCGGAGCACTCACCGGGGAAGGAACCCTCGGGGCCTCCACAGGCGGCGAGCAGGGCGAGCAGGACGATGGGGGAGAAGCGGAGCATCGGGGCCTCCAGCGGGACCGACCGGGCCCCATGTCCGTCGGAATAGCACGCCGCGGACCGCAGGTACCAGCCCGGAAGCCTCACCTGTCCCCGGGCTGACCCCACACAGCGAAGCCCCCGCACCGGTCAGACCGGGCGGGGGCTCGAGGATGGGAGGGGGTGGAGCCTAGGGCTCGACCTCGACCTCACACTCGTCGTTGGCGGCGCCGGGGGTGCCGAAGTCGCCGGTCTTGCCGATGGCGCTGGTGGCGTCGCACCAGTTGGCGCCGTCGTCGTTGCTCTTGGTGTCCATGAAGTCCGGGTCCAGGGACGCGGAGGCGCCGCTGGTGTCCGGGTAGGCCTTGTCGGTGTACATGACGTAGTCGATGGCCGTCTTCACGGGACCGATGCCGATCTCGTCGTCGCCGTTGGCCAGGGACATGGAGCCGCCGTACTCGATGTCGACGTTGATGCCGCCGTTGGTCTTGGTGTCGGCGTTGGCGCCCACCACGATGTACGCACCGGCCTTGAAGACGTCGGGGCTGGCCAGGGTGGTGCTGTCGCTGCCGTCGTCCCACAGCTCGAGGCCGTCGAGGTTCACGGAGCCGCCCGAGGCGTTGTACAGCTCGAAGTACTCACCCTCGCTGTCGCCCACGGCGGCCGGGTTCTTCATGAACTCGGTGATGACCAGATCGCCGGCCACCAGGTCTTCCGCGCACTTGTCGGCGGGGCAGGGCAGCGCGACGTAGCCCACGAAGTCGGCCTCGGCGGTCGGCTCGAGCTTCCAGGCGCTGTAGGAGTAGTACATCAGGCCGGAGACGGACTCGAAGGTGTCGCCGGTGCCGATGTCGAAGGCGGCGGTCCAGTCGTAGAGCAGGTCGTCGAAGACGCCCACGTCGTCGAAGCCGATCTCGCCGTAGCTGGAGCTGGTGTCGGTGACGGTGATGTCCTCGACGGTGACCAGCGTGGCCTCGTAGGGCTCCATGGCGCCCTTCTCGTCGGCGAACAGGGAGACGTCCACGACGTTGGGGGCGGGCAGGTCGTTGCCCTTGGACAGCACGATCACGGACTCGGCGTTGGCCACCTCGAGCTCGGACAGGTCGTAGTACTCGACGTAGGTCGCCGCGAGCTCGATCATGTCGCCCTGCATCAGGCCGACCTCGAGCTTGCTGCCGGTGTAGCACCAGATGCCCGAGTACTCGCCGCCGGCGGGATCGAGCAGGAAGAAGCCGCTGCTGGCCTCGTCGTGGGCCACGACGCCGCTGACGAGCACGCCGGTGCCCTCCTTGTAGACACCCTGCTGGATGTCCGTGATGAGGTCGTAGTCGGTGTCGGCGTCGGTGTCGGCGTCGGCGTCGGCGTCGGTGTCGGCGTCGGCGTCGGCATCGGCGTCGGTGTCGGCGTCGGTGTCGGCGT
>CAYZVO010000236.1:0-14019 GCA_964481655.1 uncultured Enterobacterales bacterium | reverse complement strand
CCGGGGGGAGCGGGGCCGCCGGCGACTGCGACGACGGCGACGCCCAGATCAGCCCCGAGGCCGACGAGGACTGCTCATCGGGCCTGGACGAGGACTGCGACGAGCTCATCGACGACGACGACCCCGACTGTGATGAGGGCCCCGGCGACAGCGATCCCCCGGACGACCCCGAGGGCCCCGGCGACAGCGATCCCCCGGACGACCCCGGGGACACGGCCCCCCCGGAGGACAGCGAGCCCCCACAGGACGAGCCTCCCGGGGACGAGGGCTGCGCCGGCTGCCACGCGGCCAGCTCCGGCCCAGCCTCGGCGCTGCTGCTCCTGCTCCCCCTCATCCTTCGCAGGCGCCCCTGAAGAAGAACCGCCGCCCCGGAGGGCGGCGGCTGGGGTCCTCGGAACCAAGTCCGAATCGTCTAGAAGTAGAAGTTCAGCCCCGCGCGACCCTGGAAGCTCACCGGCACGGTGGGGTCGTCCTGCTCGAGGCCCATGTAGGTGTTGAGGCGGCCCTCGAGGTTGACGGTGGCGTTGTCGGCCACGGCGAACTCGAGGCCCAGGCCGCCGTAGGGGCCGAAGAGGGTGTCGTCCGCCACGAAGTCGATGTAGTCCTCGCCGTCGCAGAAGGTGTCGTCGAAGTCGCGGCCGGTGAAGGTCACGCCGGCGGAGGCGTAGGGGTTGACCCGGCTGGTGGAGAAGCCGAAGGCCTGCACACCGACGCTCAGGGGGGTGGTGATGCGGTCGCCTTCGCTGCCGCGGTGCTGGGCCAGGCTGGCCTCGAGGCCGAAGCCGGGGGTGACGCGGTAGCGGGCGTCCAGGCCCAGGCCCATGTCACCGAAGCTCGAGCCGCTCTCGTACCCGGAGACCAGGGAGCCGCCGGTGAGGCCGAGGGAGAACTGGCCCGTGCGGTCCGCGAAGATGGCCGGGGCGCGCTTGGCCTTGCGGGGCGGGGGCGCGTTGGTCACGACCACGCGGCGGGCCGGGGGCGGGGGCGGACGGTGGCGGGCCACGTAGTGGCGCGCGGCGCGCTTGCGGGCGGCCTCGCGACGGGCAGCCTCCGACCGGGCGCGGTTGTGAGCGTGCGCACGGGCGTTGGCTTCGGCGCGGGCGCGGTTGTGGGCGGCCTGGCGGGCAGCCTGGTCGCGGGCGGCCTGGGCGCGGGCCTGGGCGGAGCGGCCCTTGTTCTTGCCCTTGCTCTTGTTCTGGGCACCCACATCGTCGTGGCTGCGGGCCCGATCCCGGTGCGCCTGGTGCCCATTGTCACCGGCGAAGGCCGGGGTGGAGGCGATGGAGAGGGTCAGGGAGAGGGTCAGCAGGGGGAGCAGGGTGCGCATGGCGTTCTCCGTTTTCGCGTGTCGTACACGGCCCTGGACGGCAGCCGGCGGGAACCATTCGAGGCGCGAGGAAAAAAAGAAGCGTCGATACCGAAAACGAGCGACCATGGTAAGCTTTCGGCGAAGCACCACTGGAGGGGCCCATGCAGCGTGCCGCCAGCATCGCCATGCGCATCCCCGGCGCTGTCCACTTCGGCACCGCCAGCCACATCGTCCTGACCACCCTGATCGTCGAAAGCCCTGGCATGCTCGAGGCCGATCAGGAGCTCGAGTTCCAGCTCGAGCTACCCGGGCTCACCGAGACCGTCTACGGCAGCGCGGTGGTCCACCACGCCGAGCACTTCGAGGATCGCCCGAGCAGCTACCAGCTGCGCATCCTGCGCCTGCGCGCGGGCGACGAGGTGCTGCTGCGCGAGTGGGTCGAGGATCTTCGCCACGGCGGCAGCTCGGTGCACCCCCACCGCCAGGTCCGTGAGTCCGACATCTCCTCGGTGGTCTCCGAGGCCCGCACGGCCGAGACGCGGGCCCGGCCGTCGGGGGCGGTGAGCAGGTGGGCCGCCCGCCGCGCGGCGGCGGCGGGGCCCGGCGCCCGGGGCCGCAGCTCCGTGCGCGACGGCCTGCGGCGCCACCTCGAGCGCGCCACCGAGCTCGAGCTCTCGGACGACCCCGTCAACGACGACGACGTGGGCATCGTCGACATCGAGATCGAGATCACCGAGCCCTGACGATCAGAAGATCCCCAGCAGACGCCCCGAGCTGACCACGACCACCACGATCAGCACCCAGCGGATCAGCGGCGGGCCCCAGCTCATGGTGAGGCGAGAGCCGATCCATCCCCCGGCCGCGGAGCCGACCGCCAGCGAGATGGCCACATCCCAGGCCACCAGCCCCTGCTCGATGAAGACGACCAGGGACATCAGGGTGCACAGGCCCACCAGGGTCACCTTCACGGCGTTGCCCCGCAGCAGGTCCATGCCCTGGAGCAGGACCAGCACGATGAGGGTGACCACCCCCACCCCCGCGCACACGAACCCACCGTAGAAGCCCACGCCGACCAGCGCGGGGTAGCGCAGCCAGGCCGAGGCGCGCTCCGAGGCCGGTCGGTCCGACAGCCAGCGCTTGGGCTTGGTGAGCATGGCCGCCAGCACGCAGAGCATGGCCACGCCGATCACCTTCTTGAACATGTCGTCCGACAGCTGAGCGGACGCCCAGGCTCCCACGAAGGTGCCGATGGCGATGGGGGCGATGAGCTTCACGACCCGCTTGCGGTCCAGCAAGCCCTTGCGGTGGTAGCTGAACGAGGCCGTGAACGACTGGGTCATCACGCCGACCCGGTTGGTGCCGTTGGCCACCATGGGGGGCACGCCCATGAAGATCAACGCCGGCAAGGTGATGAGGGAGCCCCCGCCCGCGATGGTGTTGACCGTCCCCGCGAAGACGCCCACCAGGACGACCACCAGCAGCTGTTCGGGAGGCAGGGTCATGGGGGGTCTCGTAACGCTGCGGCCGCGATCCCGAACTGACCGGTGTCAAGAGCCCGTGAGAACGGGCGGAGCCGAGGAGCCCGTCCCCTGCACGCCGGTAGCGGGTGCTCGGGTCTGCAGATAGGCTGCCATGCCCCGTCCTGCGGAGGATCCCATGCGCCGCTCCCTTCTCGCCAGCCTGCTGCTGGCCCCGGGCCTGTTCACCGGCTGCGGCCTCGACTTGGTCTGCGAGCACGACCCCCACAGCTGGTACGACGCCGAGAACGCCACCTACTCGCTGCTCGAGGCCAAGTTCAGCGGCAACAAGGGCACCTTCGCCTTCGATCCGGTGGGCCAGCCCATCAGCCAGCGCCGTGGCGCCTACAACCTCAACAGCGGCGACCTCGAGTGGATCGACACCTACCAGGGCGCTCACTACCTCGAGGAGCGCAAGGTCAACGGCTACGGCACCATCTACGACAACGGCAACCTGGACCTGCTGGTCAAGGTCAGCTGGACCGATGTGCTGGCCGACACCTGGGCCGAGCTGCTGCGCATCGAGCGCTACCGCTGCGAGGGCAACATCACCCGCTACGCCTTCGATCCCGACTGGACCGTCGAGACCCCGCCCGCCAGCAACGCCTTCACCGAGTACTGGGCCTCCGAGATCAAGTCAGACACCAAGGTCACCCTCTACGGCGAGTACAGCTCGAGCGGCGAGAAAATGGTGATCAACCGGACCTGCACGGAAAAGATCATGCAGGACGATGTCTGGGACTACGGCGGCGGTGCCTACGTGGGCAGCACCACCCGCAAGTACGACGGCACCGGCACCCGCCACTGGCAACAGAACGGCTCGTACTACAACTCCGACTACGACTACATCGGCGACGACGAGTACTACTTCGACGGCTCCAGCCTGCAGGAGTACGGCGTCTATGAAGCCGGCACCACCACCATGACCGGCTTCTGGTCGCTGCTGTACACCTACGAAGGCGCCGCCAGCGGCACCTACACCGGGTACAACGCCGCGGGCAATCCGTCCCTGCAGTGCGACGTCACGATCACCGCCAACGGCAACTGCAGCGCCGCCTGCGACGACGGCAACACCTACGACTGCAGCTAGCCGCAGCCCGGGGCCAGAGGCCTCGTCCGGAGGCACCATGCGCCCCTCTCTGCTCCCGATCGCCCTGATCCTGGCGGCCTGCACCGGCGGCCCCGGCGCGAACTTCGGCGAGGATCTCGCCTGCGAGCACGATCCCCACGAGTGGTACGACAACCCCTTCGCCAGCGTGCTGCAGGGCGACGGCGGTGAGTTCGACATCGACCCCTACGGCGAGGTGGTCACCAGCCGCGTGGGCACCTACGACTTCGAGACCGGCGACTACGGCTACGCCACCGGCTACCACGCCGACTACCCCACCATCGCCGCCTCCGGCGAGGGCTACGGCACCGTGCACGACGACGGCGATCTCGACCTGATCACCAAGGTCACCTACGAGGACGTCCTGGGCGAGCGCTGGGCCGAGCAGGTCCGCACCAGGCGCACCGGCTGCGAGGGCAGCGTCAGCCGCACCGAGCTGGATCTGGACGCCCCCGTGGACGCCCAGCCCGACGAGTTCGCCGACACCATCGAGTGGGCCATCACCATCGTCTCCGACGACGAGGTCGCCTACCGGGCAGAGCGCGAGGAAGAGTACGGGCTGTACGTCTCCGATGTGAGCATGTCCCCGGACTTCGCCAACCAGGGCAGCTACGACTACGCCGACGGCGCCTACACCGGCACCACCACCATGAACTGGGACGGCACGGGCCTGTCCGAGTGGCAGCAGCAAGGCGCCGCCTTCGGCTCCGACTATGACTACATCGGCTCCGATCAGTACTACATCAACGGCTCTCGCCTCACGGCCTACACGGTCTACACGGGCGGCACCACCAGCGCCGAAGCCGAGGTCGAGCTGCTGTGGCTCTACGACGGCTCGGCCACAGGCACCTACGTCATCCACGACGGCGGCAGCACCATCAACTGCGACGTGACCATCACGGTCGGCGGGGAAGAGTGCACCATGTACTGCTCGGGATACGGCACCTACGACTGCTGATCCCGAGGCACCCTCCGCGTGTCCAGCCCTCTCCACTCCCTGCGCGCTCGCGTCCTGACCTGGCCCGCGCTGCTGGCCCTCGCAGCCGGGCTGGCCGGTGGGGCCCTGTGCGGCGAGGCCGTGTGGTGGGCGCTGCTGGGGGCGCAGGCGGAGCGGGCGCCAGCGGGCTGGACCCTCGAGCCCTCGCGGGTGCCCTACCAGCTCACGGACCTGGCCGGTGACCTGCCCCACCGGGCCGACGCCTGGAGCCTGGCCCACTGGCGCGGGCTCGAGCCCGTGGACCACGGGGGCCCCCGCAGCCTGGGTGTCGGCTACCAGCTCGCCGAGGGCGGGCAGCTCGAGATCGCGCTGTCCCCCGACCGCAGCCCGGACGGCGCCACCATCATCCTCGAGCGGGTGGGCAGCCCGTCGGTGTCCGTGGTCACCCGCCAGGGTGGCCGCCAGCAGGCCGCGTCCTGCTCGACGCCGCTGCTGCCCCCAGGGGCCGAGCCCGCCGTCATCGAGATCCGCGAGGACGGCCCCGGCCTCCGGATCCGTCAGGGCGAGCAGGACACCCTCTGCCGCACCGGCCAGGGCATGCCCTGGCAGCCCCGTGTCCGCCCGGGCCTGCAGCGGATCCACATCACCGAGCTGCAGCGGGGCGAGTCCGTGGCCACCCCCTCCGGTCCGCCCCCGCGCCCGCTGCCCTGGCTGCTGGGTGCCGTCGCCGGGTTCGCGCTGGTCGCCGTGCAGCTGATCGCGGGCGCCAGGGCCTCCATCGTGCTGCTCACCAGCCTGCCCCTGCTGCTGGCGGGGCTGTTCGCGGGCCGGGACCCCGCCCTGTGGGCCGAGTCCGCGCGGGTCACCTGGCTGCCCGTGCGCTGGCTGCCCGCCCTCGGCCCTGCCGCCATGACCGCGGTCCTGGCCGGGAGCCACGCCCTGGGTCGCGCCCTGCGCGGGGTCCCCTGGGACGCCGGCTCCGCACGCCTGCGCGGCGGCGTGGCCATCGTGCTGTGGATGGTCACCGCCAGCGTGGCCATCGCCGCCCTCGGCGGCGCCAGCGGCCCCGGCGTCGGGCTGGCCGCGGTGCTGGCCGGGGCCTGGGCGCTGCTGGTATGGGCCAACGCCAACGCCCGGCGGCTGCGCTTCTACAACACCACCTGCCTGCTGCTGGCCATCGCGCTCGCCGGGGGCGCCGAGGCCTGGCTGCGCACCACCCCCGCCGACGACGCCTGGGACGCCGCCCGGCCCATGCCCGGGGCCTCCAACCTGATGGACAGCACGGCCATGGCCGAGCGGGACTTCGGGGACATCCAGCAGCGGCAGCACACCGACTACCCCGACAGCGGCTACCCGGTGGCCATCACCCCCGCCGACGGCCGCCCGCGGCTGGTGGTCATGGGCGGCAGCACCACCGGCGGGGCCTGGCAGAACGACGATCTGAACGAGTTCTACCCGGCCCGGCTCGACGCCTACCTGGGGGGCACCCACCAGGTGCTCAACCAGGGCGTGGGCGGCTGGACCACCTGGCACATCCGCCACTACCTGGACCAGGGGGCCTTCGAGCTGCTCGAGCCCGACCTGCTGGTGCTCTACGTCGGCCACAACGATCTGCTGACCCCCGCGCCCCTGCCCTACGCCCAGCTGTACGAGCGCTGGGCCGACAGCGGCGCGCTGACCGCGAGCAGCGGGATGCTCAACCGCAGCCGGCTGTACCAGGGCATGCGCTACCTGCTGATGTCCATGGGCCCGGCGAGCCTGCGGGTGGCGGTGCCCGAGGACCACGCCCAGGACAACCTCGGCTGGATGATCGAGCGGGTCGTCGCCCGGGGCGGGACCGTGATCCTGGTGAGCGAGGGCCTGGCGCCGGACCCGGCCCCCATGACCGCCTACAACACCATGCTGAGCGACCTGGCCGAGGCCAGCCCTTCGGTGCGCTACATCGACGCAGCCAGCGTCCTGCACGAGCAGAGTGGCTCGCGGGTCTTCCTGGACGACTGCCACCTCACCCCCATCGGCCACGACCTGCTCGCCCGCCTGCTGCTGTCGGAGCTCGAGGACGCGGGCTTGCTGCTGGCGCCCCCCGCCGAGCTGCCGCCCCCGGTCGACGCCGCGCTCCCACCGCCCGGCGCCAGCGGCCCGGCTGGCGGCCCTCAGGGCCCACAAGGCGCCCCCATGTGAGCCGTCGGGGCGGCCCCGCCGGGATAGCATCCCTGCATGGCGTCCTCCATCCCCCCCGCGCGCCGCGTACTCTGGGCTCTGCTGCCGCTCCTGCTGCTGTGGGGCGGGTGGGAGCTCGGCGCGCGCCTGCTGGGCATGGGCCGCTGCGAGGCACCCCTGCCCAAGGCCGACAACTGGATGGAGATGCAGGCCAGCACCCGCTACCTCTGGCAGCTGGTGCCCGGCTACGAGGTCCCCATGGGCGGGGGCAGCGCCCGCATCAACGGCCTGGGCATCCGGGAACAGCTCGAGCCCGGGCCCCGCGGCGAGCGCGAGCGGCGCATCGTGACCCTGGGGGACAGCGGCGTGTTCGGCTGGGGCGTGCCCGACGGCCGCACCTGGCAGGAGCAGCTCGAGCTGCTGCTCCGGGAGCGCTTCCCCGGCTGGACCATCGAGGTCGTGAACCTGGGGGTCCCCGGCTACAGCTCGGTGCAGGCCCTGCGGCTGCTCGAGGATCTGGGCTGGCGCTACGAGCCCGATCTGGTGCTGGTCGCCACCATCTTCTCCGACTGCAACATCGACGCGTTCCAGGACCAGGTCGCCCTGAGCCTGGTGGACCCCGACGTCAACCCGGGCCACCGGGTGCTGCGCAGCTCGCGCCTGTACTGCTCCCTGTGGAGCAACTGGGCGAGCTGGTACGCCGGCCGCACCAGGACCCGCAACCGGGTGCTGGTCCCCGGCATCCCCCGGGACACCAGCAAGCTCGAGCAGGTGGACCGCTGGGTGGATCTGAGCCGGGTGCCCATGGGCCAGTACGAGGACAACCTCGGCGCGTTCCTCGAAGGCAGCCGCGCCCACGGGGCGAACATGATGCTGGTGCCCCTGTCCCAGGAGTGGGACGCCGGGCTGTGGTCCGTCGATCATCGACCGCCCCCAGAAGACGGCGAGCACCTGGCCTGGATGCCCTACCGGGACACCATGGCCGCCTTCGCCGCCGAGCACGGCGTGCCCATGGTCTCCATGCCCGAGGCCATGGCCGCGGCCGCCCAGCAGGGCGATCCCCAGCGGCTGTTCGTGGACCCGGTCCACCCCAGCGCAGACGGCGCCACCGTGATGGCCCACGCCCTGGCCGACGCCATCACCGCCCAGCCCGCGCTGCTCGATCTGCCCGCGCCGGAGCCCACCCCGTGATCCCCCTGCTGCCCCTGCTGCTGCTGGTGGCTCAGGCCGACGCGCCCCCCGGGATCGCCATCCCCGCCGGCCGCTTCGAGCAAGGGGGCACCGACGCCCCCGACGCCCGCTGGTCGCGGCGGGTGACCCTGAGCGCCTACCGCATCGACCGCAGCGAGGTCTCCGTGGGGGCCTTCGAGCGCTTCGTGGCCGAGGGCTGGCAGGACGAGCAGTGGTGGACCGCCGACGGCCTGAGCTGGCGCGCGGCCCACCCCGACGGCGCCGGCGCCGCCACCCGCCGCAGCGAGCGGGGCGACGAGCACCCCGTGGTCGCGGTCTCCTGGTACGAGGCCAGCGCCTACTGCGCATGGGCCGGCGGCCGGCTGCCCACCGAGGCCGAGTGGGAGCGCGCGGCCTGCCACGGCGACGGCGAGCGCTTCCCCTGGGGCGACGACGAGCCCGAGGGCCCCGCCTGGTTCACCGGCGGCAAGCTGCGCGCCGTACAGGGGGTGATCACCCAGCCCGCCGACCAACAGGACCCCTCCCTGAGCTCCCCGGTGGGGCTGCTGCACGCCGCGGGCAATGTCTGGGAGTGGACCGCCGACGGCTACCGCTCCGACGCCTACGCCGGCGGTGACGCCGAGGACCCCGTCGGCGCCCACGACACCCCCTGGCGCGTGCTGCGCGGGGGCTCCTACATGAACCTCCCCTCCTACTGCTCCTGCCGCCACCGCGAGCCGGCCAGGCCCGAGCAGCAGCGCCTCACCGCGGGTTTCCGATGCGCCTACAGCGGCTGATCCCGGCGCTGGCGCTGTCCCTGGCCGGCTGCCCCGGCCAGGCGCCGGAGCCCGCGCCGCCGAGGCCGCCCCCCGCCGAGGCCACCCCAGCGGCCGATGACATGGTGCCCATCCCGGGCGCCCCCATCCTGCTGGGGCGGGTGGACCACCCCAACCGGCCCACGCCGCCGGTGCCGGTCCCACAGCAGCCCCTGCAGCGGGAGGTCCAGGTCCCAGGCTTCCTCATCGACCGCACCGAGGTCACCCGCGCCGCCTACCAGCGCTTCCTGGACGCCACCGGCTACCGCCCGCCGTCGGTGGAGGAGCCCTGGGCCCAGGACGGCTGGAGCTGGACCGACGGGCGCTACCCGGAGGGCACCGGGGATCACCCCGTGGTCCTGGTGAGCTGGTACGACGCCCGGGAGTACTGCGCCTGGCGCGGCGCGCGCCTGCCCACCGAGGCCGAGTGGCAGCTGGCGGCCCTGGGTCCCATGGACGCCGCCCGGCACTACCCCTGGGGCAGCACCTACGATCCTCAGGCCCTCAACCACGGTCGAGTCGAGCCCCCGAACTTCGATCCCAGCGACGGCTACGAGCGCACATCGCCGGTGGGGAGCTTCCCGAGCGGCGCCACCCCGCAGGGCGCGCTCGACCTGTACGGCAACGCCTGGGAGTGGACCGCCGACGTCCGCAGCGAGCGCTGGGAGGACTACGACGGCGAGGGCGGCGACCCGGCGGTGGATCCCCACAGCCCCGGCCCCGGCCTGTACGCGGCCGTGCGCGGCGGCTCGTACTTCTTCGACATCTCCATGACCACCGACGGTGAGCGCAACGCCTTCCTCACCGAGATCCGGCGCAAGACCAGCGGCTTCCGCTGCGCGCAGGACTCGCCGGAGCTGGGCCCGTGAGCGGCGCCCGCCGCCTCCCCCGCGCCCTGGCCCGGGGCCTGTTGCTGGCCGGGGGCCTGATCGTGGGCCTGCTGGGCGCCGAGGGCGTGGCGCGGTTCGTGGAGCCCCCCGTGGGGGGTGACTTCCTGCTGCCCATCGCCGCTCTGGGCGTCCCCGACGGGCTCTACCAGCCCCACCCCCGCCTGCGCTCCGCGCCCACACCGGGCTTCGAGGGCAGCGTGCGCACCGTGGGCCACGAGGTCGCTGTGCGCATCAACAGCGCGGGCTGCCGCGGCCCCGAGCCCACCTCGGATCGCCCGCGCTGGATCGCCGTGGGCGACTCCTTCACCATCGCGCTGCAGGTGGACGAGGCCGACACCTTCGCCCAGCGCCTGGGACAGGCCGCCGGGATCGAGGTCCTCAACTGCGGCGTGGATGGCTACTCCACCTACCAGGCCATGGAGCGCTACCGGCTGGTGGACGACGCCACCCAGGCCAGCGGGGTGCTGCTGGTCTTCTTCCTGGGCAACGATCTGAGCGACAACGCCCGCACCGCCGCCCAGCAGCGGGCCACAGAGCCGCCGCCCCCACCGCCCGTGCCGCGGGAGCCCTCGGCGCTGGAGCGCTGGCTCATCACCCACAGCCACCTGTACGGCTACGGCCACCTGGCCATCGCCCGCATGTCGCTGCGCGCCCCCGACGACGCCGAGCGCGCCCGCCTGGCTCAGGAGCTGGGCATCTTCGCCCAGCAGGACGACAGCAAGCTCGCCGCCATGCTCGAGGACACCCGCCGCCCCCTCACCGCCCTGCGGGACGAGGTCGCGGCCCGGGGCGACCGGCTGGTGGTGGCCGTCGCCCCGCCGGTCTTCGCCGTGGACGAGGCCCGCGCGGGCCCGACCCTCTCCCTGGTGGGCCTCGAACAGGCCGACCCCGACGCCCCCCGACGCGCCGTGCTGGAGCTGCTCGAGCGCGAAGGCATCCAAGCCTGCGACCTGACCCCTGCGCTCGAGGCCGCGGTCGGTGGCGAGGAGCACCCCTACCTGCTGCTGGACGGCCACTGGTCGACGGCGGGCCACGCCGTGGTGGCCGAGG
Source organism: uncultured Enterobacterales bacterium (assembly GCA_964481655.1). Taxonomy (GTDB): domain Bacteria; phylum Myxococcota_A; class UBA796; order UBA796; family JAFGLY01; genus CALDOK01. Next base: position 3,063 of record CAYZVO010000236.1, on the reverse strand, counting down.
TCATGGCGGGCTGCCTCGGGACGGGGGGCTAGCGTGGGCGGCCCCACCACCCGCTGGACCGCCAGGGCCAAGTCCGCCGGCCTCCACCTCCTGCTGGCGCTGATCGCCACCGCGCCGATGATCGTCAGCCTGCCCTCGAGGCTGGTGGGCCACCCCGGCGTCGATGTCTGGAACCACGCCTGGGCGCCCTGGTTCTTCTGGCACCAGCTGTCCCGCGGGGCGCTGCCCTACCACACCGATCTGCTGATGGCGCCGGACGGCGGCGTCATCTGGACCATCGATCCGGTGGGCGCCGCCCTGGCCACACCCCTGGTGCCGATCCTGGGCACCGTGATGGCCTGGAACCTGCTGATCCTGGGCAATGTGCTGCTGGCCTCCTGGGCTGTGCGGCGGCTGGCCCTCGCCATCGGCGCCAGCGAGATCGCCTCCTGGGTCGCCTCGGCCGCCCTGGTCTGCTCGCCGTTTCTGACCTCCGAGATCCACAACGGCGTCAGCGAGGCGGTGGCCATCGGCTGGCCGCTGCTGGCGCTGCTGGCCTGCTGGAGGGCCATCGAACGGGATGGCCTCGGCGACTGGGCGTTGGCGGGGCTGGCCCTGGGTGTGGCCGGGGTGGCCTCCTACTACTACGGCCTGGCCGCGGGGTTGCTGGCCACCGGCTGGTGGCTGACCCACCGCCCGGAGCGCTGGCGGGATCGCCTGCTGGGCAGCGCCGTGGCCCTCGCCGTGATCGCGGTCTTCCTGGTCCCCGCCGGCCTGGCGATCCAGAACAGCCTGGCGGATCCCGGCGCGATCATCGCCCGCGCGAACCTGGACGAGCAGGGCCGTGAGTTCCTGCTGGCCCACAACGCCGTGGATCCCCGCTCCTTCCTCTGGCCCGGGGACTTCCAGTCCGTGGACCTGGCCAGCCGGGGCGAGGCCTTCCGGCACTCCGCCTACCTGGGGCTGGTGGCCCTGGGGCTCGCCCTGTGGTCCCGCCGCTGGCGCCTGCTCGCGGCCGGGCTGGTGGTGGGCGTGCTGGCCCTGGGCCCCTGGCTGTGGTGGGGCGGTGACTGGGTGACCACGGCGTCGGGCGGGCGCGTGCCTCTGCCCATGCGGCTGCTGGACTCCGTGCTGCCCGCGGTGGCCACCACCCACTTCCAGCGCCTGTGTGTGCCGCTGCTGGCCACCGTGGCCGCGTTGGCGGCGCTGGGCGCCACCCGGCTGCCCCGCTGGGGCGTGCTGGTGGCCTGTCTGGCCGTCGCCGCCGACGGCCTGCTGGTGGGGCCCTCGCCCTGGCCCATCGCCCGGGCCGACCTCATGGACACCGCCGCCCACCGCGCCATCGCCGCCCGTCCCGCTGAGCAGCACGGGGAGCAGGTCGTCGACGCCGTGCTCGACCTGCCCGTGGAGCTGGGCGCGACCATGGGTGCCTCCCGCTACCTGACCTACCAGCACGCCTCGCGGCGCCCGATCCCCAACCGCATCGACCCCCGCTACGACACCTCCACCCTGAAGGACGCGCCCCCCTTCATGGTCCTGGCCGCGCCCAGCGTGGAGCGGCAGCCGTGGAACGACATCCTGCGCCAGCGCCTGGTGGAGCACGGCGCCCACCTCAACCTCGAGCAGCTGCGCCAGCTGGGCATCCAGTGGATCGTGCTGCACACCGAGCTGTGCGACGAGCAGGAGGCCGCGCTGCTGCAGACCCAGCTCGAGCATTGGTACGGCCCGCCGGAACAGCACGGCGCCCACCTGCTGTGGGCCACCAGCAGCGCCCGCGCCCCCACCGGGGGCGTGCACCCGCGGCTGGTGCAGGAGCTGGGGAACCCGGCGACGCGCTGAAGGGTCGGAAGAACACCCTTGCGCGTTCATACGCGAGCGGGCATACTCAGCTCGGCACGGAGGAGGAACCCCGCCATGCGCATCCTGGCTTCCGCACTCGTCGACACCGTCGATCAGTTCCTGCACGCCGGGTACATCTCGGCCTACCCCCGCACGCTCTACCCGGACATGATGCTGTACGGCGACGGGCCCACCCTGCAGCTGGACATGGTCCAGGCCCTGCAGCTGCAGGGCGAGACCGCCGCCGCCACCATCGGCGGCGGGGGCCAGCTGGCCGCGGTGGCCGCCTCCACCGGCAGCCCAACCCTGGTGGCCGCGGCCGGCGCCGCGGCGGTGGGCGCGGTGGGCGTCGCCCTGCTGCAGCGGCAGCTGAAGCTGCGACCCCGCGTGGCCCTGGCGGTGGGCGCCATGGCCGGCCTGCTGACCGTGGGCAACATCTCCTGTGGCGAGGCCGAGCCCGGCGTCGACGAGAAGGCCCTGCCCGCCCCCTGGGAGGGGGTGGAGCTCGAGCAGTTCGCCGACCCCGAGGCCGCCACCCAGGCCATCCTCTACGGCATCGTGGCCGACGGGCTGGCCAACATCGACTTCGAGGCCGACGCCCTGGAGCACATCCAGCTCGAGGTGGGCCTGCCCACCACCGACCCCAGCGACGGCATGACCCACGCCCTCGAGACCTACGGCTACGACGGCTGGCGCAACGCCCTGCGCATGGACAAGGAGCTGCTCACCACCGGCGATCTGGCCCGCTACATCGTGACCAGCGCAGGACCAGACGGCGACTTCGACACCGAGGACGACCTGTCGATCCGGATCGAACCCAGCTCCGACGGCAGCTGGGACGAGAACCGGTGGGCCACCTTCCTGCGCCAGGACGACGGCGGTGAGCTGGTGATGCTCTTCCACCGTTGGCGCGGCGAGCACTTCGAGTACCTGCACCAGGACGAGGCCCGGGCGCTGACGGGCACCGACCTGTTCGACCTGTTCCAGGCGGCCGACCTCGACCACTGGATCGACGGTCTCGAGGCAGCGTACGACGCCGCGGCCGACGGGGTCGACCACGACCCGATCCTGCTGCAGGTCTACCGCGGTATCTGAACGCACACCGACCGCCGCACTGCGGTGCTACCATCTCCGGGCCGCCCCCCGGAGGTCTCATGCGCGTGCTCGCAACCGCCGCTCTCATCCTCGCCCTCTCCGCCTGCCGCACCGACCCGGAGAAGCCCGACACCGACACCATCCCCGACG
>CAYZVO010000235.1:12621-14141 GCA_964481655.1 uncultured Enterobacterales bacterium | reverse complement strand
GGGGGCGGGGGGGGGCTCGGGCGCGGCCAGATCCGCTGGGACCGGCGGTGGCTCGACCACCGAGCGCCAGCTGGGGAACCAGTCGTCCAGGAGGTCGCCGCCAGCGTCGTGTCCATGGAGCTTGTGGGCGCGCAGGGCGGTGCGCGCGGTGCCGGCTTGTTCCAGGTGGGCGGGGAGATCCCAGGGGCTCGAGGGGCCCTCGATCTCCACGGTGGGGACCGCCTTCCAGTCCAGGCCGAAGATCAACACCCGGCCGGTGGGGGAGCGCAGGAAGCCGGCCTCGGCGGCCTTGGACCACCAGGACAGCTCGGGTACCCGGGGCAGGTACACGGTGAAGCGGTGGTCGTGCAGGGCGCGCAGCGCGTCGGGGGCGTCGTCGGCGGGGGCGAAGAACAGGGGGGCTTCGGCGCCGCCCATGGAGATGGCGTGGGCGCCCATGCGCAGGGCCTGCATGATCTTGCGGGCGAGCAGGGCGCGCACCAGGGGCTCCTGGCGCTGCTGCTCGCTCTCCCGCCAGTAGGAGGGCACCGTGGGGCCGGCCTGCTGCAGCATACGGGGCAGGACCTCGTCGGCCAGGGACAGGGCGCCGGCGGCTTCGGGGCCTGCCGGGATGACCGCCTGGGCCACGGGGCCGTGGATGCGCAGGTAGGGGCCGTCGCTGGTGATCACCCGCGGGTTGCCGCCCTGAGCGGACTGCACCATGCGCTCGAGGGAGGCGAAGCGCCAGCCGCGCTGGGCCCACGGCGCCAGCAGGCGCATGGCCAGTGGGACCTCCCGCCAGGCCCAGGGCACCGCGAGCACGCCGGGCTGGCTGAGCTGTTCGCTGCACCACGCGGCCAGGCCGTCGGAGAGCGCCTCGAGGGAGGGCAGGGGAGGGGCGGGCGTGGCGTTGGCGGAGCCCGACGAGACCAGCTCCACGCTGACCTTGCCCAGCCAGCCCGGGCTGGGCAGCCACTGCTGCTGGGCGTGGATCAGGGTGGAGAGACAGATGGGGCTCTCACCGGGCATCATCTGGCTGATGTCGAGGCCGAAGCGGGGTCCGTTGGCCGACAGCCCGATCCAGCTGCCCAGGGACCCCACCTGGTGGGCCTGGACCTGGCCCGGTTGACGCCGCGCCCACGGCAGCCCGCCGCAGCCCCAGCACAAGAGCACACGCAGGTCGCTCAATGCGACCTCCACGATGACATCCCGGCGCGGCGAAGCGAGCGTTTCATGCGACTCCAGACCTCGAAACGGTAACGCGGGCCGCTGGGCACTGCAGCCTGGGAGGCGGGTACGCGCGGGAAGGGGCGTGCATTGCGCCGCGGTTCCAATCCTCGTGAGGGTGTCGGTCACCCCGGCCCCAGGTGAAACGGAGCGGGGCGCCGGTGTTCCAGCTACGCGGGGGGTGACGGCCACCCTGCCCCGAACTGGAACGAATCCGGGCCTGGCTGTTTCAGCTACGCGGGGGGTGACGGCCACCCCGCCCCGAACTGGAACGAATCCGGGCCTGGCTGTTTCAGCTACGCGGGGGGTGACGG
>CAYZVO010000235.1:0-12521 GCA_964481655.1 uncultured Enterobacterales bacterium | reverse complement strand
TCACGCCCGACCCCAGCGATACGGCGCGCCTCGCGCGCCATACGCCGCGGCTCACGCCCGACCCCAGCGATACGGCGCGCCTCGCGCGCCATACGCCGCGGCTCACTCCCGTCCCCGGCAGTTCGGCGCGCCCCCACCCGGTTACCTTCGGTGCATGAGCGCCCACTTCCAGCCCTGCCCCGAGTGCGGCTACGCCGTGGAGACCGGAGCGGTCCACTGTCCGGACTGTGGGCTCATCCTGCAGCAGGAGCGCTCGCTGTTCGGCCGGCTGCTGCGGCGCAAGGCGCCCACCCACCACCCGGACAACCTGCGGGCGGTCGAGGGGCGGGTCGCCTCGGAGATCGAGCGGCTCGAGGCCCAGCTGGATCACCTGCGCACCACCCAGGCCGGCCTGCAGAGCCGGGCCGACGCCGCCCGCCGCGAAGGGCGGGATCCCACCCCGCTGGTCGAGGCCCTCTCCGGCCTCGAGGACGCCATCGTCGAGGCCATGGGGCTCATCCAGCGGCAGAAGGCGGTCCGCGCGGGCATCGCGGTGCAGCGGGACCACAACGACATCCGGGCCTTCATGGACGACGTGGAGTCCCGCTCGGATCTCGAGGGCCCGGCGCGGCTGCTCGAGGATCGGCCGGAGCGGCGGGAGCTGCCGCCGGTGGAGTGCTCCGCGGCCCTGCTCGCCCTGGCCTGGTCCCCCTGCAACCGCTGGCTGGCGGGGCTGACCGCGGTGAATCTCATCGCCGGCGACACCGCCCAGCGTCTGCTCTTCTGGGACCTCGAGGCCGACCCGCCGGCGACGAGGGAGCTCGAGCTGCCCAGCCCGGGTGCCTGCTGCCTGCGCTTCTCCCGCGACGGTGGCCTGCTGGCTGTGGGTCGCGTGGCCGGTGTGGACGTGCTCGACTGCCAGCGCGCCAGCTGGACCGGCGCTGGCACCCTGCGGTCCACGCCGGGGCCGGCGGTCCAGGTCAGCGCCCTGGCCTTCGGACCGGACGCGGATCAGCTCGTGGTCGGCACTGAGCGGGGCGAGCTGGTGCGCTTCTCCTGCGCCCGGGTGGGCGGCGATCTCCAGCTGCACCCCGGGCGGCCGGTCGAGGCCGTCCAAGGCTTCCCCGTCCGCTCCGTGGAGCTGGTCCCGGATGGCTCCAAGCTCTTCGCCAGCGGTGGGGGCGCGCTGCGACTGTTCTGGCTGCGTGGCGGTCAGCTGATGGGCTTCTCGAAGCGGGACCAGGCCGGCGCCCACTTGCTCGGGCTCGATCGCCGCGGAGAGCGCCTGGCGGTGGCCGAGCAGGGCTACGTGGCCATCTACGACGACACCCTCTCCAAGCAGCTGGGGCGCTACCAGCTCCGCGACCCGGTGCGCTCCATGCGCTTCTCCGGCGACGGTGAGCGGGTGGCGGTGCACGCGGGCGATCGCGTCCTGCTGGGCAGCCCCGACTCCCGCCGGGTCCTCGAGCTGCCTGTGGGCGACGAGGACTTCGACGAGCTGGCCTTCTCCGCCGATGCCCTGCGGGCGGTGCTGGTGACCCCCGCCGCCGACGCGCAGCTGGCCCTGGCGATGGTGGACTTCGGCACCGGAGGGCTGGTGGGCTTCACCCGCAAGGCCATGGTGGGCCTCGAGTGGGCGGCCCTCGAGGCGCTGCGGCTGCGGTCCGAGTACGGGCTGGACACGATCGCCAGCTTCGCCAACGAGCGCAACCTCACCCTCCACCGCCAGATCAAGGACATGGTCCGCGACGCGGGCCTGGCCGCCATCTACGCGGTCACCCGCCGGGCGCAGGCCGCCGAGGAGATCACCCGAGGCCTGGGCGATCTGGACATCGTGGCCCAGCACCTCGAGGGACTGTTCGCCGAGACCGAGGACCTGCACGCCCAGGTGGCCCGGGTGCTGCCGCTGGCGCCGGATCTCGAGCCCTATCTGGACAAGCTGCGGGTCCTGCCCGTGGCGGTCCTGAGGGGGCAGGCCGACGCCCTGATGCAGGCCATCGAGTCCACCCTGCGGGGGACCCAGGGCGCGGACGAGGACCTGCAGAACCAGGCGTTGGCGGAGCTCGAGCGCATGCACGGGCACGCCAAGGCGCTGGGCAACCTCGCCAACACGCTCTCCGGTCCCTTCTGGGGCAACCCCGAGCGCCCGCTGCTGGTGGACGCCCTGCGCAAGCTCGAGCGGGACTTCCCCTCCTGGGTCGACGCCCTGATGGCCCGCATCGCCAGCTCCGCCATCGGCCGCATCGACGCGGTGGAAGAGCAGTTCGGGCTCGACCGTCTGCGGGACCAGCGCGCCCGGATCGCGGGCCAGGCCCACGGCTCCGGCGATGTGGCCGCCGAGGCGGATATGCTGCTCGAGAGCGCCCTGGGCCACGGCCCCCTGGGCAAGGAGGCCACCGAGCAGGAGCGGGCGGACAACCAGGCGGCTCTGGACGAAGAGGCCCGCCGGGTGGACGCCGAGACCCGGGCCTTCCTGGAGACCCAGCGCATCACCCGCACGCTCTGAAGACCCGCTGCGGGGAACCTGCATTACCGCCGTGGGACTCATCCTGTCCGGGACGCGGAACCCCGTGTTGAAATGCGCCGCGGCGCTGAGTAAGGGTCCTGGTCCGGGCCGCGCGCCTGGGAAGACCCCCGGGCCGCTGCGGGTCGACCGCAGCACACTCGAGCCCCCCTTTTTCAATCAACACAACACGCTGCCCCCAGGGCAGCACCCCTGGAGGGAAGCATGGAACTCGCACAGAAGGGTGCATCTGCCAACGTCGGAACCTTCAAGCAGCTGCTCATCACGATGAAGTGGACCACCGCCGCTGACTTCGATCTCTGCGCGGTCTACGAGACCAAGGACGGCCGCAAGGGCCTCGTCTACTTCGGCGACATGGGCGACCTCAACGGCTTCCCCTACATGCAGCTCTCCGGCGACGAGGGCGTGGGCGACGCCGGCGGCGACAACGAAGAGCAGATGCGCATCGCGTCCCTGGACGAGATGAAGTACGTCTGGGTCATCTGCTGGGACTACGGCCAGGTGGGCAAGGGCGCTCCGGCCCGCTTCAACGACTCCGACGTCTCCCTGAACGTCATGGACGACCGCGGCACCTACCACGACGTCAAGCTCGACACCGGCATCATGGGCAACGTGGCTCTGCTGGCCACCATCGACAACGCCAGCCCCATCGGCGCCCAGCTGATCAACACCTCCAAGGCCGGGACCCTCAAGGGCCTGACCAACCTCAACCAGCTCATCGCGATCATCGAGCAGTAGGCCACCATGTCCCATCACCTCACCGCCCCCCTCGACCAGCTCAAGGCCGAGATCCTCGAAGACGGCATCATCGACGCCGAAGAGGTCGGCTGGCTGCGCGAGCGCCTGTACGACGACGGCATCATCGACCAGGAAGAGGCCGACTTCCTCTTCGCCCTGAACGACGCCGTCACCGGCAAGGACAACCACGCCAGCTGGGGTGAGCTCTTCGCTCAGGCCCTCGCCGACTTCGTGCTGAACGATGCCGTCTCCCCCGGTGTGGTCGATGAGGACGAGGCAGCCTACCTCCACGGCAAGCTGTGGGCCGACGGCCAGATCGACGACGCCGAGAAGCTGCTCATCGCCAAGCTGAAGGCCGAAGCCAAGGGCGCGATCCCGGCCAAGCTGCAGGCGCTGTTCGACCTGCTCTAGGCGTAGCTTAGGCTGAGCCGAAGCATCGGCCCGAGGCGGTGAAACCCACCGGCCTCGGGCCGCTTTTTTGTGTGTGAGGCGGGCGGGCTGGCGTTACGCTCCCATCCCTCTCGTCACCCCCGAGGTCCGCTCGATGCTGCTCAACCTGCTGTTGGCCCTGGCCATGGTCGGCCTGGCTTCCGTCATCATCATGTACGCCTGCAACTCCTTCGAGGACGCGGCGGACTTCCTGGGCCGCAACATGCCCCCCGGCGTCAAGGGCGCCACCATCAACGCCATCGGCTCCTCCCTGCCGGAGCTGCTCACCACCTTCATCCTGCTGGTGTTCTTCCTGGACAAGGACGGCTACTCCGGCGGTGTGGCCACCTGCGCCGGCTCCGCGGTCTTCAACGCGGCGGTCATCCCGGGCCTGTGCATCATCACCGTGGTGTTCATCGGCGTCAAGAACGCCAAGGGCATCCGCGAGAAGGTCCCCTTCATCACCGTCTCGAACGGCACCATCCTCCGCGACGGCTTCTTCCTGATCCTCGCCGAGATCGTGCTCATCGCCCTGCTGGCCAACCCGGTGATGTCCTGGTGGATGGGCCTGGTGCTGATGGGCGTCTACCTGCTGTACTTCGCCTTCCTGATGGTGCAGTTCAAGCTGTACGGCACCGAGGACGGCGACGACGACGACGACGACGATGACGACGACGATGACGACGAGGAAGAGGTCGGCAAGCTCAAGGCCCTGTTCACCTTCGACTTCAACCAGCTCTACTTCTCCGGCGCCGACCTCAACACCGGCCGCGCCTGGGCCGTGCTGGCGTCCGCCACCGCCGTCATCGGCGTGGCCTGCTACATCCTCTCCTGGGCCGTGGTGCACGCCGCCGACACCCTCGAGATCCCGCTGTACTTCACCACCGTCATCCTCGCGGCCGCGGCCACCTCGGTGCCCGACACCGTCCTGTCCATGAAGGACGCCGTCGATGGCGACTACGACGACGCCGTGTCCAACGCCCTGGGCTCCAACATCTTCGACATCACCGTGGCCCTGGGCCTGCCCCTGTTCCTCTTCGGCCTCATCTACGGCTCCGACATCGAGCTGGCCGCCGAGGGCGCCGTGGCCGACGTGCAGATCCTGCGCATCGTGCTGCTGGGCTTCACCGCCATCGTGTTCCTGACCTTCCTGATCGGGCGCAAGATGACCGGCGCCAAGGGCGTCTTCCTCATCAGCATCTATGGCTTCTGGACCGCGTTCATCGTGATGCGCGCCCTGGACGTGCCCTGGGTGAACGACCTGGTCAACTCCATCAACAACACCTTCGCCTTCATCATGTGACCGGCTTCCGCCAAAGGAGACACCCATGGAACTCAAGCAAAAGGGCGCGTCCGCAAACCTGGGCGCCTTCAAGCAGCTCAAGGTCAGCCTGATCTGGACCTCCGCGGTCGATCTCGACCTCATGGCCTTCTACAAGACCAAGGACGGTCGCACCGGCGGTGTCTACTCGGACAACTACGCCGGCGGGTCCATGGGCGATCTCAACGCCTTCCCGTGGATGCAGCTGTCCGGTGACGCGGGCGTCGACGCCACCGGCGGCGACAACCAGGAAGACATGCTCCTGGCCAAGCTCGACGACTTCGAAGAGCTCTACATCTGCGCCCTGAACTTCACCGACGCCTCGGCCGGCAACAACAACACCTTCGGCCAGTACGACGCGCGGGTCGAGGTCGTCACGGACCGCGGCGAGAAGCACAGCATCAACCTGGACTCCAGCCAGCAAGGCTCCGTGGCCGTGCTGGCCAAGTTCAGCGCCGGCTTCCTGGGCGCCCAGCTGCTCAACGACTCCAAGGTCATGAGCTTTGCCGAGTTCAAGTCCACCGTGCCCGGCGCCGGTGAGATCGAGCTGTCCTCCAAGGTCACCCTCGCCCAGAAGGGCGACAGCATCGCGCTCAAGCCCAAGGTGTCGAGCGCCGCGGGCGGCAACGAGGTGCTGATCAACCTCAACTGGAACACCGGCGCCCCCAAGAAGAAGGGCTTCCTGGCCGGTCTGCTCGGCGGTGGCGACGAGATCGACCTCGATCTCGGCTGCTTCTTCGAGATGTTCGAGGGCCCGAAGTCGGCGATCCAGCCCCTGGGTCGCCAGAACCCCGACGGCACCTTCGGCAGCTTCAACTACCCCCCCTGGATCCTCCACCTGGGCGACGACCGCTCCGGCGCCGACTCCGCGGGTGAGAACCTCAAGATCAACCTGGCTCAGTGGCAGCACATCAAGCGGGTCCTGATCTACACCTACATCTACGAAGGCGCCCCCAAGTGGGCCATGACCGACGCGGTCGTGACCATCAAGGCCCCCGGCTCCCCGGAGATCGAGGTCCGCATGGGCGAGCAGCGCGATCCGCGCCGGCTGTGCGCCATCGCCCTGCTCGAGAACGTCAACAACCAGATCAAGGTGACCAAGGAAGTGGTGTTCTTCGGCGACCAGGAAGAGGCCGACCATCACTACCGCTGGGGCATGCGCTGGGTCGCGGGCTCCAAGGATTAGCACCGGGACCGGAGCCGCCATGATCCTGGCGGTCGATGTCCAGTACGACGAAGGCCACGACGCGGCGCAGGTCGCGGGCGTGGCCTTCGCTACGTGGCTGGACGCCGAGCCCACCGACGAGCGCGTGGTCCGGGTCCAGGGCGTGGAGCCCTATGTGCCTGGCGAGTTCTTTCGGCGGGAGCTGCCCTGCCTGCTGGCGCTGCTGGGGGCGCTCGAGCATCCGCCCGAGCTGATCGTGGTGGACGGCTACGTGGACCTGGGAGAGCGCCCCGGGCTGGGACGGCATCTGTTCGAGGCGCTGGACGGCGCCATCCCGGTGGTGGGCGTGGCCAAGACCCGCTTCCACGATGCCCCCGCGGTCGAGGTGCTGCGGGGGACGTCGCGCACGCCGCTGCTGGTGACCGCGGCGGGCATGAGCCCGGAGGCGGCAGCCGAAGGCGTGGCCGCCATGCACGGCGCGCACCGCATCCCGGGTCTGCTGAAGCGGGTGGATCAGCTGGCGCGGGGGCTACTTTGATCTGAGCTGCAGGCTCAGATCCTCGATCCGGATCTGATCCCCCTCGAGGGGCAGCGCCGCGCTGATCACGATGGGGCTGCCTTCGGCCGCGGCGTCCAGCTTCAGGGCCTTCACCCGGCCACCGATGCTGCAGCCCTTGCTGCTGCAGGACTGGCTCGATCCGATGGTCACGGTGCTGGTGAGCTGGTCCGTGGGGGGGCCGTTGGACCGCAGATACAGCGGGCCATCGTAGACCGGGGTGCCGTCGGAGGTGACCTGCAGCAGCCCCTTCATGTGGTAGACCGCGTCCGACGTGCCCTGGGTGATGTCGTGCTCGGAGCCGGTCTCCAGGGCGTAGTCGAGCCACAGGCTGGCCTCGCCCGCCGGGACGGTGGTCTCCCAGGCGAGGGTGACGGTGTCGCCGCTGACGACGAAGGGCTGCTCGGCGATGAGCTTGCCACCGCACGCGGTCATGCCCACGAGGGTCGGGAGGGTGAGCAACATCGCGAGGCTGCGGACGGTCATGGTGCGCTCCTGGACGGGGCTTGTGCCCAGCAGTATACGGCGTGCCCCTCGGAGCATTCCAGCACACCCCGGAGCTGTCCATGTCCATCCGCATCTTCGTGACCGGCGGGACCTTCGACAAGGAGTACAACGAGCTGACCGGCGAGCTGTACTTCCAGGACAGCCACATCAAGGAGATGCTGCGCCGGGGGCGCTGCCGGGTGGACGTGCAGGTGCGCACGCTGATGATGGTGGACTCGCTGACCCTGGACGACGCCGATCGCGAGTTGCTCGCCAACAACTGCGCCCGCTGCAGCCAGGAGCGCATCGTGGTCACCCACGGCACCGACACCATGGAGGCCACCGCCCGCCACCTGGTGGCGGCGGAGATCCCCAAGACCATCGTGCTCACCGGGGCCATGGTGCCCTACACCTTCGGCAGCTCCGATGGTCTGTTCAACCTCGGCTCGGCCCTGGCCTACGCCCAGGTGCTGCCCCCCGGGGTCTACGTGGCCATGAACGGCCGCTGCTTCCACGGCGACAACGTGCGCAAGGACCGCAAGACAGGGACCTTCGAGACCCTGGACGGCTAGCGCACCACCCATGACCCCAGGGTACCCCTTGGCCCACCGGACCCGAGGCGCTACAGGTTCAGCAGCCCTGAAACGTCCTGGGAGCCTCCATGTCCGACACCCTCGAGAACCTGCGCTTCGGCTACGAGACCAAGCTCTTTCAGGCCATCGAGGCCGAGATCGGTGAGCAGCGCGGGCGGGACTCCGAGGAAGCCCAGGACCTGCTGCAGATGCGGCGCCGCAGCCTGCTCGGCGACGCGGTGCGCATCACCCCCGAGCTGCTGCCCGAGGTGCACGCGGCCTATCGCGAGTGCCTGGACGTGCTGGGGGGCGGGCTCACGGGCAACCTCTTCGTGCTGCAGAGCCCTGAGTACAACGCCTCGGTGCTGGCCCACGACAAGACCTTCGACGTGGTGGTGCACTCCTCGCTCCTGTCCGACTTTTCCCTGCCCCAGCTCAAGTTCGTCTTCGGTCACGAGCTGGGCCACGTGGTCTTCGGGCACTCGAAGTTCAACATCCGCGAGATCCTGGGCAACCCCGATGGTGTCCCAGCCGCGCTGGCCAGCCTGCTGTTCAAGTGGTCCCGCGCCGCCGAGGTCAGCGCCGATCGCGTGGGGTTGATGTGCTGCGGTCAGCTGCGGGATGCGGTCTCGGCCCTGTTCCTGACCGCCTCGGGCATCCGGGGCATCAACGACGACCTGGTGCTGCGCTCCCTGCGCGGCCAGTACGACGAGCTCGAGAAGCACATCAACGAGCAGAAGGGCTCCCACGGCTGGATCCGCACCCACCCGATGATCCCCATCCGCTTCAAGGCCTGCGAGCTGGCGGCCCTGGACATCACCGCCCTGCGGCAGAGCCACCGCGGCTTCTCCTGGTCGGGCTTCCGGGGCATCGACACCAAGATCATGGGCGTGCTCGAGACCCTTGACAAGCTGGTGGACTTCGTGCCGGGCGCCGGCCCCGGCGGCATGGGCGGCGGCGGCTCCCTGCACGGCCCCCGCGACGAGGACACCCAGCTGGCGGTCTTCCTCTCCCTGCTCCACGTGGCCCTGGCCGACGGAAAGATCCAGTGGAACGAGCGCGCCTTCCTGACCGACCTGCAGATGGCCCTGGGCACGCGCCTGCCGGTCAAGCACATGATGGACGCCGCCGAGACCGCCGGCCGTGACTTCGGCCGCAACGCCATCAGCGAGATCAAGGACCGCCGCGAGCAGTTCCAGTCCGACGACGTGCGCAAGGTCATCGAGCTGGCGGCGGTGATGATCTGCCAGCACGGCCGGGTCAAGCGCCCCGAGCAGAAGGCCATGGAAGAGGTCGCCACCGCCCTGGGCGCCAACATCCGGCTGGTCAACGAGGTGGTGATGTTCGTCCAGATGAACGGCCCGACCCAGCAGAAGGTGCTCGAGGGCTGGTAGCAGGGAGCTGTCAGCTATCAGCCATCAGCCATCAGCTTCGTTGGTGGCGGGGTGTTGCCTCGGTGGAGCTGTGCTGGTGGGGTTGGTGGTGTGAAGGCCCTCGGTGACGGGAGCAGTTCATCTGCTCCCGCTAGGGATAGCTCTTCGGCAACGCCGCCTGGATGACGGCGTCGGTGACCGAGCCGTCGATCTGCAGGATCTCGGCCCCCGGCCCGAACAGGATCCTGTTGGGGTGACCCTCGGCGTACAGCTCGAGGGTGGCCCAGTCGGGGTCGGCCACCGTGGGGACCGTGAGCCCATTGTTGCTGGCGACGAAGGCCAGGTCGGCCTGGTCGGGGGTGTCGCCGACCATGTCTTCACCCCAGGCGGAGATGGCCAGGAAGCCGTAGGGTTCGTACTTGATGTAGGTGGGCTCCAGACCGGAGGCCTCGGACAGACAGGCGCCTCAGGGGAAGGCCCCGAAGATCATCAACACCGCCCGATCGCAGAAGTCGTGCAGGTGCACGGTCTCCCCGTGTTGGTCCTGCAGGGCGAAGTCGGGGGCGATGTCGCCCACGGCGGTGCCGGTGGCGACGACGCTGTGGCGGCAGGCGCCCATGGGCCAGCCGCCGGTGTAGGGGTGGTCGGCGGGGTCGAGGGGGTCGGCGTTGTGCTCCACCTCGTGGCCGTCCTCCCAGCCGTCGCCGTCGCTGTCCGGGTCGCTCGGATCGGTGCCGTACGCGGCCTCATCGGTGTCACTCAGGCCGTCGCCGTCGCTGTCGGGCTCCACGTCGGTGTCGGCGTCGCTGTCCGCGTCGGTGTCGCTGTCCGCGTCGGCGTCGGCGTCGGCGTCGGCGTCGGCGTCGGCGTCGGCGTCGCTGTCGGCGTCCGTGTCGCTGTCGGCGTCCGTGTCGCTGTCGGTGTCCGTGTCACCCTCGACAGGGGGCGCCGTGTCCTCCGGCTCCTTGGGCTCGCCGCAGGCCAGCAGGCCCGCGACGACCAGGAGCGTGGGGAGGGACCGCATCGGCGTCGGGCTAGGCCTTGCGCCGCGCCACCTTGGCCTTGATCTCGGCGTGCAGGTGGCCGATCAGCTCGTCCACGGTGGTGAGGTGGCGCAGCTTGCCGTCGTGGTAGGACTCGACGGTCACGGTGCCTTCCTCGGCCTCGCGGCCGCCCAGCACGATCATGTAGGGGATCTTGGCGGTCTTGCCGCCGCGGATGCGCTTGTTCAGGGTCTCGCTGGTGTCGTCCAGCTCCACCCGGATGCCAGCGATGCGCAGGGCCGCGGCGATCTTCTTGGCGTAGTCGTGGTGGTCCTGAGCGATGGGCAGCACCCGGACCTGGACCGGGGCGAGCCACAGGGGGAAGGCCCCGCCGAACTCCTCGATCAGCAGCCCGAAGAAGCGCTCGAAGCTGCCCTGGATGGCCCGGTGGATCATCACGGGGCGCTTGCGCTCGCCGTCGGCGTCCACGTAGGCCAGGTCGAAGCGCTCGGGCAGGTTGAAGTCGAGCTGGATGGTGCCGCCCTGCCACTCGCGGCCCAGGGAGTCGCGGATGACGAAGTCGATCTTGGGGCCGTAGAAGGTCGCGTCGCCCTCTTCGATGTAGTACTTGCCGGCGGCCCGCTTCTCGAGGGCCTGGCGCAGGCCGTCTTCTGCCAGATCCCAGATGGCGTCGTCGCCGATGCGCTTCTCGCCGCGGGTCTTGAGGCCGACCATATACTCGAAGCCGAAGGTCTCGAGCACGTGGCAGCAGAAGTCGAAGACCCCCAGCACCTCGGCGTGGTAGGTCTCGGGCGTGCAGAAGATGTGGGCGTCGTCCTGGGTGAAGCTGCGCACCCGGAGCATGCCGTGCAGGGTGCCGGCCCGCTCGTAGCGGTAGACGGTGCCGAACTCGAAGTAGCGCACAGGCAGGTCCCGGTAGGACTTGGTGCCCACGTTGTAGAGCATCACGTGGCCGGGGCAGTTCATGGGCTTCAGCCCATAGTTGCCCAGGCCGTCGGTGCCCTTGTCGCCGCCGAGCATGCCCTGGTCCAGCTCATCGAGGCTGTAGACCATGAACATGTTCTCGCGGTAGTTCTCGAGGTGGCCGCTGGTCACCCAGGCATCCGTCTTGAGGATGTGGGGGGTCTGCAGCGGCTCGTAGGGCTTGTCCGGGTGGCCGTAGGCGCCCTGGGTGTGGAGGTTCCACATCCAGGTCTTCAGCTCGTTCACGATGCTCGCGCCCTTGGGCATGTAGAAGGGCAGGCCCGGGCCGGCGAGCTCGGGGAAGGCGAACAGGTCGAGCTGCTTGCCGATGACGCGGTGGTCGCGCTTGCGGGCTTCCTCGACCTTGCGCAGGTACTCCTGCAGCTCCTGCTTGGTCTCCCAGGCGGTGCCGTAGATGCGCTGCAGCTGCTCGCGGTTCTCGTCGCCCTTCCAGTAGGCACCGGAGACCGACAGCAGGGCGAAGGAGCCCAGATCGGTGGTCTTCTCCACGTGGGGCCCGGCGCAGAGATCGACGAAGCCGCCGGACTTGTACAGGGTGATCTCACCGTCTTCCAGCGTCTGGACGTGCTCGGCCTTCAGGGTCTCGCCCTGGCCTTCGAACAGCGCGATGGCCTCGGCCTTCGAGATCTCGATGCGCTCGAAGACCGCCTTCTCCTTCTTGCGGATCTTCAGCATCTCCTTCTTGATCGCCTTGAGATCCTTGTCGGAGAAGCGGTGCTCGGTGTCGAAGTCGTAGTAGAAGCCGTCAGTGATGGGCGGGCCGAAGCCCAGCTTGGTGCCCGGGAACAGGTTCTGCACGGCCTGAGCCATGAGGTGGGCGGTGGAGTGGCGGATCGTGTAGAGCCGCTGCTCCTTGTCGGACTGGACGGACTTCTTGGCGACGATGGGCATGGGGCCCTCCGGATGGTTGGTCCAAGGCCCGTGCTCTTAGCCGACCTGCGGCTGCTGTGCGACGCCGAGGGTCAACCAGCGGTGCCGAAGCGTAGTGCAGCGTTCAAGGTCTCGAGGGTCGCGGCGTCGGCGCGGCGCACCATGAACGAGCAGTGACGGTCGGTGGAGGTGCCCACGCGCCCCACCAGCGTGAGGAACGCCCCGGTGGGGAGCTGCAGGTGCAGGGTGACCCCCTGGCGTTCCTGCAGCTCGTTGGTCGGCGCGGTGGCCAGGAACAGATCGCCGGCCTCGATGCGCATGTGGGTCCGCAGGGTGTCCTGGTCCGGGAAGTGCAGCAGGACCGCCGGGGGAGTCCCGGGGCCGATCTGCGGGATTACCCTGTGTGCGTGGCCGGCTCCCGCGCGGGAGGGTCGAGGGCTGGGCGGGCGGGGGTGTTGTTGTGGGCGGGGGCGACGAATTGCAGCGTGTGGTCGCTCATCGCGGGATGTCCTCGCTGACG
>CAYZVO010000234.1:0-14150 GCA_964481655.1 uncultured Enterobacterales bacterium | reverse complement strand
GCACCAGCCAAGCCCTGGTGGACGCCCGCTTCATGCACGCCCTGGACTACCCGGTGCAGCGCCCCGACGGCGTCTTCCGCGTGTTCTGCTTCGGCGGCTCGGCCACCCTCGGGGTGCCCGTCGAGGCTCAGCCCGCCCTCACCTTCCCCGGTCAGCTCGAGCGCCTGCTCGACGCCGAGGGGCTCGACGCCGAGGTGCTCAACCTCGGGGGGGCCAGCTTCGGGACCGACCAGGTCGTGGAGCTGATGGCCCAGGCGGTCGAACACGAACCCTCGGCGCTGGTGGTCTACAGCGGCAACAACGAGTTCTTCGAGTTCGCCCTCGCCCTGCACGAGCGCAACCAGAGCCAGGCCGACGCGGTGTTCGAGCGCCGCTCGGGCCTGCGGCTGGTGCGCTGGCTGTGGAGCCTGTCCGACCTCGTGAAGGGTGCACCCGCCCCCACGGGTGCACCGGAGCAGCTCGAGCTGCGGCAGCAGGCCCTGGTGCGCACCGCCGTGGAGCTCGAGCTGGAGCGGGACCCGGCGGCGACCCCCAGCTGGACGGACGGTGCCCCACCCCAGCGTCGGGACGCCGCGTACTCCGCTGTCTTGGACCGCTACCACGCGAACCTGGACCGCATGGTGGCGCTGGCCGACGGGGTCGCGCCGCTGGTGCTGCTCGTGGTCCCTCCGAACCTGATGCAGGCGCCGTTCCAGCCCATCCACAGCCCCGACGCCTCCCCCGCCGCCGTGGCGACCTGGGAGTCGCTGGTAGCGCGCGCCGAGGACGCGCTCGCGGACGGACACCACGCCGAGGCCATCGCGAGACTCGACGAGGCCATCGCCGCCGAGCCGCTGCACGCCATGGCCTACTACTCGAGGGGACGCGCACAGCTGCGGGATGGCGACCTGCGGGCCGCGGCCCGGGATCTGCACACGGCCCTCGAGCTGGACATGGCCCCTGGCCGGCCCCTGGCGGAGCAGTCCGCCGCTCTGTGGACGCGCGCGGCTCCTCCCGCCGTGTCCGTGCCGGATCCCAGCGCCGAGTTCGAGGCCCGCGCCTTGGCCACCGACGGCCCGGGCTGGTTCCACGACTCCTGCCACCTCACCCCGGAGGGCTACGGCGTGCTGGCGCGCTACGCGAAGGCGGCGCTGCTCCCCAGGCCCGCGACGACCCCCGCTCCCTGATCAGCCCCCGAGCAGCCCGCTCCTGAGGGTCTTGTTGGCGTTGGGCCCCACGTAGTTGCCGAAGATCAGCTTCATGAAGGCCGTGCCCGCGACGGTGCCCTTGGCCCGTCCGTCCACCAGCAGCGTGGTGCCGGTGCCCGGCTCGTACTGGATGGTCATGACCTGGCCGCTGGTCATGGTGGGGATCCAGGAGCAGAAACGATCCGCGTCGGCCTTGTTGGCGGCGTAGCTCGGGTCCAGCTCCCAGATCTCCCGGTAGGTCTCGATGGTCTTCTCGGCCGGGACCTCGCTGTAGACGAAGTGCATCACCAGCTTCTTGGGGACGTCCTGGGCGATGACCGTGGCCCCGCTGCCGCTCTTGGCCGGCAGGTAGAGTCCGCCCACGTAGACATCGACGAAGTACTTCTCCCGCAGCGCCATGCCGTTGAGCACCAGGGGCTGCCCCGCCAGGGTCGCGGCGTCGGGCATGGTCACGCCGGCCAGCTCGCCGGCGTGGATGGGCTGGGACAGGGCGAAGACGAGGGGCAGCAGGGCGAGCTTCATGGGGTCTCCGGGGACGAGGACGGCCGGGACGGCTGCGGTCCGCTATCCGCGCTCAGCGGCGCACGCGATGAGGACCCGCGGACCCCTGGCTGAGCTTCCGTCGGTTCGCTCCCTCGAACCTAGAATGGCAGCGGCATGGAGCGATCGAAGCTGTCCATCAGCGAGAACAGATCCGGCGGCAGCAGGCGTCGCTGCTCGAGCAGGGACGCCTCCTCGTAGCTCCAGTAGTCCTCGGCGTGGCCCTCGTAGGCGTAGTCGTGTTCCCGCAGCTGGAGCAGCAGCGCGCTGGAGCTCACGACGACCACCAACACCGCGGCCGGCAGCAGCCGGGACAGGACCGGCCGGGTCCGAGGCACCAGCGACACCAGCCCCATCAGCACCATGCCGGCGAGCTGGACCAGGAACACGTCGTAGTTGTTGAACCACCAGCACCAGCCCCAGCCACCGACCATGGTCTCCAGGGGCCACAGCAGCTGCACGCCACCCCAGACCGAGGCGGGGGTCACCAGGTCTCCCGCCAGGTGCAGCAGGAAGCCCGCCACCAGGGCCGCGGGGGCCACCGCGATGTTGATGGTCCGCTCCCCGTCGTGCCCCGGCCCCACCAGCCACCGCTCGAGCCCCAGCAGCGCCGCGAGCACCAGGCCGACCGCGAGGGCCGCCACCAGGCTGTGGGTGAAGTGGTGGTGGGAGTACCAGGCGGATCCGGCGTAGACCACCTCGCCCGGCTCCAGGGCGAAGATCCGGCCGATGGTCGCGTCGAAGCCCGGGACGCGACTCACCGCGTCGATGTCCGGCAGGAAGCCCCCCAGGGCGCCCCAGCTCATGGCCGCCAGCACCTTGGCCCGGGCCCCGCGGATCGTCAGCGCCGCGCAGCCCCCGGCCAGGGCGCCCGCCGCGACGTGGGTGAAGATGTCCACGGCCCTAGAGGCCCCGCGACCACTCCGGGCGCAGGGGGATGCGCCCGCCGATGGCGGCGTCGAGGGTGGCCAGGATGCGATCGCGGTCCGCCGGCAGCCGGCCGGCCAGGGGCAGGTAGTTCGAGGCGTGGTTGGTGCGGAAGACCGCGTCGGTGGTCTGGCAGCCCGCCACGAAGCTGCGCAGCTCGCCCAGCAGCCCCATGATGTCGGGCAGCACGAAGTCGCCGCGCTCCTGCAGCCGGTGCAGCGGCGTGCCGGGCACCACGGTGACGGTCAGGGCGCTCAAGAACGCCGGGTCCATGGCCGAGGCGAGCCGGGCGGAGGCCGCGGCGTGCTCCGCCGAGCGCTCGGTCCCCGCGCAGCCCAGCAGGAAGATGGCCGACAGGCGCAAGTCGGCGGCGTGGGCGCGCTGGGCTGCGACGACGTGGTCCTGGTGGTCCGCGCCCTTGGCGATGCGCTTCAGGGTGGGATCGTCGCCGGACTCCGGGCCGATGTAGAGCAGCGACAGCCCCAGCTCGCGGAGCCGGGCGAGCTCGTCGGGGGTCTTGTCCAGCAGGTTCAGGGCCGTGGCGTAGGTGGAGATGCGGCGCAGGCGCGGGAAGGCCGCGTTCAGGGCGTCGAGGATCGGCTCCCAGTGGGACATGGGCATGGCCAGGGGGTCTCCGTCGGCGACGAAGACCTTGGACACCTCCGCGCCCAGCTGGTGCCGCGCCAGCTGGATGTCCTCGAGCACCTCGTCCAGCGGACGCACGCTGTAGCGCTTGGAGGCGTACATGGCGCAGTAGGTGCAGTGGTTGTTGGAGCAGCCGAGGGTGGCCTGCAGGATGTAGGAGCGGGCCTCGGAGGGCGGACGGAAGAGGGGCTGCTGGTAGCGCATGGGGGGGATCTATCGCGCACACATGCCAGGGCGAGTCGGACCCGTAGATGGTAGCGTCGAGGGGAGATGACTCGGGCGACAACCACCCTCCTGGCGAGCCTCGGCCTCACGGCTTGCACCTTCGATCAGGGCTTCCTGGGGCTCGGGTGGGGCTCCGAGCCGGGCGAGACAGGCGCGGGTGTCGCCGCGGACAGCGGCTGCGTCGGGGACTACGACCCGGTGGATGTGTCGGTGCTCGACAACGCCATGGCCATCCGGGGCGGCCGGGATGCCGCGGCCACGAGGCTCCCCTACGAGCTGCCCGAGGGGGCCAGCTGGCGCATCCACCGGGTGGACGTGCTCGTCGTCGTGCCCCAGAACGGCTTCGACACCATGGACGACGGGCAGCCGCTGTCGGTGAGCGTCTGGCCGAGCCACGATCTCGATCAACCCCAGTGGAGCCTGCGGCAGGTCTTCGACAAGGACGCCCTGTCTTGGGAGGACCTGCGCCTGCCGGACGCGGCGAGCACCGAGGTGGTCTACCACTCCATGGCGTGGTGGAGCTTCGACATGTCGGAGCTGATCCCCCTCGGCAGCTTCCCGGACGGCCGCTTCGGTGCGGGGGTGGGCTGGAGCCTGAACTCCGAGCAGCCGACCATCGGCTTCTCCAACTACGAGCTCCCGTGCGAGGGCAACTGGACCGACTGGGGTGAGCACGACGACTGGGAGCCCAACGGCGAGGGCCGCCACTGCGCATGGCCCGTGCTGAAGGTCCACATCGAGGTCGAACCCGACTGCTAGCCGGGAGAGCTCAAGGCACCAGCACCACCTTGCCCAGGTTCTCGCGGTCGTGGAGGATGCGGTGGGCCTCCGCGGCCTCCGCGAAGGGCACGGCGGCGTGCACATGGGGCCGCAGCTCCCCGCGCTCCCACAGCTCGAGCAGCTCCTCGAGCCAGCCCGCCAGGCGCTCACCTTCGTTCCACAGGTGCCCGAGGTTGACGCCGAGCACGCCCTTGTTCTCGTTGATGAGGTTGACGGGCCCCAGCTTCAGCCAGGGGATCCGGGCGGTCTCCCGCAGGCGCGAGATCAAGCCCGCGACGGCTCCGGGCGCCTGGGCCGAGAAGCCGAACAGGCAGACCCGGCCCCCGGGGCGCAGCACGGCCAGGCTCTTGGCCCAGGACGCGCCGCCCACCGGGTCGAGCACCAGGTCGAAGCCGGGGCCGTCGGCGAGGGCCTCGGCGAAGTCCTGCTGGGTGTAGTCCACCAGCTGAGCGTAGCCGCGCTCGCGCAGGAAGGCGTGCTTGTGCCCGGAGGCCGTCCCCACGGCGACCGCGCCCCGTCGGAGGATGAGATCGAGGGCCGCCAGCCCGACACCGCCGCCCGCCGAGTGCACCAGCACCCGGTCGCCCTCGCGGATGCGCCCCATCTCCTCGAGCATCATCCACGCGGTCAGGCCGTTGACCGGGATCGCGGCCGCGGTGACCGCGTCCAGGCCCTCCGGCCGACGGGCCGTCTGCAGCGCTGGGACCACCACGGCGGTGCTGTAGCCACCGAAGCGGGTCATGCAGACCACAGGCTCGCCCACACGGGATTCTGGGACCCCCTCCCCTACGGCGTCGATGGTACCCGCCACCTCGTAGCCGACCACCGTCGGGAGCGGCGGCGCGTCGGGGTACAGGCCCATGCGGGCCAGCAGATCGGCGAAGTTGATGCCGGCGGCCTCCACGGCCACGCGGACCTCGCCGGGCCCCGGCTCGGGGTCCGGGGCCTCCCGGAGCTCGAGGACCGACGGGGCGCCAGCGCGGGGGATCCAGATCTGTTGCATGGGAGCACCTCTCTCGTGGACGCTGAGCCTAGTCACGCTGGCGCGACGCCCCCGTGAGCGCCCTCACCAGCAGCCGGGACCGCCCTTGGCCAGGCCCGGTTCGACGCCATGATCCTCGGGACACCATCCAGGAGCACACCATGCGCGCCGCCCTGCTGACCCTCCCCCTGCTCGCCGCCTGCTTCGGCAAGGCCGAGACCTACGACGATCCCATCGAGGGCTGCATGGGCGGAGACACCGCCGCGCCCGACGGCAGCTTCGGCGTGGCCCTGGGCGACTGCGCCGAGGACTTCACGCTGGTCGACCAGGACGGCGTGGAGGTGGCCCTGTACGACCACGCCGGCAAGGTCATCCTGCTCGATCTGTCGGCCATGTGGTGAGGCAGCTGCCAGTCCCTGGCTTCGGGGACCGCCGCCTTCCACGACGCACACGCCGACGAGGGCTTCGTCGCCATCACCGTGCTGTACGAGGATCTCGACAAGGACACGGTGGACAGCGCGGACGCCGCGACCTGGGCCGATCAGTACGGCATCAGCTCGCCCGTGCTGGCCGACAGCGACGGCTCTGTGTGGGAGCGCTGGAAGGACGGCGAGCTGCGCCCGCAGATCATCGTGATCGACCGGGAGCTGGGCATCCGCTTCCGCGGCACCGGCGGCAACGGCCACGAGGAAGGTCTGCTGCTGGCCGAGCTGCTGCTGGCGGAGTGATCACTCGGCCGGGGCAGGCTCCGGCTTCGCCTCCGCGTCCTCCGCGGGCGCGGCCGCCGGCTCGATGGGCGCCAGCACGATCAGCTGATCCCACTCGAGCACGGCCCCCGCGGGGGGCAGCGGCCAGGCCACAGGCTCGCTCAGGGCGCAGATGTCGCCGGTGGCGGTGCCGTCCAGCTTCACCTCACCGCCGAACGGGACGATGCTGGTGGTGGCGCCGGGGGTGATGGCCACCGGAGGGATGATGCCGCAGGGGCCCGGGGCGCCGCCGCCGCCGAGGCGGGCGTGGACCTGCACCACGTGCAGCGTCGCGGGATCGGCGCCCTCGACGAAGGGCCCGATGGAGGACAGCATGGTCTGGAGTCCCGGACCGAGCTTGTTGGCGATGCCTGGGTCGAAGCCCTTGCCGTGGAGCACGGGATAGCCGGCGAAGGCGTAGAGCTCGCCCTGGGGCTGGGCGGGCACGTTCATGCCCAGGGAGGCGATGACGCCAGCCGCCGGATCGCCTGTGACAGCGTCCATGACCGCAGAGGCGTGGGTCACGACCCAGCGCTGGGCGAGCTCGTCGATGACCTTGCCCCGGGCCACGCCGAGGTCCAGGTCGCTGGCCACGTGGTTCTGCTCGACCGCGAACAGGGCCTGACCATCCACCGAGAGGCCAACGGTGGTGGCCAGCTGGACCTCACCCGGGAAGCGCTGGGCGTCCTCGCCGCCGCCGATGGAGGTGGGCTCGAAGCTGGTCATCATGGTGTCGGTGGCGCTGACCTCCAGCAGCTTCCAGCCGAGCTCGGCCTTGCCGCCGTCGGCGGTGCAGGTCATGCCCGCCTGCGTGGCCGCGGCACAGATGGAGCTGGCGGCGGCCGCCGCGACCTCGGCGTCGGTGATGGGAAGCGCAGGGGGGGCCACCGGCTCGGTGGAGCAGGCGAGGAGCAGGGAAAGCAGCAGCATGGGGGTCTCCGGGCAGGGGCTCTGCCGACTGTGGACAACGGCCGGCTGGACCCGTTCCCCCTAACCTCCGTGGATGGCCCGCTTGTGCACCGCCATGGCGGCTTCCTTGACCGCCTCGCTCAGGGTCGGGTGGGCGTGGCAGGTCATGGCGATGTCCTCGGCCGATCCTTCCATCGACATGGTCACCGCGCACTCGTGGATCAGCTCGCTGGCCTGGGGCCCCACGATGTGGGCGCCCAGCAGCTTGTCGGTCTTCGCGCAGGCGATGAGCTTGACCAGCCCTTCGTCCATGGCCACGGCCTTCGCCCTGGCGTTGGCCGCGAAGTAGAACCGCCCGACGCTGACCTCGAGCCCCTGCTCCTTGCACTGGGCCTCGGTGAGGCCGACGCAGGCGAGCTCGGGCTCGGTGTAGACCACCGAGGGGATGGTGTCGTAGTCCATGTGGCTGGGCACGCCCGCGAGGCGCTCCACGAGGGCCACGGCCTCTTCTTCGGCCTTGTGGGCCAGCATGGGGCCGCGGACCACGTCGCCGATGGCGTAGACGCCCTCGACGTTGGTCATGAAGTCGTCGTCGATGGCGATGCGGCCGCGGTCGTCGAGGTCGATCCCAACCTGCTCGAGGCCCAGGCAGGTGGTGTGTGGCTTGCGCCCCACCGCCACCAGCACGCGATCGCAGGCGATCTGCTGCGGCCGGCCCTTCTTGTCCTCGTAGGACAGGGTGACGGCGTCGCCGTCGACCTCTGCCCCGGTGACCTTGGCGTTGAGCACGATGTCCATGCCCTGCTTCTTGAGGGACTTCTGCAGCATGCGGGAGGCCATCTTGTCGGCGAAGGGCGCCACGACCGGCAGCATCTCGATGACGGTGACCTTCGCCCCCAGCCGCAGCCAGACCGAGCCGAGCTCGAGGCCCACCGCGCCGGCGCCCACTACGACCAGATGCTCGGGCACGGCCTCGAAGCACAGGGCCTCGGTGGAGGAGACCACGTGCTGGCCGTCGAAGGGCATGAACGGCAGCTCCACCGGATCCGATCCGGAGGCCAGCAGCACGTAGCGCCCGGTGATGCGCTGATCGCCCTCGGAACCCGCGATGCGCACACGGTGGGCGGACTCGAGGCTGCCGTGGCCCTGGAAGACCTGCACCTTGTTCTTCTTCATGAGCAGGGACAGGCCGCCCACGACCTGATCCACCACCGCCTGCTTGCGGCCGACCATGGCTCCCACGTCGAGCTCGGGCTGCTGGACCACGATGCCGTGGTCGGCAGCCTGGTGGGCGATCTGATGGAACAGGTGGCTCGAGTGCAGCAGCGCCTTGGAGGGCACGCAGCCCACGTTGAGGCAGGTGCCACCGAGGGTGTCGCGCTTCTCCACCAGCGCCACGCTCATGCCCAGCTGCGAGGCGCGGATGGCGGCGACGTAGCCGCCGGGGCCCGCGCCGATCACCACGAGGTCGAAGGTGCTCATCGTCACTCCCTGTGAACGTTGATCCGGGCGCCTCGGCGCCCGATGCAGAGGCCCCTGGACGTATCCCGCAGGGCGCCCCCTACCCAGCGCAGGTGCCGAGCAGGATGCGCTCCGGATCCTCGATGCAGCCGACGATGTGCTTGAGGAAGGTCACGGCTTCCTTCCCGTCCACCAGCCGGTGATCGTAGGACAACGCCAGGTACATCATCGGCCGGATGACGATGCTGTCGTTCCCGTCGGCGTCGGTGACCACCACCGGGCGCTTCTTGATGCCGTGCATCCCGAGGATGCCGCTCTGGGGCGGGTTGAGGATCGGGGTCGAGAGCAGGGAGCCGAAGACGCCACCGTTCGAGATGGTGAACACCCCCCCCTGCAGGTCGTTCAGGGTCAGGCGGCCCTCGCGGCCCTTCTCAGCGAGCATGGCGATGTCCGCCTCCACGCCGGCCAGGCTCTTCTTGTCGGCGTCCCGCACCACCGGGACCATCAGGCCCCGCTGGGTGCTCACGGCCACGCCGATGTCGTAGTAGTGGTTCTGCACCAGCTGATCGCCCTCGATCCAGCCGTTGACCGCGGGGACGGCCTTCAGGGCGCCGACCACGGCCTTGAGGAAGAACGACATGAAGCCGAGGTTCACCCCGTGGGCCTCGGCGAAGGCCTCCTTGTGGCGCTTGCGGAGGGCCATCAGCGCGCTCATGTCCACCTCGTTGAAGGTGGTCAGGATGGCGGCGTTCGCCTGGGCCTGGAGCAATCGCTCGGCGATCCGGGCCCGCATCCGCGGCACCTTGGTGCGCGTCTGTCGAGGCTGCTCCACCGGAGGTGCTTCCTCCGGCACCACGGCGGCGGGCGGGGTCATCGGCAGCGGCGTCGGGGTCGGCGCGGCCGCCGGGGCGGCCTCCGGAGCCGGCGCGACCACGGGGGGCTCGGCGGCCCGCAGCACGTCGGCCTTGGTCATGCGGCCCCGGGGACCGGTGGCGCGCACGCTGGCCGAATCCACCTTCAGCTGCTCGAGCATGCGCCGGACCGCGGGGGAGATGACGGGATCACCCGCGAAGCTCTCCTTGGCCCGCTCCATGTTTGCGGGGGTCTCCACCGGTGGCGTGAGCGCGGGCGCAGGCGCAGGCGCTGGCGGCTCCGGGGCCAGCACCTGCGGGGGTGCCGGCGGGGCCGGCGGCGCGGGCGCGGGCGCCGGATCGGCCACCTGCGGGGCGCGGAAGGGCGTCGGATCCGCGGCGGCCGCGTCGCGGGCCTCGCTCTGCAGAGCCGACTCCGGGCTGGCCCCGTCCGCAGGCTGGGCGGCGGTGTCGATGGACCCGACCACCTGCCCGACGTTCACGTCCTGCTCCGCCTGGATGAGGATGCGCAGCACACCTGCGTACCCGGCCGGGACGGGCATGGTGACCTTGTCGGTCTCCAGCTCGTACAGCTCGGTCTCGGGCCTGACGTAGCTCCCGTCGGGCACCAGCCAGCGGCTGAGGTAGCCCTCGGTGATGGACTCCCCGACCTCAGGGACCTTCAGATCCTGCAACATGTCTCACCTCGCCTCGGAGGATGTGTCAACGGATGTGTCGTTCTGCTGAGAGGGCAGCCCCAGGGCGGCGCGGACCACCTCTTCCTGCTCGTACTTGTGCTCGTCGGAGGACCCGGTCGCCGGCGAGGCGGAGGGCCTGCGGCCGACGAAGGCCAGCGTGTGGGCGGGCCACAGATCCTCGATGACCAGGCGCATGAACGCCCAGCCGCCCCGGTTGCGGGGCTCTTCCTGAGCCCAGACCCAGGGGGCGTCGCCGTACTGGGGCAGCACGTCCTGCAGCTGCCTGGCCGGGATCGGGTAGAACTGCTCGACCCTGACCAGCGCGACGCGATCCTCGAGCCCCTCGGCCTGCCGGCGGGCCAGCAGATCGTAGTAGAGCCGGCCGCTGACCAGCACCACCCGCTCAGGGGCCTCGGGCGGCGTGGGATCGTCCAGGACCTCTTCGAAGTTGCCGCTGGTGAAGTCGTCCACCGCGCTGACACACTCCGGGTGACGCAGCAGGCCCTTGGGCGTCATGAGCACCAGGGGGATCCTGAACGGGCGCAGCATCTGCCGCCGCAGGACGTGGAAGTACTGCGCGGGGGTGCTGGGCTGGGCCACCTGGATGTTGATCTCCGCGCAGGCGGCCAGATAGCGCTCGAGGTAAGCGTTCGAGTGCTCGGGGCCCTGGCCCTCGTAGCCGTGGGGAAGCAGCATCACGAGCCCGCTGGAGCGCGACCACTTGGAGAAGCTGCCCGTGACGAACTGATCGATGATCGTCTGGGCGCCGTTGGCGAAGTCGCCGAACTGGGCCTCCCAGTGGATGAGCATCTCCGGCTCGGACATGGAGTAGCCGAAGTCGAAGCCGAGCACCGAGGCCTCGGAGACGGCGCTGTTGTAGACACAGTAGTGTCCCTGCTCCGGCTGGATGTGGTTGAGCGGGCGATAGCGCTCGCCGGTGCGGACATCCGCCCACTCCGCGTGGCGATGGGAGAAGGTGCCACGCACGGAGTCCTGGCCACTCAGGCGCACCTGGAAGCCCTCCGTGAGCAGCGCGCCCCAGGCCAGGCTCTCGGCGGTGGCCCAGTCGATGGGTCCGCCAGCGGCGATGGCGTCAGCGCGGCGCTTCAGCAGCCGCGTGACCTTGCGGTTGATCTCCAGCCCCTCGGGCACGGTGGTCAGGGCGCGCCCCACGGCCAGCAGCACCTCCCGATCGACGCCGGTCATGGTGCGCTCGTCGGGCCAGGGCGGCTCCATGCCCGTCCAGCGACCCTGGTAGGCCTGCTCTTCTTCCTCGTGGGGGCCGCGACGGACCTCCTCGTGGATGATGGCCAGGCGCTTCTCGAGGCGCTTGGCCATGCCCTCTTCTTCCTCGGTGTCCAGCAAGCCCTCGGCCACCAGCTGGGCGGTGTAGCGGTGGCGCACAGGCAGGTGGTTGCGGATGCGGTCGTACAGCAGCGGCTGGGTGTAGGCGGGCTCGTCGCCCTCGTTGTGGCCATGCCTGCGGTAGCAGATCATGTCCACCACCACATCGCAGCCGAAGCGCTGGCGGAAGCGCAGGGCGAGCTCCATGGCGTAGACGACCGCCTCCGGGTCGTCGCCGTTGACGTGGAAGATCGGGGCCTCCACCATCTTGGCCACGTCGGTGCAGTACTGGCTGGAGCGGGACTCCTCGGGGGTCGCGGTGAAGCCGATCCCGTTGTTGATGATCAGGTGGACGGTGCCCCCGGTGCGGTAGCCATCCAGCTGGGACAGGTTGAGGGTCTCGGCCACGATGCCTTGGCCGGAGAAGGCGGCGTCGCCGTGGACGAGCACAGGCACCACCCGCCGCCGCAGCACCGTGTCTCCCCGCTGGCGCTGCTTCGCCCGGGCCTTGCCCTGGACGACGGGGTCCACCGCCTCGAGGTGGCTGGGGTTGGCCGTGAGGCTGATGTGCACGACCTTGCCGTCGCGGTTGAAGTGATCCGAGGAGAAGCCCTTGTGGTAGCGGACGTCGCCGTTGCCGTAGACCTGGCCCGGCACGAAGCTGCCCTCGAACTCCGAGAAGATCTCGGCGTAGGACTTGTCCATGATGTTCGCCAGCACGTTGAGGCGCCCACGGTGGGCCATGCCCAGGACCAGCTCCTCGACATCCAGCTCCGGCGCGAGCTCCACCAGGGCGTGCAGGGCCGGGATGGCGGACTCGGCCCCCTCGAGGGAGAAGCGCTTCTGACCGCGGTAGCGGGTGTGCAGGAAGGTCTCGAAGACCTCGGCCTCGATCAGGGTCTCGAGGATGTCCCGCTTGTGATCCTCGCTCAGGGCCGGCCGGCCCTGGCTGTGCTCGAGGCGGGTCTGCAGCCAGCCCCGCAGCTCCCGCTGCTGGATGTGCATGTACTCCACGCCGAGGGACCCGCAGTAGGTGCGGCGGAGGGCGTCGTGCAGCTCGCGCAGGGTCGACTGGCCGCCGGCGCCGAAGTCACCGCGGTCGAAGGCCGTGGACAGGTCCCGCTCACCGAAGCCGTGGGCGTCCAGGCGCAGGGACTCGTGCAGGGGCGGCCGCTCTTGCAGCGGCTCGAGCCAGGCGCTGGCGTGGCCGCTGCGCCGGAACGCGTCGATCATGCCGACGACCCGGGACTGGGCCTGGGCCCGCTCGCCCGAGACGCACGCGCGATCGCACATGGCCAGGTCGAAGCCCTGGAAGAAGGCCTGCCAGCTGGGCGAGAGCGAGCCTGGATCGGCGCGCCACTGTTCGTGGAGTTCATCGATCCAGTCGGGATCGAGGGCCGCGGCCTGTGCGGGGGGTTGACCAATGCTCATGGGTTCTCCTGAGTCCGACCTCAGCGCAAAGCTATGCGGAATAGAGCATGTCGCCAGGCCCTGTGTGTCGAGAGGAACGTTCCCGTGGGATGGCCTACAAGCCCGCCTGCGCGCGCCCGCACGAGCAACGTTCGAAGCCTCGAAACTGTAGCGTGGCAGACAGGCTCTATGGGGGTGGGTGTGCACATATTGCGCAACCACGAATGTATAGGCCCTGCGCAGGCCTCACGCGCCCCCGAAGCCCCGCCCACACGGAGTCGGCATGAGCCAGACCAACGAACCCCGTGACACCGTCACCATGACAAACAACGCCAGTGGCGAGAGCATCGAGCTCCCCATCCTCCGGGGCACCCACGGCACCCCGGTCGTGGACACCCGCAGGGTCCACCGGGACCTGGGCATGTTCACCTACGACCCTGGCTTCAAGTCCACGGCCAGCTGCTCCAGCAAGATCACCTACATCGACGGCGACTCGGGCACGCTGCTGTACCGCGGCTACCGGATCGAGGATCTGGTCGAGCACAGCTGCTACCTCGAGGTCTGCTACCTGCTGCTCAACGGCGAGCTGCCCTCCGCTGCGGAGTTCGACGAGTTCCGCCAGATGATCACCATGCACACCATGGTGAACGAAGGCCTCAAGGACTTCATGCGGGGCTTCCGCTACGACGCGCACCCCATGGCCATCCTGGTCGGTGTGGTCGGTGCGCTGGGCTCGTTCTTCCACGACTCGCTGGACGTGCACGATCCTCGTCAGCAGGAGATCTCGGCCCACCGCATGATCGCCAAGCTGCCGACCATCGCGGCCACCGCCTACCGCTACTCCAAGGGTGAGCCGTCGGTCTACCCCAGGAACAAGTTCTGCTACGCCGAGAACTTCCTGCACATGATGTTCGCCTACCCCACCTACAAGTACGAGGTGGACCCCGACCACGCGCGCATCCTGGACAAGCTGCTCATCCTGCACGCCGACCACGAGCAGAACGCCTCGACCAGCACGGTCCGGCTGGCGGGTTCCAGCCTGGCCAACCCCTTCGCCGCGGTCTCCGCCGGTATCGGTGCCCTGTGGGGCCCCGCCCACGGCGGCGCCAACGAAGCCGTCATCAACATGCTCGAGCACATCGGCCACCCCCGCGAGATCCCCCGCTACATCGAGCGGGCCAAGGACAAGAACGATCCCTTCCGCCTGATGGGCTTCGGCCACCGGGTGTACCGGAACTACGATCCCCGGGCGAAGCTCATCCGCGGTGAGGCCCACGCGCTGCTGGCCAAGCACGGCAAGCTCGGGCCCATGTTCGAGACGGCCCTCGAGCTCGAGCGGGTCGCCCTCGAGGACGACTACTTCATCGCCCGCAAGCTCTACCCCAACGTCGACTTCTACTCGGGCCTCATCTACCGGGCCCTGGGCATCCCCACGAGCATGTTCA
>CAYZVO010000233.1:0-14224 GCA_964481655.1 uncultured Enterobacterales bacterium | reverse complement strand
GCACCCGCCCGGGGGGGCGGGGGGGGGGGGTGTTGGACCGCCCCCCCCCGCCGCCCCGCCGGGCGTGCCCCGACGGGCGGGGCCCCGGGCCGGCGACGTTCGTGCCGACGGAGCGGCACAACGTCGCCCCGCCAACCCGGTCCCCACCGCCGCTGACGTCCGCGAGGCCCTCGAGCACGCCAAGCGCCACGCCCCGCAGCCCCACGGCGGCGGTGGCAACCTCGCCTGCGGCTGCCCCGGCACCGCGGTCAAGACTCAGAAGCCCAAGCGCGCTGCCGCCCCGGCCCCCGCTGGCGGCGCCGGCCTCCCCGCCCAGGTCAACCCCTCGGATCTCGGCCAGTGGCCGGTCCAGCTGCACCTGGTGCCCCCCCGCGCTCCCTTCTTCGCCGGTCGTGAGCTGGTGGTGATGTCCACCTGCGGCCCCATCGCGTCGGCCGACGTGCACTGGCGCTTCCTCCGCGGCCGCTCCGTGGTGGTGGCCTGCCCCAAGCTGGACCGCACCGAGCCCTACGCCGAGAAGCTGGCCGGCATCTTCGCCAGCAACGACATCCCCCGGGTCATCATCGTGCGCATGGAGGTCCCCTGCTGCGGTGGGCTGACCCACTTCGTGCACCAGGGCCTGGTGCGCTCGGGTCGCCAGGATCTCGTCGTGGACGAGGTCATCATGGGCACCGACGGTTCCATCCGCGGCGAGCGCCGCCTGCACGGCTGATTCGGCGCGCCGCTCTCTCTCGATCTCACTCTCCCTCCCTCAACTCACTCATGGAGAACCACCATGTTCTGTTACCAGTGTGAACAGTCCGCCAAGGGCACCGGCTGCACCATCAAGGGCGTCTGCGGCAAGGACGAGCCCACCGCCGCCCTCCAGGACCTCCTGGTCCACACCTCCATCGGCCTGGCCATGATCGCCTGGCCCGCCCGGCAGCTCGGTGTCAAGGACGCCGCCCTCGACCGCTACGTGCTCGAGGCGCTCTTCACCACGGTCACCAACGTCAGCTTCGATCCCGAGAAGATCGCGGCCCTCGTCAAGCAGGGCTTCGCCCTCTCCGAGAAGGCGCTGGCCGACTACCTCGCCGCCTGCGAGGAGAAGGGTGTGGAGCCCAGGTTCCGCGCCATCCCGCCCCACTGCGTCCCCGCCGACACCACCGAGGGCATGATCGCCCAGGGCCAGGCCATCGGCATCCAGAAGCGCTTCGACAAGAGCGGTGAGGTCATCACCGGCCTGCAGGAGCTCGTGATGTACGGCCTCAAGGGCACCGCGGCCTACGCCGACCACGCCCTGATCCTCGGCAAGACCGACCAGGCCATGTCCGACTTCTTCCTCGAGTGCCTGGCCTTCCTGGGCACCAACCCCCAGGACGTCGGCGCCCTGACCGGCATGGCCCTCAAGGTCGGTGAGGTCAACATCACCGCCATGGCGCTGCTGGACGCTGGCAACACCGAGACCTTCGGTCACCCCGCCCCCAACGCGGTGCGCGTGGAGCCCAAGGCCGGCAAGGCCATCCTGGTCTCCGGGCACGAGCTGCTGGACCTCGAGAAGCTGCTCGAGCAGACCGAGGGCAAGGGCATCGACATCTACACCCACGGTGAGATGCTGCCGGCCCACGGCTACCCCGAGCTGAACAAGTACGCGCACCTCGCCGGCAACTACGGCGGCGCGTGGCAGGACCAGGCCAAGGAGTTCGACGCCTTCCCCGGCGCGATCCTCATGACCACCAACTGCATCCAGAAGCCCAAGGAGTCCTACAAGGCGCGCATCTTCACCACCGGCCTGGTCGCCTGGCCCGGTGTGGAGCACGTCACCAACGACGACTTCGGCCCCGTGATCGAGGCCGCCCTGGCCGCCCCCGGCTTCACCGCCGACGGCTCCGACAAGACCATCCTCACCGGCTTCGGCCACAACGCCGTGATGGGCGTGGCCGGCGCCGTGGTGGAGGCCGTCCAGTCCGGCGCCATCAAGCACTTCTTCCTCATCGGTGGCTGCGACGGAGCCAAGTCCGGCCGCAACTACTACACCGAGATGGCCGAGGCCGTGCCTGACGACGCCGTCATCCTGACCCTGGCCTGCGGCAAGTACCGCTTCAACAAGATGGAGTTCGGCGACATCGGTGGCATCCCCCGCCTGCTGGACATCGGCCAGTGCAACGACGCCTACAGCGCCGTGGTCATCGCCCAGGCCCTGGCCGAGGCCTTCGACACCGACGTCAACGGCCTGCCCCTGAGCATGGTCCTGTCCTGGTACGAGCAGAAGGCCGTCTGCATCCTGCTCTCCCTGCTGCACCTCGGCGTGCGCGACATCCGCCTCGGCCCCTCCCTGCCGGCGTTCGTCACCCCGCCCGTGCTGCAGGTCCTGGTGGACAACTTCGCCATCAAGCCCACCGGCACCGTCGAGGAAGACCTCGCGAACTGCCTGGCCGGTCACTAGAGGGGGCGGCGCCCCCCCCCCCCCCCCCCCGCCCCCCGGGGCGGGTCAATTTCACCCGCGGCCGCCGCGCCGTCTCCGGGGGGGTGGGGGGTTTGGTTTCGGGCGGGGGGGGGGGGGGGGCGGGGCCTCGCTGCTTCAGCTCGCCGAGGGGTCCGGCGGCAGGTGTACGAACTCGAAGGCGACCTCGCCCACCTGCAGGCTCGTGCCCGGCTCCAGGACGGCCTCGCGGACCCGGCGGCCGTCCACCTCGACCCGGTGGGCCCAGCTGAACGCCCGCAGCATGTGCTGCTCGCCGTCCCAGCGGATCTCGGCCACCGGCTGGCTGGTCAGCATCAGGTCGATGGGCACGTCGCCCCCCGGGCCGATGGTGATGCGGCCCGCGCCGGGGCGCCAGGCGCCGCCGTGGCCATCGGTGCGCACCAGCAGCGCGTGCTTGCAGGTCCGCTCGGTCGGGTCTTCGGCCTCGAGGTCTTCGGGCTGCAGGTGCAGGGTGCTCATGTTGGCGGTCCCCTTGAGGGACCTGGCGGAGCGGAGGGAGGCGATGCGGGTGACCTGGAGCAGATCGACCTTGCTCTCGTCGTAGAACTCCAGCCGGAACTTGCCGATCTTGATCACGTCGCCGTGGACCAGCTCGGCGCGCTCGGCGCGCTCGCCGTTGACCTTGA
Organism: uncultured Enterobacterales bacterium; assembly: GCA_964481655.1. Classification (GTDB taxonomy): domain Bacteria; phylum Myxococcota_A; class UBA796; order UBA796; family JAFGLY01; genus CALDOK01. The sequence goes on along the minus strand of CAYZVO010000233.1, from coordinate 11,134 downwards.
GCCCGTTGGTGCTCTGCTGGTCCACGACCGCGCAGTGGTTCCCGTCGGCCTCGAGGTGGGCGTGGATGCGGCTGACCGCGGCGTCGTCGAGCACCAGATCGGCCCGTCCGTCGCGGCCGATGGTCACCCGCTCGCTCCGGATGCGGAACACGCGGTCTTCGTGCCCCGGTCTCCGGATCACCACCAGGCTCATCATCGCTCCTCGAAGTTCTTCCCCTCAGTACTTCGGCAGCCGAGCGGGGGCATTGAGGTGAATGTTGTCACCGGGGGTCGTCGGCTGGCTCGCTTGATCGGGATCAAGGGCATAGCGCGGGCCGGGGGGCATCTTGTCGACGACCCAGGAGGTCACCATGAAGGCCCGCATCATCCCCGAAGAGTGCATCGCCTGCGGCCTGTGCACCGACGTCTGCCCCAGCGTGTTCCGGCTGGTGGATCTCGAGACCGTCGAGGCCGTCGGAGAGGTCCCCGAGGGCGACGAAGACGCCGCCCGCGAGTCGGCCGAGGGCTGCCCCGTCGAGGCCATCGTGCTGGATGGGTGATAGGCCAGCCGGGAGTCCATGAACGCCGTGCCCCCCATCGTCGCTGCGCTGCTGACCCTGGTCTTGGTGGTCCCGGCGGAGCTGCACACCGACCCGGTGATGCTGATCCTCGGGCGCTTCGTCCCGGGCGGCTCCTGGATCCAGGCGGGGCTGCTGGCCGCCTACGCTGCCTGGGTGGCCCACAAGCTGATGGATCCTCGCGTCCACGCTCGCCTGCGCCCGTGGCTGTGGCGGCTGTTCAGCTTCGTCTTCTTCCTGCAGCTGGCGCTTGGGGTCGCGGGATTCGAGCAGCTGCTGCTGTCCGGGCGGCTCCACCCGCCAGTCCCGGCGGTGATCCTGGCGGGCCCCATCTTCCGCGGTGGTGGCTTCTTCATGGTCTTTCTGCTGCTGGGGGCCATCGTGTTGGCGGGGCCGGCCTGGTGCAGCCACCTCTGCTACGTCGGCTCCTGGGACGACGCGGCGGCCCGGCTGCGGCGGCGCCCCGGCACGCTACCCCGCTGGCGCCACGCCGCCCGCCTCGTCGTGGCCGCCGCCGTGCTGCTCGGCGCCTGGGGGCTGCGGGAGCTGGGCGTGGCTCCGGTGACCGCCGGCTGGCTCGCGGTGGGCTTCGGAGGGCTCGGCGTACTGGTCATGCTCACCGCCTCGCGCAAGCTGGGGGTGATGGCGCACTGCCTGGTGGTCTGCCCCATCGGCCTGGTGGTCAACACCCTCGGCCGCGTGCACCCGTTCCGCCTGCGCATCACCGACGCCTGCACCCGCTGCGGCGCCTGCACCCTGGCCTGCCGCTACCAGGCCCTCGAGCCCGCCCACATCGAGGCCGGCCGCCCCGGATTCACCTGCTCGCTGTGCGCCGAGTGCCTGCCCCGCTGCGGGAGCGGCGCCCTGCAGGTCCGCTTCCTCGGCATGGGTCCCCAGAAGGCCCGCACGGTCTTCGTGGTCACGATGGCGACCCTGCACGCCTCGTTCCTGGGCCTCGGGATGATCTAGCGTCGCGGTGTGGTGCAGCTGCGCCGACGGTGGCGCTCACCCCCTGGCTGGCTGAAACGCCAGGGGCCCCGCGCCTTGGGTTAGACCCTGCCCATGGACATGCAGATTCAGTGGTTCGGACTCGCGCTCTCCCTCACCAGCCTGGTCTCCCTGTGTGGGGTCGTGGTGTTGCTGGGGGTCGGCCTCTTCCCGGTCCGCAAGGCCGACACCCTCGCGGGGATCTGCCTCGCCGTGGTCGCCCTCGTGGAGGGCACCGCGCTCCTGGCGGAGTGGCTCATCAGGGGCCTGCTGGCCACCGTCGGCGCTGGATACGGCTGGTTGACGGTGTGGGACGTCATCACCGTGGTTCGTCCGCTCGGGCACCTGCTGGCGCTGGTCCTCGTGGCGGTGGCCGCGCTGCGGCTCGCCAAGCGGGCCCGCGGGGCCTGAGTTGTCACGAATTGTGATCATCCGCCCCGCCTGACGACACAGCTTCGTTCCACAGTCGACCACGGGTTTTTCACAGGCAAGCCCCTCGCGTATCGAATACCGTGGAGCCCTTGCCCGGAGGAGCCATGACCCGCCCCCTCGCCGTCCTGCCGCTCATCGCCCTGCTGGGCCTGGGCTGCCCCTCGCCGGACGACACCGCGCCGGAGGACACCCAGCCCGACGGGCCGGACACCGACCCGGACGTCGCGCAGGTCGAGAGCATCGAGTGGACCACCCACGAGGAGATCGAGTCCCTGGTCTACGTCAGCTTCGAGCAGCTGCAGGCCGCGGAGACCTGGGTCGAGTTCGAGCCGGTGGGCGACGAGGCGTGGATGAGCACCCCGGTGCAGCAGCTGGAAGAGGGCGAGGCCAGCTTCCTGCTGCTGGGGCTGCCCTACGACCACGAGTTCCGCTTCCGCGTCGTCAACGACTTCGGCCACGGCCCCCGCTACAGCGACGAGATCACCGGCACCACCCCCGCCACCCACGACGCCCTGCCCCTGGTCCAGCTCCACGTCAGCGATCCCGAGCTGTACGAGCCCAGCGGCACCTTCCTGCTCACCTCGGTCTGCACCAACACCGGCGGCTGGGTCTCGGGCGACTACTGGAAGGTCATCATCGACCGCAAGGGCCGCACGGTGTGGGCCCTGCAGACCCCGGACCATCACTGGACCACCTTCATGCGGGTGGCGGTCAACGGCACCGACCTGCTCTACGACAAGTTCACCTACTGGGCCAACTGGGACACCGGCGCCGGCTCCACCGTCCATCGCATCAAGATCGACGGCACCCACCTGGACTCCTACGCCACCCCCGGTGGCCACCACGCCTTCACCGAGCTGCCCGACGAGAGCCTGGTCTGGCCCTCGGCGGACTGGTCCAGCGAGACCGTGCAGAAGCTCGACCCCGACGGTGTCCAGACCACCCTGTGGGACTGCGCCCCCTTCCACGATGAGCGCGGGTACCTGGGGATGTGCCAGTCCAACACCATCACCTACGACGAGCCCACCGACACCTTCCTCATCTCCCACTACACCACCTCCACCCTGGTGCAGTTCGACCACGCCACCGGCGAGACCCTGCGGGTGATGGGGTCGGCGCTGGGGGACTACGCCTTCGATCCCGAGACCTCGGCCTTCGACTGGCAGCACGGCGCCTACTGGCTCGACAGCGACACCCTGCTGCTGTCCACCCACCGCACCGACGTGGACGAGGACGATCTCGAGACCGTGGCCCGCATGTACGACATCGACGACGACGCCATGGTGCTCACCAACACCTGGAGCTTCGGCGAGGGCGAGGGCCTGCACGCCCACACCGCCGGCGAGGCCCACCTGCTGCCCAACGGCAACATCCTGCACAACTACGGCAGCTACGGCCGCCTGCGCGAGGTCACCCCGGACGGCACCATCGTCTGGGACGTAGACTGGCGCATCGGCATGAAAGACGTCTTCGATCGGCTCATCGGCCGGACCATCTTCCTCGACGACCTGTACGCCTTCGCGCCCTGACTCTGGAGGAGACCATGCGCACCACCCTCATCCTCGCCGCCGTCCTGCTGGCCGGCTGCAACTCCACCGTCGTGCTCGAGGACGCGAACAACTTCTCGTACACCGGGCTCATCGACGCCCCGAGCACCGACATCGCCAGTGGCCAGGACGTGGAGATCTGCTGGGACGGCATGACCGACGACATCCAGTGCCACGAAGTGGACCCCACGGCCGACCCGGGCCTGCTGACCATCGCGCGCTTCAACAACCTGGGTGAGACCGAGGTCGAGGACCAGATCTCCAACGATCAGCTGTCCCAGGACGAGCTGTCGGGCTTCCTGACCTACGAGATCGAGGGCGGCGAGACCTGCACCATGCTCTCCGAGTTCACCCTGGACGGCACCCCGGTGGACGTGGCCGAGCAGGTCTTCGAGGGCGGCGGCACCTACCTGCTGCTGGCCAGCCGGGGGACCACCCCGGGGCAGAACATCATCTCCATGGACTTCATCGTGCCCCTCGAGAGCTCCGACGTGGTCGAGCTGGACATCGGCCCGGCCTGCGCCACCCTGGACTTCGACGCCGACCTGACGAGCGCCACGCCCGTCGAGATGAAGGCTGGCGGCTCGAGCTGGATGGTGGACTTCGGTGACCTGACCACCAACGGCCTGGGCAACCCCATCATCCTGGCCAACATCGACCGCGTGCTGCTCGGCTACTACGAGGGCATGTCCGTGGCCGATGTCGAGGCCAGCTTCCTGGACCTCGAGATCGTGGCCACCGAGCTGTACGACATGTCGATCTTCAACACCTTCGAGGTCGATCTGGCCGAGCTGGGCTTCTCGGGCTTCGAGAAGACCGACGGCACCTGGGTGCTGGCGCTGATGTGCACCACCTGTTCCAACCCCGCACCCCTCTTCGCCACGGTCGTCGTCCCCCAGTAGGAGTCCCCCATGCAGCGCTCCCTCCCTCTGCTCGCCATCCTCGTCGGTGGCTGCTGCTCCGGCGCGTCGAACGTCGCTGTCAGCGTCAGCGAGGTCATCCCCACCGTGGCGACGGTCACCTGGGAGACCTGCGACGACACCGTCAGCTACGTGCAGTTCGGCCCTGGTGACGACCGCTCCATGAGCACGGCCCTCGAGGCCGAGCCCGGCACCGAGCACCACGCCCACCTGCTGGGCGTCCCCGCCAACACCGACGCCAGCTTCCAGGTGGTGCTGGTGGACGAGGACGGCACCGAGACCCCTGGCGATGTCTACGACTACACCACCGGCAACGTGGCCGCGGGCCTGCCCACCCTCGAGGTCGAGGGTGAGGGCATGGACCACTACATGGTCCTGCCCCTGCTGGGCTCCCCGGTGGGCCTGTCGGTGCTCGACGGCGACGGCAACGTGTTGTGGTGGCACTTCGAGGATCGGGGGCTCGACGTCTACCGGGCGCGCCTGAGCGTCGATGGCGAGAGCCTGCTGTACAACGCCGCGAGCGTCTCCGGCGATCCCAGCGCCGAGAGCCAGATCATGCGCGTCTCCCTGGACGGCACCACCGTCGAGGGCATCGACGTACCCCTGCTGGCCCACGACTTCGTGGAGCACGCCGACGGGACCATCGGCGCCATGGTCATCGAGTACCGCGAGCACACCGACGGCACCGAGATCAAGGGCGACTCCATCGTCGAGATCGCGCCGGATGGCTCCATGACCACCGTCTGGACCAGCTGGGACTGCTTCGACTACGACGAGCACCAGGGCGACGATCCCGAGTACGGCTGGACCTTCGCCAACGCCTTGGACTGGGACGGCAGCCACTACTACCTGTCGATGCGCAACTTCAGCACCATCGCGAAGATCGACCCCGCGGACAGCTCCTGCGTCTGGGCCTTCGGCGACGTGGGCGCCACCATCGAACCCTCCGGCGCCGAGCGCTTCAAGCACGAGCACCAGTTCCAGGTGCTCGAGGACTCGTTCCTGGTGTTCGACAACGACGGCGCCATGGACCCGGTCTCCCGGGTGCTGGAGTACTCCTTCGACCCCGACGCCGGCAGCGCCGATCTCATCTGGGAGTACTACGCCGACCCGCCCGTCTACAGCTTCGTGCTCGGCGACGTGCACCGCTTCGACGACGGCGACACCCTGGTGACCTGGTCCGTCAACGGCAAGATCGAGCGTGTCCAGGACGACGCCCCCATCTGGTCGATCTCGAGCGCCTTCGGCTCTGCCTTCGGCTTCAACACCGTCCGGGAAGATCTCTATGCGTCCGACGATCACCTGTAGCGTCGCCCTCGCGGCGTTCCTGCTCCCCTCCGCCGCCCACGCCGCTGGCTACTACGTCACCGGCGTCGGGGTCCGCGGCATGGGACGGGCGGCCGCCAACACCGTGGGCGCCGACGACATGAGCGCCCAGTACTACAACCCCGCGGCGCTGACCCGGCTCGACAAGCTGGTCCAGCTGCAGGTCGCGGGGGTGCACCAGGGCGTGTACTTCGCCCGGGCCGACGAGGTGTTGACCGACGGTACCCTGACCTTCGACCCGGTGAAGAACAGCGCGGCCCCCATGCCCATCCCGGCCCTGGGGGCGGCCACCAGCTTCGGCACCGACGATCTCACCGTGGCCATCGGGGTCTACACCCCCTACGCGCCGCTGCTGAGCTTCCCCGCCGACGGCGCCCAGCGCTTCAGCCTGGTGGACTCCACCGTGCTGTCCGGCAACGTGGGGCCCAGCGTGGCCTACCGCTTCGCCGACCGGCTCTCGGTGGGCGTGGGCGTGGCCTACACCTTCCTGCAGGTGGACCAGTCCCTGGTGGCCCACATGGTGCCCGACAGCGGCTTCGACGCCACCGACGACCCCGCCTACGACATCGCCACCACCATCGCGGCCAGCGATCCCTTCGCCATCACCTGGAACGCCGGGCTGCTGTACGAGCCCCCCGAGGGCCGCTGGGCCGCGGCCCTGTCCTTCGTGCCCCCGGTGCGCTTCGACGCGGTGGGCTCGCTGGAGTCCGACCTGTCGGGCAACGCCTACTACACGGGCGAGAGCCACATGGATCTGCAAATCATGGAGCCCACGGCCACGGATGGCGACGTGTCCTTGAACGTCACCATGCCCATGATCCTGCGGGCCGGCGGCCTGCTGCGCTTCGACGACAAGGAGCTCGAGCTCGACGTGGTCTGGCAGCGCTGGAGCGGCCTGGGTCAGCTCACCGTCACCGACATGGACCTGGCCATCGGGTTGGACATGGACGGCGACGGCGCCCAGGACGCCACCGCGCTCATCGAGGACGACATCGTCCTGCCCACCACCTTCACCGACGCCTGGTCGGTGCGCCTGGGCGGCCAGCACCAGGTGCGGGACCGCTTCACCGGGCGGCTGGGCGTGATGATGGAGACCTCGGCGGTGGACCCCGACTACCAGGCGGTCCTGCTGCCCGACGGGCTGAAGTTCGGCTACGGCATCGGTGGGTCCATCGCGGTGGTGCCCGACACGCTCTCCCTGGATCTGGGCTTCTTCCAGAGCTTCGTGCCCCGGCAGGAGATCGACCGCACCCTGGCCCGTCAGGTGGCCATCGATCCCTTGAGCGGTCTGGTTCACGAGGGCAAGGACGTGGGCAAGGGGACCTTCGGTGTGACCAACACCATCTTCGCCCTCGGCATGGCCTGGACCCCCGGGGGAGACGAGGGCTGATCGGGGACGCTTGACGGGGACCTGACGCACGGATCCGGTGACGGGCGCACCTAGAGGCGTGTGCACGCCGCGATACGCTCATCCCTGGAGCTGCCGATGCGAACGATCCCCGCCGTGATGCTCGTCGCCCTCTGCGCGCTGGCCGCCTGTGACGGCTGCGGGCCGGACACCGACGACACCCAAGCCGACGACACCCAGCCTGACGACACCCAGGCCGAGGACACCCAGCCGGATGACACCCAGCCCGCCGGGGACACGGGCGACACCGCTCCGGACGCCCCGCTGGCGCCGGTCTCGGAGCTGTCGGCGGCCGTGCACGCCGAGGTGGTCACCATCCTGGAGCTCAGCTGGACCCAGGACGAACCCAGCGACCAGGCCTGGATCGAGTACCGCTTCGAGACCGAGGACTGGCTGAGCACCCCCGCCACGGCGTGGGAGGCCGGCGAAGCGAGCCAGGTGGTCCTGGGCATCCCGTCGGAGACCGAGGTCGAGCTGCGGGTGGCCAACGGCGGCGAGGTCACCAGCTACAGCGAGCCCATCCTCGCCTCGACGGGGGCGCTGCCCTACGAGCTGACCCTGCCCATCCTCATCTCCCACGATCCGACCCTCGCCTCGGATCATCCCTGGGTGATGGGCTCCCTCGACGTCACCGGATCCTCCTACAGCGGGCCCTGCTGGAGCTTCATCGTCGATCGCCAGGCCCGGGTGGTCTGGTACCACGAGGTCCCCGGCAGCCGGCTCAACATCTTCACGCAGGTGGCCGCCGACGGCACCCACATCCTGATGGAGGGCACCACCAACTACGTCTGGGGCTCTGGCATCGAGCCGATCATCGACCGCTACACCCTGGACAAGCGCTACAACGAGCACCTCGAGCTGCGGGACATGGGCTTCTCCTTCGACGAGATCCCGGGGGGCTCCATCCTCTACGACGCCAGCCGGTCGGACAAGCTGCTCGTCGAGCGCTACCCCGATGGCACCGAGCGCGAGATCTTCAACTGCTCCGTCTACGCCCGCGAGGCCGGCTACAGCAGCAGCTACTGCTCGGTGAACTCGGTGGTCTACAACCAGGACCAGGGCACGGTCTTCTGGTCCCAGTACAACAACGACACCGTGGTCGAGATCGACTACGAGACCGGCGAGGTGGTGCGCCGCTTCGGCCAGGCCGCCGGGGGCTGGGCCTTCGATCCCGAGTGGACCGAGGTCGACTACCAGCACTACCCCAACTACTCCCCGGACGGCACCGTCATCGCCTCCACCCACTCCCGGCTCCAGTCGGGGGTGCAGTACGCCCACGAGTACTACGTGGACGATACGACCGAGACCATGGTGGCCATCTGGAGCTACGGCGACGAGGTCCTCAACTACGCCAACTACGGCGGCGAGGCCTTCCGGCTCGACAACGGCAACACCTTCATCACCTACGGCACCGACGGAGCCATCCGCGAGGTCACCTTGGACAAGCGCACCGCCTGGGAGCTCGAGTGGCCCGCGGATCCGAGCACCCACCTGATGGGGCACTTCAGCTTCATCCACGACCTCTACGCCCTCAACCGAGGGCCCGAGGATGCGGCGGAGGTGCAGCCATGATCGCCCTGCTGCTGCTCTGCGCGCCCCTGCTGGCTGCCACCGGCGGGCCGGACGCCTATGGCTACACCTTCATCGACTCGGACGAGGCCGACGGCCCGGTCTACAGCTGGACCGACATCTCCACCACCGGCACCGATCTGGGCCTGACCGACGACAGCGAAGAGACCATCGCGCTGCCGTTCAGCTTCTACTTCTACGGCGGGGCCTACACCGAGGTCACCGTGGGTGACGGCGCCCTGCTGTTCGGGGCCAGCACCACCATCAACAACCGCAACGACTGCATCCCCGACGACAACAGCGAGGGCTCCGACACCCTCATCCTGCCGTTCTGGGACGACATGAACACCGAGGAGGGCCCGGTGGGTGGCGGCGTCTTCTGGGAGGTCCTGGGCAGCGCCCCAAACCGACAGCTGGTCGTGCAGTACGAGCAGGTGCCCCACTACGGCGGCGCCACCCTGTTCAGCTTCCAGGTGGTCCTCGAGGAGAGCGCCAACAGCATCCTGATGCAGTACGAGACCGTCACCGGCGAGGACGAGTTCAGCGGGGGCGCCAGCGCCACCGTGGGCATCCAGGACAACCGCGTGCTGGGGCTGTCCTACAGCTGCGAGACCGACGCCCTCACCGACGGCCTGGCCATCCTCTACGACGTGGAGTGCGACGACCTCGACGGCGACGGCACCGGCGAGTGTGACGGCGACTGCGACGACGACGATCCCGACACCGGGCCCCACGCCACCGAGGTGGACGACGGCGTGGACAACGACTGCGACGGGCTGGTGGACGAGGACTTCGTCTCGGTCGGCGACATCGTCATCAGCGAGATGATGCCCGACTCCCGCGTCTCGGACGACCAGACCGGCGAGTGGTTCGAGCTGTACAACGCCAGCGCCCGGGCCATCGACCTGTACGGCTGGACCTTCACCGACAGCGCCGCGTCGGTCACCGTGGACGAGCACGTGGTGATCCCGCCGGGGGAGTACGGTCTGTTCGCGGCGGTGGACCTGCCCCAGGTCAACGGCAACCTGCCCCCGGTGGACTGGGTGTTCGACTGGAACACCTTCCACCTCAACAACAGCGGCGACAGCTTCGCCGTCGGCATGGGCTCGGTGGTCATCGACGAGCTGAGCTACGTGCCCGACCCCTGGACCGTGCCCGAGGGCGGCTCCATGTACCTGGACCCCGGCTACATGGACGCGACCCTCAACGACAGCGCCTTGCCCTGGTGCGGCACCCCCTTCGAGCCGGCCTACGACTACGGCGCCTCCAAGCTGGGCGGCGACTACGGCACCCCTGGTGCCGCCAACCCCGCCGGCGTGTGCTGCCACGACGACGACGGCGACGGCTGGGACGTCTGCGACGGTGACTGCGACGACGACGATCCCGACCGCTTCCCGGGCAACAAGGAGGTCCAGGACCTGATCGACAACGACTGCGACGAGGTGGCCGACGAGGACTGGCTCGAGGCCGGCTCCATCGTCATCACCGAGCTGATGGACGAGACCGCGGCGGTGGACCAGTCCCTGGGTGAGTGGTTCGAGCTGTACAACGCGGGCTCCAGCGCCGTGAACCTGCGCAGCTGGCGGGTGACCGACGAGCTCCGCGACGGCTTCGTCATCGACGACGATCTCATCATCGAGGCGGGTGACTACGCGCTGTTCGCGGTGGAGTCCGACGCCCTGCTCAACGGCGGCCTGCCGGAGCCGGACTGGGTCTACAGCTACGCGGCGTTCCCTCTGCGCTCCTACGACGACGACGACATCCAGCTGATGGCGGGCGAGGACCTGATGGATCGGGTCGAGTACCGCAACGTCACCCCCTGGGAGAGCCTGGCCGGCCAGAGCCACTATCTGTGCCCGGGGGCGTCGGACGTGGACAGCAACGACGATGTGACCTGGTGGGACACCACCCCCAGCGACGGTGGCTACGCCTATGGCGATGGTGACTTCGGCTCGCCCGGTGCCGAGAATCCTGGAGATGTGGACCAGGATGGTGACGGTGTGGGCATCTGCGATGGGGACTGCGACGATGATGATCCCAGCGTCGGGCCCGGCACGGCCGAGGACTGTGGGAACGAGCTGGATGATGACTGTGACGGGCTGGTGGACGGCGAGGATCCGGACTGCGCGCCTCGGGACACGGGGGACACCGGGAGCGAGACGCCGGATGACACCGGGGGCGAGAGCCCGGATGACACGGGGGGCGGTGACGGTGAGGACGGCTGTGGTGGCTGCGCGACCGGGGTCGGTGCGTCACCCCTGGCGCTGCTGGGGCTGATCGCGCTGGCGCGGCGGCGGAGGCGCTGAGCGGTCCGGCTGCGCCGGGCGGGTTGTCCTCTCCCCTCCGGGGGGAGGGGGTGGAGCTGGCTCACCCTGTTCTCCCCTCTCC
>CAYZVO010000232.1:0-14335 GCA_964481655.1 uncultured Enterobacterales bacterium | reverse complement strand
TGCTCTGTGCAGGCCTGGTCGGTGCTGGGGTCGTCGCCGCAGCCGTCGTCGTCGTCGTCGGCGTAGAAGGTGGTGGTCACGCCCTCGTCCACGGCGTCGTCGCAGTCGTTGTCCACCTCGTCACAGACCTCGTCGGCCTCGGGGTACACGTCCGCGCGGCTGTCGTCACAGTCATCGTCGCTGGAGGCCCAGCCGTCGCCCGGGCTGCAGGCGTCCATGGACACGGAGGCGTCCCCGTGGCCGTCGCCGTCGGCGTCCTGGTACCAGGTGCTGTCGCCGTCCTCGTCGATCTCGTCGTCGCAGTCGTTGTCGACCCCGTCACAGGGCTCGTCCGCGCCGGTGTAGACATCGTCCCGGGTGTCGTCGCAGTCGCCGGCCTGCTCGGTCCAGCCGTCGGGCAGCTCGCAGAGCTCCTCGCCGGCGTCGTCGGGGCCGTAGCCGTCACCGTCCTCGTCGGGGTAGCCCACGATGAGCAGGTCCTCGTCGACGGCGTCGTCACAGTCGTTGTCGATGCCGTCGCAGACCTCTTCGGCCCCGGGGTGGACGGAGGCGTCCCGGTCGTTGCAGTCCACCTCCTCGGGGTAGCCATCCTCGTCGACGTCGATCACGTCGGGGCCGGTGTCGTCCGGGGGCGCGGTGTCGTCGCCCTCGGGATCCTTGGGACAGCCGAGCAGCAACAGCAGGGACAGTGTGAGGGCATTCCTCATAGGGCCTCCAATCAACCGCCGAGGTTATCACGTCCTCTGTCGGACACAGCGGGCCATCTCGAAGGCTGGTTCACACCGATCTGACATTTCCCCCGGAGCAGCCCATGAACGAAGCGGCGACCACCACCGACTTTGCGCACGCGATCCTCCCCGCCACCGGCAGGCGCGTGATGCGCATGGGCATCGCGGCCAACTACGGCATGAAGCCCGCCGACGCCTTCCACGCCGCGGAGCGGGGGGCCAACCTGTGGCTCTGGACCCCCCGCTACAAGGCCGCCACGCCGGTGATCCGCTCGGTGGTCGCCCGGGACCCCGAGGCCCACTGCGTGGTGATGCTCGGCACCGCCTACACGGCGGGCATGGTCCGGCGCGGGGTGGAGAAGGCGCTGCGCAGCCTGGGCGTCGATCGGCTGGACTACTACCTGCTGAGCTGGCTGGGTCGCGGCTCCGTGTTCACCCAGGGCGTCCAGGACACCCTCATGAAGCTCAAGGATGAGGGCAAGGTCGCCGCCATCGGCACCAGCATCCACGACCGGCCCCGCGCCGGCCGGCTGGCCGCCGACTCCATCCTCGAGGCGTTCATGATCCGCTACAACGCCAAGCACCCCGGGGCCGAGCAGGACATCTTCCCCCACACCGCCGCCCGCAACCCCACCATCTTCGCCTACACGGCCACCTCGTGGCGTCAGCTCATCCGCCCCATCGCCGGCATCGAGCTGCCCCCCTTCCCCGGCGAGGCGGGGAGCAGCGTGCCGCCCCTGACCGCGGCGCATTGTTACCGCTTCTGCCTGAGCAGCCCCCACGTGCACGCGGTCTGGACCGGACCCGCCGACCGGGCGCAGCTGGACGCCAACCTCGACGCCATGGCGGATGGACCCCTGCCCGACGATGTGATGGAGTGGGTGCGGGCCTACGGGCGCGAGGTCAAGGCCCGCAAGAAGATCCCGTTCATGTAGGAGCTGCGCCCTGGCCTCTCCCCCGCCCCCGCCCTCCCCCGCCGAGCCCGACGAGCGCTGGGATCCGAGGGGCCTGGCCCTGACCCTCGCGCTGCAGCTGCCCGTGCTGCTGGTGTTCTACGCGGACGCGCTGCGCTGGGGCGGGCGCATGACGGTGGGCTCCCACCGCACGGAGACCTGGGGCTTCCTGTGGAGCCACTTCGCCCTGCGCTGGCACCTGCTGGTGGACCACAGCCTGCCGTTCCGGACCGCGCTGCAGGATCACCCCGTCGGCGGTGTGCTGTGGGCCAAGGACCTGTTCATGGCCACGCTGCTGCTGCCCCTGCAGCTGCTGGTAGGGCTGCCCATCGCGTTCATGACCGAGCAGTGGCTGCTGTTCCTGCTCGCCGCCGGAGGCGCCTTCCTGCTGGCCCGGCAGCTGGGCATCGGCCGCTGGCCCGCGGTCCTGGCCGCCACCAGCTTCGCCCTGTGCCCCCACATGCTGGGCGAGACGTACAACGGCAACCTCGAGGCCATGGCCATGGGCTGGGCTCCGCTGTGGCTGTGGGCCCTGGTGAGCGTGGTGCAGCGGCCGACGGTCGCCCGCGCGGTGCGCGCCGCGCTGCTGCTGTTCCTGCTGCTGCTGAACAACCAGTACTACGCGATGGGGATGGTCATCCCGTCGGCGGTGGTGCTGGCGCTGCTGTGGTGGCAGCGCCGGCGGGAGCCCGGCCAGCTGGCGATCCTGCTGGCCGTGGGGGCGGCCGTGGCGGTGGGCGCCGGGGCCTTCGTGCCGCTGGCCCTGTTCATCGAGCAGAGCCTGGCGGCCCCCGACTCCCTCGCCCTGGTGGGGAGCGCGTCCCTGGCCCCCCCCAACACCACCGACCTGCTGCACTTCGTCCAGCCCGGCGCCCCCCTGCCCCACCTTGACCGCCTCGCCCCGCCCTTCCACGACCTGGTCTACCCCGGCTTCGCGCTGCTGGTGCTGGGCCTGGCGGCCCCGGCGCTGGGGCGCCGCGACGCCCTGCGCTGGGCGTGGCCGGCTCTGGCCCTGGTCTTCCTGATCCTCTCCGTGGGCCCGGCCCTGCAGTACGAAGGCCGCCTGCTCGGGGAGCCAGGGGAGCCGATCCTGACCCCCTGGAGCTGGCTGATGAGCTCCGGGCTGCCCCTGACCCGCTTCACGATGCCCCACCGCATGGCGGTCCTCACGGGCCTGTTCCTCAGCATGGGCCTGGCCTGGACCCTCGAGGGCCTGGCCGAGCGGCTGCGGGCGCGGGTCCCAGGGGGAGGCCGCGGCGTGGCCATCGCCCAGGGGGTCCTCGTGGTGGCGGTGCTGGCCGAGATGCTGGTGATCCAGCCCTGCCCCATCCCCTTCCAGACCATGGAGACCTGGCCCGCCCCCCACGCCATCACGCTGGGCCGCGCGGAGGCCGAGGGGGCCGTGCTCAACTACCCCCTGTACCTGGGACAGAACCCCCGGCGGATCTACTTCTGGTACCAGCACCTGCACGAGAGGCCCGTGGACATGGCCATCCGCGTGGGCCCACTCCCCACGGTGGCCACCCGGGTCCCCCTGGTCTGGGAGCTGCTGCAGCTGCAGGATCCGGCGCGCACCCGCCGCCCCGGGGACGCGCCCACCGACCGAGGCCTTGGCCACGGCGAGGCGCTGCTCGAGTAGGGCTACGCCTACCTGGTGCTGCACCTGTCCTACCTGCCAGAGAACGAGGTCACCGACTACCGCCACTACCTGGACCTGCTCGCCGATCGCCTCGGCCCGGCGCTGGTCTTCTCCGACGGCACCGCGGTCTACGCCGCGAGCCCCGAGGCCTTCGCGGCCCTCGAGGCGGCCGCCGCGGAGCTGAGCCCCGACGATCTGCTGGGTAGCGCGGAGCAGGCCTTCGCCGAGCGGGACCCCTTCACCAAGACCTACCCGGGGGTCCCGGGCAAAGGGGGCCTGTGGTGGCCCTCCGCCCGCTGGGTGGACCCCCAGGAGCCGGTGCGATGAGCGCCCCCACCCCGCCCCGTGGCCCCGGCCTGCGCGAGGCCCTGGTGGTGCTGTTGCTGTGCGCCCTGGCGGTCTGCGCCTACACCTGGCCCCTGGCGGCGGACCTGCAGCACGGCTTCCTGACGGGCAAGTACCACTGGTCCCACGCCTGGGCCCTCGAGCTCGCCAACGCCGGGCTCCACAACCCCGGCTTCCTCTCCATCCAGCCCCTGCCCGACGGCCTGAGCGAGGGCATCACGGTCCGCACGCAGATGCTGGAGTGGCCCCGCGGTGGCCCATTGGTGCTCATCGCGGGCTTCAACCTGGGGGTGGGGGTGCTGCTGCGCCAGGCCATGGGCCTGGTCCCCAGCTTCAACATCAGCGCGCTGCTGTCCCTGACCATCGCCCCCTGGGCCGCCTGGCTGCTGGCCCGGCGCATGGGCGCCCGCGCCACGGGGGCCGCGGTGGCGGCGCTGGCCTTCGGCTTCGGCCCCTACGTCACCGGCCTGGTCCACAACGGTCAGCTGGCCAAGTACAACCACGGCTGGATCGCCCTGCTGCTGCTGTGCGCCTGGGAGATCGGGCGGCGAGGGCGCTGGTGGCTGACACCCCTGGTCTGGCTGCTGGCGGTGCTCTGCCTGGTCAGCAGCCCCTACTACTTCGTGTTCTCGGCCGCGGGCTGCGCGCTGCTGGGCCTGTGGGGCGCCCTGCGGGCCGAGGGCGGGCGCCGCCGCCTGCTGGGCCTGGGCAGCCTGGTCGCGGCCGCGCTGGGCAGCCTCGCCCTCTGCGCGCCGCTGCTGCGCTACTACCTGGGCCGGACCCAGAGCCTGCTGTCGCCCTCCACCGGCAGCGCCCAGGAGACCTTCGAGCTGGCGGCCTCGCTGTGGGAGCTGCTGCTGCCCCTCGAGCTGGGCAGCGCCGCCACGGCCATCCCCGGCGAGCGACACTTCGCCTACCTGGGCCTGACGGTGCTGGCCCTGGCAGGCGTCGCCCTGTGGTCCCGGGGCGCCCGGCGCGACGGGCCCCTGTGGGCCCTGCTGCTGGTCTTCGGCGTGCTGGCCATGGGCCGCGAGGCCACCCTGCCCCTGCTGGGCACCGTGACCATGCCCCTGGGCTGGCTGACCGCCCTGAGCGACGCCGGCAGCGCCATCATCCTCAGCTACCGCATGGTGGTGGTCGCCATGCTGGCCGCCGCGGTGCTGGCCGCCCTCGGCCTGGACGCCCTGCTGGCTCGCCTGCCCCGCCAGGCCCGCTGGTTGGGTCCCGGGCTCACAGCGCTGGTGGGTATCGATCTGATGCTGGTCTCCGGCGTGCCCTTCCCCCACGAGGTCCAGCGGATCGAGCTGGCCGAGGCCTACCTGGATCTGGCCCGGGATCCGGAGGTCTATGGCGTGCTGGAGTTCCCCTGTGAGCTGGGGACCAACAGCCGCCTGGGGACCGAGCGTCAGACCGCGCTGGCGCGCCTGAACCAGCGCCACCTGTTCCACCAGGGCTTTCACCACAAGGGCCTGGGGATCGTGGACAAGGGCAACGAGGGCCGGGCGGTGTTCCAGATCGGCCTGATGCGCGATCTGGTCCAGCTGATGATGGGGGCCGAGCTGTCCGAGCCCACGGACCTCGCGGGCTCCCTGATGTGGCTCGAGGGCGCCGACTACCGCGCCCTGTTGCTGCACGAGGCCGAGCTGCCGCCGGAGACCCGGGGGCCCATCAAGGCCTACCTGGAGCGGGCCCTGGGCTCTCCGGTGGACCCCGAGCCCGCCGACGGCGTCCTGCTCTACCGCCTGGGGCAGGGCTGATGCGGCGCTGGCTGGTCCGGGTCGCGCTGTCGCTGCTGGTGAGCGCCGGGGCCCTGGTCCTGGCCGAGCTGGGGGCGCGGCTGATCTACGGCCCCGAGGACGTGCTGCTCAACCCGGCGATGCCCTTCCTCGAGGACCACCCCACCATCATCTGGACCATGCGGCCCGGGGTGGACACCTGGCTCGAGCCGCTGGGCATGCAGCTGCAGACCAACAGCCTGGGCCTGCGAGACGAGGAGATCGCGCAGCCCAAGCCCCCCGGCGAGCTTCGGATCCTGTCCCTGGGGGAGTCCACCACCTGGGGCCACGCCGTGGCCTGGGATCAGAGCTACAGCGAGCAGCTGGAGGACCGGCTGGAGGCGCGCCAGGGCGGGGCCGGGGCGGTCCAGGTGGTCAACGCTGGCCACGGCGCGTGGACCATCTGGCAGTCGGCCACCTGGCTCAAGGAGCGGGGGCTGGCCCTCGAGCCCGACATGGTCATGGCCTACCACCTGGCCAACGACTTCCTGCCGCGGGGGGTCGTGGATCCTCACCACTTCCTGGTGTCGGTGCGCCACAGCGACTGGGAGCTGTACCAGATCCGGGCCCCCATCGCCCCGCTGCTGTCCGTGGCCTACACAAGCCGCCTCTACCTGGCCCTGCGCAAGCTGGTGCTGCGCGTGCCGGCCGTGGAGGACAGCGAGGACTGGTCCGGGGACACATTCTCCGGAGTGCGGGTGCCGTCGGAGGACCGAGAGCGGGCGTGGTGGTCCCTGATCCGTGCCTGCCGGGAGCGCGACATCCCGCTGGTCGTGCTGGAGCCCCTGTACAGGGAGCCGGGACCCTACACCGGGGACACCTTCCTGCGGCAGCTGAGCCGCGAGCGCGGAGTGTTCCGGGTGGACCTGCCCGGCGCGTGGAGGGAGGCGGGAGAGCCCCTCGGGGGCGCCTTCTGGGTCGATCGGGGCCACCCCAGCGCCGCCGGGCACGCGCTGCTGGCGAAGTGGATCGAGCAGGGGCTGCTGGAGCAAGGGCTGCTCACGGAGGGTGGCGCTGGCCCCTGAGCGGGTCTCGGCAGGGCTGAACCACAGCCCGCGCGCTATGCTCGAGGCATGCCGCAGCTCGCCACCATCGCTCTGATCGCCATCGCCACGATGAGCCTGAGCTGCGGCGGCGGTGACGACCCCCGGGACGGTGAAGCCCCCAGACCCAACATCGTGCTGGTGTCCCTGGACACGGTGCGCTGGGACCACACGGGGCTGTCCGGCTACCCCCGGAACACCACCCCATCGCTGGACGAGCTGGCCGGCCTGCCGGGCGCCACCACCTTCGAGCGCGCCTACGCCGCGGCGGCCTGGAGCCTGCCGTCCTACGCCAGCATGTTCACGGGCCTGGACGCCCTGGGGCACGGGGTCGGCTTCCTGCAGGGGGCGGTGGACCCCGCCCACGCCACCCTGGCCGAGGTGCTCAGCGCCTACGGCTACCAGACCGCGGCGTTCAACTCCGGGCCCCACCTGGACACGAGCACGGGCCTGGATCGGGGCTTCGCCACCTACGACAACCTCGAGAGCATGAGCCCCATGGCCCCCGTCGTGAACCGGGCCCTGGCCTGGCTCGACGAGGCCCCCGCGGAGCCCTTCTTCCTGTTCGTCGTCGGCTACGACGCCCACTCGCCCTACACCGCGCCGTCGGCCTTCGCGGAGCTGTATGACCCCGACTACGATGGCTTCCTGCACCGCAGCGACAACCCCAAGCGGGACGACCCCTGCGAGCTGCGCGGCGCCACCCGGACCTGCATGCGCACCTTCCCGGGCAACCGCCAGGGCGGCGGCCCCGATCCCCAGGACCTCACCCACGCGATCGCCCACTACGACGCCGCGGTGCGCTCCGTCGACTACGGCCTGGGGCGCCTGCTGCACGGGCTCGAGCAGCGGGGCCTGCTCGACGACAGCCTGATCATCGTGCTGGCGGACCACGGCGAGGGACTCGGCGAGGAGCGCGCGCGCTTCCACCACGACGATCAAGTGGGGGACGGGGTCTTCCACGTCCCGCTGGTGGTCCGGATGCCCGGGGGAACCGACGCCCCCCGGCGCAGCGATGAGCTCATCTCCCTCACGGGGCTCAGCCCCACCATCATCGAATACCTGCAGCTGCAGCCCCCCGCGAGCGCCACCGGCCGCAGCTTCCTGGGGGCCCTGGGCCAGCCCAGCGCCGTGGAGCCCAGCGAGGGCGTGGTGCTGGGGGCCTCGCTCTGCTGCTACTGGGCCCGGAGCCCGGGCTGGGAGCTGCGGGGTCGGCGCACCCAGAACGACGCCCCGATGCGCTGGTCGCTGCACCGCGACGGCGACGGGCCCGACGTGCAGGGGGACGAGCCGGAGGTCTTCGCGGGCCTGCAGGGCTGGCTGGCCCACTGGCCCTACCACCCGGGCCGCTATGGCAAGCTCCCCCACGGCCTCGAGGAGGACCGCAAGCAGGCCCTGCAGAAGGCCCTCCGCCAGGGCGGCTACTGGACCGCCGAGGGCGAGCCCCCCGCCGAGGGCGAGCCCCCCGCCGAGGCGTCACCGTGATCCGGGTGGTGGCGATGCTGCTCACGGCGCTGGCCCTGGCCGGCTGTCCGCCCGACGCCCCAACCGCGGGCCAGCGCATCAGCGATCCCCTCGAGCCCCTGTTCGCCGAGCTCGACAGCGACGGCAGCGGCAGCCTCGGCCAGGACGAACTGCGCGCGGCCGACCCCGCGGATCTGCTGCGCCGCCTCGACCTGGACGCCGACGGCGCCGTCTCGCCAGCCGAGCTGCGGGCGAACCTCGAGCTGTGGCCCGAGGACCTGTCCCGCCCGGCCCGCCACGGCAGCATGCCCCTGCGCAAGCCGCCGCCCGAGGGCCCGGGTCAGCGCTGATCGCCACCCGCCGCGAGGGCCTCCCGCTGCCGCTCCACCAGCGCCTCGAGCCGCTCCGGCTCCGCGAGCCACGGGGACAGCCCTTCGGCGAGGGCCTCCCCGATGAGGCGGTGCGCCCGGGGGCTGGGGTGGGGATCTGCCGGGAACAGCACCCGCTCGGCGGGCTCGAGCGCCTGCAGGCTGCGCTCGAGGTGCAGCACGGGCAGCGCCGCGGCCTCGGCCTGCCCGGCGATCATCTCCAGGATGTCCCAGCCCGGATCCCGGCTGGGGGTGGCGAAGGGTGGCAGCAGCGCCACGACACAGGGGATGCCGTGGGTGCTGCAGCTGCGCAGCAGCCAGGCGGCCTGCTCGGCGGCCTTGGCCTCGGCCCGGGGCTCCCGCAGGCCGTCGAGCCAGGAGCCCGAGCCGTGCAGCTGTCCGCCGCTCAGCTCACGGGCCAGCCGGCGGCGCTCGACGCTGCGCATGCCGAGGTTGACGAGGTGGCTCGCGCGACGGACCCCCGCCTCGGTGCGAGCCCAGCCGGGATCGTTCAGGGGCAGGTCGTCCAGCGCCCCTGCGCCGGGAAGCTCGGGCGGAGCCACGTCGTTGAGGAACACCAGCTGCACCACCAGGTGCGGCCGCAGGCGGTACCCGACCCGATCGAGCCAGGCGGCCTCCATGCGCCCATCCCAGGACGGCACCCCGGCGTTGATGACCTCCACCCGGCCGGAGTGTCGCAGCGCGCGCTCGGCCTGCGCCACCAGGGTCTGCTCTCCCTCGACCCCCTGGCCGAAGGTGATGGAATCCCCCAGCGCCAGGATGCGCCACTGGCCGTCGGCAGGCTCCGGGCTGGGCTCGGGCCCGCGCAGGCCCCAGCTCGAGGTCTCGACCGCGGCGCTGTGGACCTCGGCGCCGTCGTTGGCGCGCAGGTACACCATGCGCCCGTCGAAGCCGGGCTTCAGCCCCACATCGACGCCGGGCTCGGGCTGCAGCTCCCAGGGGCTGCCCGGCTCCCAGCGCAGGAACAGATCCTCCGCCAGCGTCGGCGAGCCGAGCCCAGCGGCGCGCACCCACAGCTCAGCGCACAGCAGCGCCAGCAGCAGGGCCGCCAGGGCGAGCAGCCAGCGCCCAGCGCTGGCGGTCCGGTTCACGGGGTCGCGGCAGGGGCCGGCTCGGCCGCGGCGTCCGGTGCGGGCGCCTCGGTCGGGGCCGGGGCGGGAGCAGCCGGATCGTCGGCGCCGTCAGGGCCGAGCTCGACGGGCGGGGGCGCGTCGGGATCCGTCGGCTCGGGGATGTCCGGCGGGTTGGCCGCGTCGGGATCGACGGGGGTGACCACGCCGGGGCCCGCGTCCTGCATGGTCCGGTAGGCGCTCATGTCCGTGCCGGCCTCGATCTCGACCTCGATGCCCGAGATGGCGTCCGTGCCGACCTCGAGGGTCTTGGACACGCCCGCGGGATCGCTGTCGGAGGGGCCGTTGCCGTCGACGTCCAGGTAGGCCGTGACGACCACGGCACCGAGCTTCTCGGGAACCAGGATGTCCAGCTGGCCGGTGGCGTCGCAGATGATCTGGTAGGCCGGACGGTAGCCGGCGCCGGACTCACCCATGATGTCCACCAGGATCGAGGTCTCGTTGTCGTCGGGGACATCGATGGTGCCCGTGAGGCGGACGGCGTCGTCCTCGTCGAAGCTGTGGGTCTCCTGGGTCACGCCGGTGGGCCAGCACGGAGCACCTTCGGCGACGGCCGGGACCGAGCCTCCGCCCTGGATGGCGGGGGTCTCCGAAGGGGGCTGATCGCCCTGACCCTCGACGGGCGGAGGCGCAGCCTGGGTGCCCGGGCCTGGGCCGGAAGAGCCCTGAGCTGGGCCGGAAGAGCCCGGGGGCGGCGGGAAGTCGACCGCGGGGTTGGCGCAGGCGACGAGCAGCAGGGGCAGGGAGGCGAGGAGGCGCATGGGAGCTCCAGGGGGGCGAGAACCCACGGGTGGCGTGGCGTCCACAGGAGTGTGTCTTAGCACGGACACCCCAGGGGCGCGGACCCGGCCGTGCTCCCGGCGTCAGCGGGAGCGAGCCGCCAGTCGATCCGCGAGCGCCGCGATGCGCGCGCGCTCGGGGAGGGGCTCGAGCCAGGCGGCCGGGAGGATCTCCTCGCCAGCGGCCGCCCCCAGGAACATGCCGCAGAGGCAGGCCACGGAGTCGGAGTCGCCGTGGATGCGGGCGGCCTTGTCCACCGCGGTGCCGAAGTCCCGGCCCCAGTACAGGGCCGCCGCCACCGCCAACCCCAGGGCCGAGGCCGAGCGCCAGCCGCCGTCGCCGGTGGGGATCGAGGCTTCATCGAGCCAGCGGTGGTCGGGCCTGGCGGTGAAGTCGATGGCGGCCAGCAGGGCCTCGGCCACCACGCCGCCGCGGGCCCAGGTGCCCCGCAGCTGGGTCACGGCCCGCTGGACCAGCTCCACGTGGAAGCGGCCCTGCTCCATGGTCCAGCGCAGCAGGTGGCTGGCGGCCACGGCGGCCTCCACGGCGTTGGGGTGGCCGTGGGTGATCATGGCCTGGATCTGCGCCGCGCGGGTCAGCGCGGGGCCTTCGAGGGCCATGGCCAGGGGCGCGATGCGCATGACCGCGCCGCAGCCGTCGGAGCCGGGATCGCCGCTGCTGCGCCAGTCGCCGCTGGCCTCGAAGCGCTCCATGCCCCGCAGGCAGGTGCCGCCGGGGGCGGTGCTGGGGGTGAGGGGGTCGTGCCGCCAGGCCAGCCACTGGGCCGCCGCGGCGTCGCCGAAGGCCTGCTCGTCGAAGGGGCCTTCGTCGAGGGAGAGCAGGGCCTCGGCCAGGTACAGGGCCATGTGGGTGTCGTCGGTCCAGCGGAACACGCCGGGCTCGAGGCTCACGGCGTGCTCGCGGACCCGCTGGCCCTGCAGGAACTCGAGGGGCTGGCCCCAGGCGTCGCCGAGGGCGAGGCCGAGGAAGGCGCCGCGGGCGCGGGAGGCGGGGATGGGCATTGTGGATCCCGGGCAATGGTCTGGGTCGCACCGCGTGCCGGGCACGGGCTCGGCCTCGGGCTCGTTCACGGGTGGACGCGAGGATACCTTCTGTTCCTTCCTACCCCACCGGAGCATTCCATGGACGAAGCGACGCTGTACGAGTTGATGACCGAGGCTGTGCGCGATGTGCTCAACGAGGAGCAAGGCCGCAGCGACATCGCCATCGCCCGCGGCATGATGAAGGGCCGCATCCTGTTCGAGGACGACCAGGGCCGCGAGGTGCGGGCGGTGCCCACGCTGAACTTCTTCAAGAAGATCACGGCGGTGCGGGACAAGCTGCGGGTGCTCGAGCAGAAGGTCAACAGCAACAAGAGCCTGTCGACCGCCGAAAAGGCCGACATGCAGACCCAGATCACCCGGGCGTACGGGTCGCTGACCACGTTCAACTTCTACTTCCGGGACGAAGAGGACAAGTTCAGGGGAACCGGGGGATAGCCGCCGGCAGCACCGCCATTGCGGGGCCGAATGATTCATTCGCGGCCGATCTGGCGGGATCCGGGACGTCGGCACCGCCATTGCGGGGCCGAATGATTCATTCGCGGCCGATCTGGCGGGATCCGGGAGGCCGGCACCGCCATTCCGGGGCCGAATGATTCATTCGTGGCCGATCTGGCGGGATCCGGGAGGCCGGCACCGCCATTGCGGGGCCAAATGATTCATTCGTGGCCGATCTGGCGGTGCTACCATGGCGCCATGCGCCCGCTCCTGCCCCTGATCGCCCTCACCGCCCTCGCCTGCAAGCCTCCGCCCGACGCGCCGGAGGATCTGGACGAGCTGTGCGGCTACCTCTACAGCCACCACGCAGACGAGGACACGGCGACCACGGAAGCCGGCATGGCCAACCTGCTGGCCTGGCTCGATCTCCACTGGGAGGACGCCACCGAAGGCTACGTGGTCACCGATCTGACCCAGGAGACCGTGAACAGCCTGGACGGCAGCGAGCGCTCGGTCGAGGGCATCCTGGGGCTGGCCATGGCCCACCGCTCGGAGCACGGCGTCTACGACTCCGCCTACGCGGTGGCCGGGGTGGACCAGGACGAGGTCTTCCCTGAGCTGTACGAGGAGTACAGCCGCGAGTACATCGGCGACGACGCCTGCTTCCTGGACCAGGACTGCGAGCGCCTCGAGGCCCTCGAAGAGATGGTCACCTCCTACGCCCTGGGCATCACCAGCACCTCGAACGCCCACAGCCAGTACCTGTGGGTGGACCTGGACGAGGGCAGCGGCATGGTGATGCGCAACTGGTTCGTGGCGCCCCCCGAGGTCAACTTCGACTGGATCACCATCCAGGAGCAGTACTACCTCAACCTGTTCCTGCCCCGGGACAACGGCAGCTACCGCTTGCAGGCGATGTGGCTGGTCTTCGAGCAGGACAACGTGCCCGAGGACATGGCCCTGTCCATGGCCACCTCGGACATGACCGACAACTTCGAGCAGTTCGACCTGTACCTGAGCGGGGCGCGCTAAGCTCGACGACGCCGGACGCCCACCAGCGCCAGCAGCGTCAGCACAACCAGGCCCGAGCCCGGCGCTGCGCCCGGGGGTGACGAGCAGGCGCAGCCCTTGGGCTCACCCTCGCCCGTGTCGTCCAGACCGGGGTCTTCCGTGGCGTCCTGGCCGTCGCAGTCGCTGTCGATGCCGTCATCCGGTGTGTCCTCGGCCCCGGGGTGCACCTCGGGGTTGCCGTCGTCGCAGTCCGATCCGCCGTAGAGATCGGAGTCGAAGCCGTCCCCGTCGCGGTCGAAGTCCGAGGCGCCGTCGCAGTCGCTGTCTACGCCGTCGTACCAGGTGTCCGTGGCGTTGGGGTGGACGGCGGTCTCGCCGTCGTCGCAGTCCTCGCCGCCGTAGGCGTCGCTGTCGTAGCCGTCGCCGTCGGCGTCGTAGTCGGATCGACCATCGCAGTCGTCGTCCACGCCGTCGTACCAGGTCTCAGCCTGGCCGGGGTTGCGCTCGGGGTCCTCGTCGTCGCAGTCGGTGCCACCATAGGCGTCGCTCTCGAAGCCGTCCCCGTCGGCGTCGTAGTCCGACAGGCCGTCGCAGTCGCTGTCGATGTCGTCGTACCAGACCTCGTCGGCCAGGCTGGAGATGCTGGCGTCGTCGTCGTCGCAGTCACCGCCTCCGTAGGCGTCGCTGTCGTCGCCGTCACCGTCGGCGTCGTAGTCGGACAGGCCGTCGCAGTCGGTGTCGACGCCGTCATAGAAGACCTCGGTGGCACCGCTGTGCACGTCCGGATCGGCGTCGTCGCAGTCGCCCCCGCCGTAGGCGTCGTGGTCATCGCCGTCGGCCTCCGCGTCGTACTCCGACGCGCCGTCGCCGTGGCTGTCCACGCCGTCGTACCAGCTGTCGGGGGCGCCGGGATACACCGCGGCGTCCAGGTCGTCACAGTCGGTCCCACCATGCCCGTCGGTGTCGTAGCCGTCGCGATCGGCGTCATAGTCCGACGCCCCGTCGCAGTCGCTGTCCACCCCGTCGTAGAGCGCGTCGAGGGCGCCGGGGTAGACGCTGGGATCGCCGTCGTCGCAGTCGGTTCCGCCGTGGCCGTCGCTGTCGTACCCGTCGGCGTCCGCGTCGTAGTCCGACGCCCCATCGCAGTCGCTGTCCACGCCGTCGTACCAGCTGTCCATCGCGCCGCTGTGGATGGCGGGATCGCTGTCGTCGCAGTCGGCCCCGCCGTAGGCGTCGTGGTCATCCCCGTCGCCGTCGGCATCGTAGTCGCTGGCCCCATCGCAGTCGCTGTCCACGCCGTCGTACCAGCTGTCTTCAGCACCGGAGTGGATGGCGGGATCGGTGTCGTCGCAGTCCGAGCCTCCGTGGAGGCCGCTGTCATCGCCGTCGCCGTCGGCGTCGTAGTCGCTGGCGCCGTCGCAGTCGCTGTCCACACCGTCGTACCAGGTCTCCGTCGCGCCGCTGTGGATGGTCGCGTCGGCGTCGTCGCAGTCGCCGCCACCGTAGGCGTCGCTGTCATCGCCGTCGGCCTCGGCCTCGGAATAGGACCCGGCGGCCCACCCGGCCGCACAGCCGCGGG